>JARRKO010000028.1:0-28991 GCA_037388025.1 Syntrophobacterales bacterium
CCCCTGCCCCCGCTCCCCCAACCCCATAATTAAGAACGGTAGGACGGGCTTCCATCCCGTCCTGGCACGGCAAGATGCCCGTGCTACCGGTGAAGGGGACGTAAGGGGAGTTGATAGGGCGGTGGGTCTCCGTTCGTTATCATCAGGCAACTTGTCGGCTTGGATCCGCAGCCATCGGGTTTTTGAAGAGGAAGGAGAAGAATAAATGAGAATATGGTGGGTTTTATGGGGAATTGTGATATTTTTCGGTCTGATAACCCCAGGGAGCGCCACGGAATCTGATATCATTCAGGATACCGTAGAACTGGAACCGGTAGTGGTCACCGCCACCGGCACCGAAGTGCCTCTCAAGGACAGCACCCAGTCGGTGACGATCATCCCGGAAAAACAGATTGAGGAACAGCAGGCCGTACGGGTGGAAGAGGTGCTGCGCTTCACCCCCGGGGTTACCGTCAACCAGAGCGGCAGCACCGGCGGCCTGACGGAGATTTTTCTCAGAGGCGGGGAACCCGACCAAACCCAGGTGCTGTTCAACGGCATTCGCATCAACGATGCCGGCGGTTCTTTCGACTTCAACGCTTTGACCACGGACAATCTCAGCCGCATTGAAGTGGTGCGGGGACCCATGAGCGCGCTCTACGGGGCTGATGCCATGGTGGGGGTGGTCAACCTGTTCACCCGCAAAGGGGTGGGGCCGCCCACCCTGAACCTGCTCGCAGGCGCCGGCTTCCATAGCGAGAAGGGTGCGGCCATAGAAGAATATCGGGCCAGCCTCTTGGGCTCCTACAAAAAATTCGGGTTTTCCATCGGGTGGACCCACATCTCCGACCCGGGTATCCTGCCGGTCAACAATCAGTTTCGCAGCAACTCTCTGGTGGCCCGCCTGGACTTGGACCTGTTGGATAACTTGTCCTTTACCTACCACACCTTGCTCATCAACAGCCGCTTTGGCGTCCCCACGGAAAACGGCGGGGACATCTATGATGTCAAATCCAACAAGGGGCCGGGTTTGGACCCCGACCAAAACAACAGTAAAATCGACTTGCTTCAAGGCCTGGTAGTGGACTACTGGCCCTTTCCGTGGTGGCAGAACCAGCTCACTTTGGCCTTGAGCAGTCGGGACCGACATTTTGATGACCCGGCCAACCCGCCGATAACCACCCTCGATCTCTTGGTAGGCCCGCACAATTCCATCTTTGATCTGTATTTCGGCTCTTACAATTCCAGGGACCTGGAGCGCCGCTACAGCGTGGATTATCATTCCAACTTGCGCTTCGGCAGCCGGGAGAAGGTAGAAACTATCACCACTTTGGGTTTTTATGCCCGGGAAGAACAACTCAAGCAATGGATCTGGACCGGAGGTATTCCCCCGGGACCCCTCACCTTTTATACTTCGCCACCCACCCAAGATTTTCTCAAAACCCGTCGGGGGGCCACGGCGTTTTACGCCCAGGAGCAGTTGAACATGTGGAACCGGGTATTTCTGGTGGGTGGTTTCCGGGTGGAAAACAGCACTGTTTTCGACCAGACGGAGTTTGTGCCCCGGGCCTCAGCGGCGGTCCACTTCCCCGAGACCGACACTACCATTCGGGCCGCGGGGGGCCGGGCCATCAAGGAGCCCACCTTCCTGGAGAGCTACGCCCGGAGCCAGCTTTCCTTACCCAACCCTAATCTCAAGCCGGAACAGAACGTCTCCTGGGAAGTGGGTGTGGACCAGTACTTTTTGAACAACAATGTCCAGTTCAGCCTTACCTATTTCGAAAACTACTTTAGTGACTTCATCACCTTCGTCTCCAGGGACTACCCTGAACTTTCCTCTTTCGAGAATATCGGGGCGGTGCGGGTGGCCGGTATCGAGTCTGCCTTATTCCTCAGACCTGCCAAGGAATTCACCTTGAAGCTGGCCTATACCAACCTCTTTACCAGGGTCACCGACGATGGTGGTATAAACAACCAGTTCTTCGAAGCCGGGAGGCCCTTGTTGCGCCGGCCCCGGAATACCTTCAGTTTCGTGGCGAACTATGCCTGGGACCGCCTGAATGTCAACTTGAACGGCTACTATACCGGTTGGCGGGACGACGCCAAATATATTTTTGAGTATCCTTTTCTCTTCCAATCCGAGCGGGTGGACAACCCAGATTATTTCGTCCTGAATTTAGCGGCGAGCTATGACGTGGTGCGGAATAGGGGTTACATCAACACGGTTCAGGTGTGGGCCAAACTCAACAATCTTCTGGATGAGCGTTACCAGGAGGTCTTCGGGTATTCTTCTCCCGGCTTTGCCATGCTGGCGGGCGTGCGGGTGATTTTCGGCGTCAAACCGCAGCCCGGCGAAAAAAGCGAGGTCAGCCAGGCGCGCTCGCCGGTAAAGAGCGGGCTTCCCTTGGGATTAGCTGCACATCAGGGAGGGGCAGCCGCCTTTAATACACGGTAAATTTCAGACTCTTTTCATCCATGCCATAGCCGGTGTTGACGCGGGTGACCACGGTATAAGCGCCGAGCGCCGCGTCCACCGGCAGGGTGAAGTCGATATTCTGGACATAAGTGCCGTTTTTGTTGTTGGAGTTGATGGCCTGTACCCGGCCCAGGGACTTGCCGTCGTGCAGGAGTTCCCGGGAAATGGTAAGGGGGATGGGGACGTTTTCCGGGGTCAAGATGGTGTAGGTGGTGGTCAGAGTCAAGGTATCTCCCGGGACAGCCTTGGTCCGGTTAATCTTCACATCTTCCAGGCGGATGACACACCCCCCGCTGGGGCAATAATTGTGGCGGGCCACCGCCTCTTCCCGGGCCTGCTTTTTTTGCGTCTGCCAGCGGGTCCAGACCAACCCGCGTCCGGGTTTTTGGGAGGGGTTAAAGACCCAGCCGCTGCCCCCGAGAACCAGCAACACCACTAACAGTATCCCCAGCCAACGTCGTTCCATCGACATGTCTATCTCCTTTCCTTGACTTCTCAGGCGTACTCCTGACTTTTTTCCTCGTCCTTATTCCTTGAAAGCCAAGACCTTCAGGTTATGGCTCCTTTGGGGTGTTCAATGATAAACAGGGCCCCGTTGCCGGGTTGGCTGCAGGCCAAAAGACGCCCCTGACATTTTTCCAACAGGTGGAGGCTCACCTTGAGGCCCAGGTGGGTGCTCTCCGGGTCCTGGCGCCGGCTGACTACCATCAACCGACGCTTCAGGGCGGTTACGTCCACGCCGGGCCCGTTATCCTCCACCTCCACCGTTATCTTATCGTTGCCGTCCTTTACCCGGATGTGGACTTGATCGCCGCTTTTCAAGGCATTGGCCAAAATATTATGGAGTATGACTTCCATGATATGAGGATCAAAGAAGAAAATCAGGCTGTTCTGGGTTTCTCCCACAGGGAAGTCGTTGATGGCCACCCGGACCTGTTTATCCCGGAAACGCAGCTCCAGGAGGTCCTGGACGCAGTGCTCCAGGAAGGGATAAAAGTCCCGGGGTTCCACCGCCGGGGTGTCGCTGGTGAGGGCCCGGAGAAACAACAGTTCCTGTCCCAGAGTATGGGTCAGGCGCTGGGAAGTCTCCTCCAGAATAGCCAAGCTTTGCTGCAAGGATTCGAAGTCCTTGAAAAATTTACCGTAGGTGAGGCACTCCTCCTGGGCGCAGGTTTTGAAGTGCTCTTCGAGACTCATCATTTTTTTCCTGATGCGATTGGAAAATCCCTGGATGCCCAGGGCCAGATTTTTGTAGTGATGTCTGAGGGTGGTTACCTGGAGCTCAAATTCGTGATGCAGATTGTCCAGGCGGCCCCGGTTCTCCTGGATACGCTGGAAGATGCAGCCTAAGACGACGCCCGCCAGGCCGCCGCTTAAGCCATAAAGGAGGATGAGGGGCCATAACCGGGGTTTCAGGCCCTGACCGATGGCCAAGGGCAGGTTGAGAGGGAGGCCAGAGACGAAATGGTCATAGATGTTGTTGATCCCCAAAACCAGAGGGTAGACCAGAAGGACAGCCAACCCGGCGCCCAAGAGGAGACCGATCCAGGGGTAGGCCGGAGCCCGACCCTTGGGAGTGAAGGCATGGAGAACCGTGGGTTCGTCCGGCTTGGCCTTCATGTGTGGTGTACCTCCAGCACTGCGGTCAAGGCGAAACCCCCTTGAGAAAGGGGGGGAATTTAAGCTCCTGGGGCGCCTGAAAACAGGTCGGTAAATATCACTTTAATTGTGGGACACAACATAAGATTCTTCGTGATGCTCCGAAGGGTAAGATCAAGACCAGGTGTTATTATTGTACTGATATTTTGAGAATCTCGCCACCGAGGAGGCCCCGGCCGGCGAGGTTCCCGCGGTCCGGCCGTTCCCAGGCTAACGACTTCCTGAACCCTCCTCCCGGAAAAAGCGCCGGGCTCCGACAAAGGACTTTCGCCAGACCTCAGCGTCCAGGCGGCTGATTTCCACCCCCCGGGGAGAGGCGTGGAGGAATTGTCCGTTCCCCAGATAGATGCCGCTATGGCAGATCTCAGAGAAATAAACCGAGGGCAGGACTCCGGCCATATAAGGGTCTGCCTTTTTCCCCAGGCAATAGCGGTTGAAAAAGACCACGTCCCCGAAGCGCAGCCTGTTACGGGGGATGGGTTGGCCCGCGGTGAACTGGTCGGTCGCGGTGCGGGGTAAGGACAGCCCCACCCGCTGGTAAACCGCCAGCACCAGCCCGGAGCAGTCCACGCCGGCGGGAGTGGTGCCGCCATACCGGTAAGGCGCGCCGTAGAATTTTCTCATGGCCTGCTGCAAGGCCACTTCCTGGGGGGTGAGCCTGAGGCGGGGCGGCGGCAAGGGCAACGCCACTTTAGGCCGCCGGGGGGCTCTGGCGCAGCCCCATAGAAACACGACGGCCAGTAAGGTTGCGAAGAGGACCACCTTCCGAGTCGCCCGTCCTGACGCGGTCAAGGTTTCACCCTCCTCTTCAAGAATACTGCAATTGGCATTTTGGGGGGAGGGCCAGAGAGGGGGTTAAGCCTGCCCTACCAGCCCTCACTCCAAGCCCCCCTCACAACCCGTAGAGGAGGCTGGCCAGGCGGGGCTGAAAACCCCGATTTGCCAGCCATTCCTATTCTCCCTTAAGGGGTTGGGGGAGGGAGCTTGAGGGAGGAGGCAGGGGTTTGCGACCCCTGGTCCCCTCCCGCAAACTTACGTTTTCATCACTTACCTCTTGCTTCTGCCAAAAGGCCTGTATGGTCCGGGCCGCCACCGCCATGCCATAGCGGTTCCAATGGCTGTCATCCTTCCAGAACGTCAGTTTGCCCTCGGGAAGGAGCCGCCGGGACTCCTCCTGGAGGGGTCCGGTAAGATTCACGCACCTGACTCCCAAGCGCCGGGCCTGCTCCTGAAGGAAAGCCCACTGGGCGTCAGGCAGAGGCGGCCGGGGCTCCAAGTCTAATAAATTGTAATACACCCGAAATTTCGTCGGAGTCCGCCTGGTTACCTTGATGTACTCATCCAGAAAGCCCAGGTAAAGGTCGCGGGGGCCCTGCACTTTGATGACCGTGACCTGGGGATAGCTGGCGGGCCGCAATTTTTTGTTAAGAAGGTGATACAGGGAGTAGGCGTAGCGATAGACCAGCAGCTCTTTCAGGGATTGCTGAAATTCCTTGCGCGCGATCCTGAAGGTGGAGGGCGGCGTCTCGGTCTTGTGGGGTTTGACGGCCGATTTGGGTTGGCCGGGGGGGAAGTCATTGCCTTCAAAGAGAAACAACAGCACCCGGGCATCACTGTTGCGGTAGGTTTTGAAAAAGGTTTGGACATAGCGCACGTAGCTGTGCAATTTCCCGGGGAAGGCCAGATTATAGGCGGGAATACCGTAGTCCCGGGTCAGCTGGGCGCTGAGGAGGTCCGCCTGGGTGCTGCCGCTGCCGGCGATGAAGGAATCGCCTACCAAAAGAAGCGGTTCGTTGCGGTAATCCGCGTCATTGCGAAAACCGAGGGAATCGGTTTTATAGCGCATCAAACGGGGCTCGCCGATGGTGGGCTTGAGTTGCCGATTCAGGCTGACCATATCACCGAAAGGGATATGCATTTCTCCTTGCCGATTGCGGTGGTAACGGCCGTGACCCAGGCGGTAGTCGAAGGTGGCCAGCATTTCGTGGGGGCTCCGGTACAAGAGGCCGGTCCCGAGAAAACGGAGCAGAATTTCCAGGAGGAGAAAAGCTGCCAGCAATCCGCCGATGACGGTCAATAGCTTGAGGCTGAGCAGGCGCCAGCGACCTGGGGGCGGCTTGGTCATGGGCAGGTCGGGGTCATGGAGTGAATCTTAAAAACTTTATTCCAGCCGGGGAAAGAGGGCTTCACCCTTATGGAGCTGGGTCCCCGGGGCCAGTCCTCCCCAGTCCAGGGCTTCCGGGAGGGTCTGGGCCCCCAAGGCAGCGCCCAGGCCTAAGCAGTTCGCCATTTTGGCGGCGCTGGCGGGCATCACCGGTTGCAGGAGCGCGGCCAGCCAACGGAGGCCCTCCAGCAGGTGATAGAGGACGGTGTCCAGGCGGGGTTGGGCCGCGTCATCTTTGGCCAGTTCCCAGGGCGCAGTGGCCACGATGTAGCGGTTGAGGTGCCCCACAAATTCCCAGACCCGGGCCAGGGCCTTGGGGAACTCCAACTCCGGAAACAGGCGGAGAAACTCGGCCGCGGCTTCCTGGGCCTGGAAGACCACCTCTCCATCCTCGCTCTCCTGGGTTTGGGGGGCCGGCACCACTCCCTGCCGATATTTAAAGGCCATTCCCAGACTACGGGCGAAAAGGTTTCCCAGGTCATTGGCCAGATCAGCATTGATGCGGGTGTGCAGGGCCTCCTCGCTGAAGGTGGCGTCCAGCCCGTACACCATCTCCCGGAGAAAAAAATAGCGGACCTGGTCCAGGCCATACAAGTTTACCAGGGTCCGGGGCTCCACCACATTGCCCAAGCTTTTGGACATCTTGCCTTCATCTACCTGCCAGTAGCCATGGACGTTGAGATGCCGAAAGGGGTCGATACCCGCAGCCTTGAGCATAATGGGCCAATAAATGGCGTGGGGTTTCAAAATATCTTTGGCAATGAGGTGTTGGACCGCGGGCCAGAATTTTTGGTAATCGGTGCCATTCGGGTAGTCCAGGCCGGTCACGTAGTTGAGGAGGGCATCGAACCAGACGTAAGCCACATAGCGCTCGTCAAAGGGCAGCGTGATGCCCCAAGGCAAACGCTGCTTGGGGCGGGAGATGCACAGGTCTTCCAAGGGCTCTCTGAGAAAGCCCAGAACTTCATTTTTGTAACGTTCGGGCCGGATCCAGTCGGGGTTGTCCTCGATGAACCCCAGGAGCCATTCCTGGTGACGCCCCATGCGAAAAAAGTAATTTTCTTCTTTGATGAGGGTGGGAGGCGTCTGATGGTCCGGGCACTTGCCGTCCTCCAGCTCCCGTTCCAGATAGAAGCGCTCGCAGCCGAAACAGTACAGGCCGCCGTATTCCCCGAAATAGATGTCTCCCTGGTCGTAGAGTTTGCTCAGGATGTCCCGGACCAACCGCTGGTGGGAAGCCTGGGTGGTGCGCACGAAGACGTCGTAGCTGATGCCGAGTTCATCCCAGGTGCGGCGAAAGCTGCCGCTGATGCGGTCCACGAAGTCCTTGACCGGAAGGTCCGCTTTGCGGGCGGCCTCCATTACTTTGTCCCCGTGCTCGTCCGTCCCGGTTTGGAACCGGGTATCCTCCCCCAGAAGGCGGTGAAAGCGGGCCAGGGCGTCCGCCACGATGGTGGTGTAGGCATGGCCAAGGTGGGGCTCGTCGTTTACATAATAAATGGGAGTGGTAACATAAAACGTCATGGCATCGATAGTGCGTCGGGGACTAGGGTGGCGCGGACATTCCCCCCCTCTCCCAACCCCTTAAATTAAATTGGGAGCACAGACTTCCGGCCTGTGTACTAACAGGCAGGATGCCTGTTCTCCCGGTTAAAGGGAGGGAGTTTTACAGGAGGGCGAGGGAGTCGCGGCTCCGGCCCTCTCCTTTAAGTTTCACTCATTTCCCCTCCAAGTGCTTGAGGTGCTGGAGGGTTTTTTCCAGCAAAGGTTTTTCGGTAGTGGGATTACCGGCCTGGAGAAAGGCCCGGTAGGCCCCGCGGGCTTCGGGTATCCGTCCCAGTTTTTCCAGGGCTCGACCTCGGTTGTACAGAGCCAGGGCGAAGTTCGGGTCCAGGGTCAGCACCTGGTTGAAATCAGCCAACGCGGCTTCGGCCTGTCCCAACTTCAGCCGGGCCAGGCCTCGGTTGTGAATGATAAAGGGGTTGTTAGGTTGCAGTTTCAAGGCTCGGTCATAGTCTTTGATGGCATCCTGGTATTTGCCCCCATCGAGAAAGGCGTTCCCCCGATTGTAAAGTATCTGCCAATCGTTAGGTTTCAATTTTAAGGCCGCGGTGTAGTCGGCTACGGCCTGGTCGGGTTTTCCCAGCATGGTATAAACCCGGCCCCGGTTATAAAGGGCCTCGTGGGCGTTAGGGGCCAGGGTCAGGGCTTTATCAAAATCTTTGAGGGCCTGGTCCATCCGGCCCTGGAGGACATAAGCCTGCCCCCGGTTAATGTAAGCCTCGGCCCAATCCGGTTTGAGTTCCAAGGCTTGGGAGAACTGGGCCGCAGCCTCAGAGCCATCCCCGGCCTGCAGCGCGGAGAGACCCTGAGAGAAATGCTTCTGCGCGGTTTCCTGAGACGCGTGGAGGGTCGTCACCCCTGACCACAGGAGCACGGCAACGAGAACCGCAGGGAGACAAAAGACGCGGGATTTGATCATGATCCTCTCAAATATTAGTTCAAAGTTCAAAGTTCAAGGTTCAAGGTTGAAAAAGCGATACCCAAAAACCAAGCTTGCCTGTTCCAAAACAGGAGTTTGGGAACCGGATGCACCCACTAAGCTTCCTTTGACGCCTTGACAAAGTCGTCATGTCCGGCGTCAGCCAGAATACCCGGGCAGGCCTCTTTGGCGGCCTCGAATTCATCGGCGTGGGCCAGAAGGGCCGGGAGAAAGGGCCACTCCCGACAGATGCGAGGCTTGACCGGGTGCACCCGGCACAGGGAGCCCTCTTGAAAAACGCAGGTTCCCAACCGAGTGGCCAGCTGCGGGCCTAAGGGCGTCTGTACCAGATACCGGGCCGCAAAAACCTCCGGGGACAAGCCCAAATGTCCGGCCAGGGCCTTTAGCTCCATCTCCGTCACCAGGATACCCTTTTCTCCTCGGCAGCACTCACCGCACTGGCGGCAAGCAAACACCGGATTTTGGTCAGAATTTCGCATCATGGCCCCAATCTTCAAAAATGTAGCTTAAACCACCCTTTCTGCGCAACTGAAAAGGACACCCACGGCGTGGGTGTCCTTGTTTTCTAGTGAGGCACCTCAGGGAGAATGGGGTAATTATGGAGGTCATGGGGACGCAGGCTAAGGTCTGCGCCGGCACAGGCTGGGAAGCCTGTGCCACCAAAGCTTACTCATTTTTCAGCGGCGGTTGGCCGGTGGACTCTAAGACGCTGCGCCACAGAGGGGAATCCAGATCGACGTCCTTGGTTTTATCCACCGTGGCCTTGATGGGCACGTGCACAAAGTGGCCGTGCCAGCGGGACACCAGCATGGCGGTCTTTCCGGCTATCCCGGCGTGCACTGCGTTCTGCCCCAGAAAACCGCAGTAAATGCGGTCGTTGTAGTTAGCCGGCATGCTTCGAATCATGTAACTCGGATCGATATATTTTAAATTGACCTCAATACCCTTGGCAGTAAGGTACGATCTGATGCGGTCCGAAAGAAAGGTGCCGATGTCCCCCGGCTTGATATTCCCCGAAGGGTCTCGAGGCAAGTCCTCTTCTTTGAAAAATTTCTGCCCGGCCCCCTCGGCCACCAGAATGACGGCGTGGCCCCGTTCCTTCAAGCGCTTTTCCAGGTTGGCCAGGAGGCCATGCTCGCCATCCATATCGAAGTCTGATTCGGGGATGAGGACGAAATTTACTTCTCGCAGGGCCAGCGCGGCATTGGCGGCCACGAACCCCGCGTAGCGTCCCATGAGTTTTACCAGGCCGATGCCGTTGGGGGCACCCAAGGCCTCGGTATGAGCAGCCCGAATGGCATCGGTGGCTATCTCCACCGCGGTGTCAAAGCCGAAGGAGCGGGCCACCAGGGGGATATCATTATCAATGGTCTTGGGGATGACAATCACGCTCTTTCTAAGGTCCCGCGCGGCGATCTCCTCGCAGATGCGGTTAGCCGCCCGCAGGGTGCCGTCCCCACCGATGAGAAAGAGAATGCTGATGTTCAACCGGTCCAGGGCGTCGACAATTTCTCCAATGTCTTGGGGTCCCCGGGAAGAGGACAGGATGGTGCCGCCATAATTGTGAATATCCACCACGGCTTCGGGACTGAGACGCACGAGGTCGTGGCTGTAATCAGGGATGAAACCCTGAAAGCCATAGCGCACTCCATAAATGTGATTCACCTTGTAGAGATGGTGCAGCTCCAAGACAATGGCCCGGATGACGTCATTAGTGCCGGGGCACAGCCCGCCGCAGGTGGCCACGGCACAGTGCACCTTGGAAGAATCGAAGAAAATTTGGGCTCGGGGGCCGGCTAACTCGAAAGTTAGAGGTCTTTCATTGGGGGGGAGTTGGTCCAGATATTCCAAGGTGTCATACACCAAAATCCTTTCAGTATCTTCCACAAAGCTCTTTTCCACCAGCTTGCCGTTCCGATGGAACAGGGGAATCCTCTTGATGGGGGAATCAACCTTGGCCTCCCCCAAAGCGGCAATAGAGGTGTCGAAGTGTTCAAAAAAGAAGGGTCGCTCGTCTTTGACTCCATTATACTTAGCCTTACCCATAAGTTCCCATCTCTCCCAGCCAGCTAAATAAAAACGCGCCGACTACCCTTTCTTCTTTTATCGGAAAACCAGCCACAAAAATCACCCCGACAGAGGGAGATTTCCGGTTTCGTAAGAGAGGCTTGTGGATACGTGTGGTCACCACGTTTCTTTCATAGCCTCGAGTTCATCCTTGAGCTGGCGGCTCATGAGTTTCCGGATGGCTTCTTTGGGGGTGAGATCATCGTACAGGATATGATAGACCGCCTCCACCAGGGGCATGTCCACTCCCAGACGCTGGGCCAACAAATAAAAAGCCCGGGAGTTTTTCACTCCTTCAGCCACCATTTTGGTGCCGGCCAGAATTTGGGCCAGGCTCTCCCCCTGTCCCAAGCGTAATCCCACCTGAAAGTTGCGGCTCTGGCGGGAATTACAGGTGAGAACCAGGTCCCCCAGGCCTCCCAGGCCGGCCAGCGTCATGGGATTGGCCCCCAGCCGTAGTCCCAGGCGGGTCATTTCGGCCAGGCCCCGGGTGATGAGGGCGGCCCGGGGATTATCCCCCATGCCCATGCCCTCGAGGATACCCGTGCCGATGGCAAAAATATTTTTAAGGGCTCCCCCCAATTCTACGCCGGTGACGTCGTAACTGGTGTAAACCCGAAAAGATGACGTAGAAAAGAGACGTTGCAAACGATGGGCCACTTTGCTGTCTCGACAGGCTATGGTCACCGCGGTGGGGAATTTCTGCACCACTTCCCGGGCGAAACTGGGTCCTCCCAGGACGGCATACGGTACTTCGACTCCCAAGACCTCCCGGACCACCCCGTCCATGGTCAACTGAGTCTCTGTCTCGATGCCCTTGGTGGCGGAAAGCAGGACGGTGGCCGTGGGCAGATGGGGCGACAGGTTTCCCAGCACCTCCCGAAAGACGTGGGAGGGCACGGCCATGACCGCGGCCTCGGCCCCTGACAGGGCTTCGCCGAAATCCTGGGTAAAGCTGATCCGGGAAGAGAGGATGACCCCTGGGAGGAAGGTGGCATTGACCCGGTCCCGGTGGAGGGCCTGGAATACTTCAGATTCAAAAACCCAAAGCCGGACGGTGGAGCCCTTCTCACCCAGGAGCTGGGCCAAGGCTGTGCCCCAGCTGCCAGCCCCGATTACGGCCAAGGTCGGTGGAGTTTCAGGAGTCGTTTTCGCCGTCATCACCCTTTTCCACCACTTTGGCCACGCTCACCACCTTCTCTTCCGGCTCGGGGTCCATCAGCTTGACACCCTGGGTCACCCGGCCGACGATGGGAATATGCTGGGTGGCCAGGCGGATGATCTTACCCCGGTCGGTGACCAGCATGATCTCATCGTCTTCAGCTACCTGGAGGAGGGCAAGGACCGGGCCGTTTTTCTTAACAATGTCAAGGCCTTTCACCCCCTGCCCGCCCCGGTGGTGCCGGGGATAGGCGTCGACCCGGGTGCGCTTGCCGAATCCCCGTTCCGTTACCGTCAGAATGATGCCCTTGGGCTGGACTACCTCCATGCCCACCACCGTATCCTTTTTGGATACCTCGATGCCTTTGACGCCCCGGGCGGCCCGGCCCAGATCCCGCACTTCGGAGGACAGAAAGCGGATGACTTTGCCCAGCCTGGTTCCCAGGAAAATGTCCTGTTCGGGCTCGGCCAAGCGCACGCAAACCACTTCATCGCCTTTAGCCAGGTTAATGGCGATGATGCCGCCTTTGCGGGGCCGGGAAAAATTCATGAGCTTGGTTTTTTTAATAATCCCCTGCTTGGTGGCGATGACCAGGGAAGGTCCTTCCACGAATTCCCGCACCGGCCAAATGGTGGCCAGCTTGTCTTCGGGCGCCAGCCTCAGCAGGTTGACAATGGCCTTGCCCTGGGCCGTGGGGGAACCCGCGGGAATTTCATGGACTTTGAGCCAAAAAACCCGGCCCGTGGTGGTGAAGACCAGGAAGTAGCTGTGCATGGTGGCCACGTAAAGCTGAGACACAAAATCGTTTTCCCGGGTGAACATCCCCATGCGTCCCTTGCCGCCCCGACGTTGGCTGCGGTAGATGTTCAAGGGGGTGCGCTTGATGTAGCTCCGGTGGCTGATGGTCACTACCATCTCTTCGTCGGCGATGAGGTCCTCGTCGGTTAACTCCTGGGCCTGGGGGATAATTTCGGTCCGGCGCTCATCGCCGAATTTGTCTTTCAGTTCCTGGAGTTCCTCGGCGATCAAGGCCTTGACCTGGGCTTCCTCGGCCAGGATCCGACGAAACCGGGCGATGGCTTTCTCCAACGCTTTGGCTTCGTCCACAATCTTCTTACGTTCAAGGCCCGTGAGGCGCGCCAGGCGCATGTCCAGGATGGCTTGCGCCTGGAGGTCGTCGAGCTCAAAACGGCTGATCAGTTGTTCTTTGGCTGTGGCCGAGTCCGGCGCGGCCCGGATGAGATCGATGACCTCATCCAAATGGTCGAGAGCGATGAGCAAACCCGCCAGGATGTGGGCCCTGGCTTCCGCCTGCTTGAGCTCGTAGCGGGTGCGCCGGAGGATAACCTCCCGGCGGTGGGCCAGGAAGTGGCGCAGCAGGTCCCTGAGGTTCAAGAGCTCCGGGCGGTTCTCCACGATGGCCACCAGGTTGATGCCGAAGGTGACCTGCATTTGGGTGTGGAGGTAAAGCTGGTTGAGGATGGTCTGGGTGGGCTCGTCTTTTTTGAGCTGGATCACCACCCTGAGACCTTCCCGGTCGGACTCATCCCGGATTTCTGAGATACCCTCGATCTTTTTGTCCTTGACCAGTTCGGCGATGCGTTCGATGAGCCGGGCCTTGTTCACCTGATAGGGGAGTTCCCGCACCACCAGGGTCTCCCGGCCGCCCTTGCTCTCCACCGCCACTTTGGCCCGGAGGCGAATGAGTCCCCTGCCGGTGGCATAGGCCTCGGCGATGCCCTCGGCGCCGTAAATATAAGCTCCGGTGGGGAAGTCCGGCCCGGGCAGGAGACCCATGAGCTCCGGCAGCGTGATGTCCGGGTTGTCGAGATAGGCCAGCAGGGCCTCACAGACTTCGTTTAAGTTGTGGGGCGGGATGTTGGTGGCCATGCCCACCGCGATGCCGGAGCCGCCGTTCACCAGGAGGTTGGGCAGCCGGGTGGGGAGGACCAGGGGCTCCTCCATGGAACCGTCATAGTTGGGGATGAAATCCACCGTGTCTTTGTCCAGGTCCTGGAGCAGTTCGTGGGCCAGCCGGGAAAGGCGCACCTCGGTGTAGCGCATGGCCGCAGGCGCGTCGCCGTCGATGCTGCCGAAGTTCCCTTGGCCGTCCACCAGGGGATTGCGCAGGGAAAAGTCCTGGGCCATGCGCACCAGGGCCTCGTAGACCGCGGCGTCGCCGTGGGGGTGGTACTTACCGATGACGTCACCCACGATCCTAGCACTCTTGCGATAGGGGCGGTTCCAATCGTTGCCCACCTCCCCCATGGCGTAGAGAATGCGGCGGTGCACGGGTTTCAGGCCATCCCGCACGTCCGGCAGGGCCCGGCCGATGATGACGGACAGGGCGTACTCCAGATAGGACTTGCGGATTTCATCCTCGATATTGATGGGTACGTGTCGTGCTTCCATATTGAATAGGTCGAGTTGGTCCAGAGTTAAAGGTCCTTAAATAAATAATGAATAATGATATCGATGTTGGATCTGATCGTTATGTTTGTCCGACTCATATTTATTTATAACTGCGGATTGATGGTCGTCTGGTAGACAAATTTCCCCTTTTCCACCTTGATGACCACCACCCCTTTGATGGGGTTGTGGTTCTTGTCCATGGTGATGGTGCCGGAAACTCCGGGGAATTTTTTGGTCGCGGCCAGGGCCTGGGCGATTTTGGGTCCATCCAGGGAGTTGGCCCGGGTCATGGCATCCAGGAGAAGGAAATAGGAGTCCGCGCTCAGGGCGGCGAAGGCTCCCAATTCTTTCTTATAGTTTTTTTCATAGGCCTGGCGGTATTCCCGGGCCAACGGGGTGGCGGCCCGGTCCCGATGGAAATGGGCCGTGAAATACATGCCGTTCACCGCCGGCCCGCCCAAGGTGATCAATTCCGGCACCTGGGCCCCGTCGCCGGTGAGGATGGGGACCTTAACCCCCAGGTTTTTCATCTGCCGCGCCAGGAGCGCGTCTTCGGCATAATAGTTGGGCGCATAGACCAGGTCGGGTTTTTGGGCTTTGATGGCGGCGATCTGACCGCTGAAATCCTGATCGCCCGTCTGGATGTGGGTCATGGAGACGATATCCCCGCCCAACCGCTTGAATTCCCGCATGAAATAGAGGGAGAGGCCCACACAGTAGTCCTGAGCCTGATCGATCATCAGGGCCAGTCGTTTGGTCTTGAGGTTCTTTCTGGCAAAGCGGGCCGCCACCTTTCCCTGTAAGTCGTCGGCGAAGCAGGCCCGGAACGCGAACCGCTTGTTCTGCGTCACCAGGGGGTTGGTGGCGGTGGGAGAAATATTGGGGATCTGGGCCCGCTCGGCGATGGGTCCGCCGGCCAGGGTGTCGCTGCTGATGACCTCCCCGATAATGGCCTTGACGCCGTCCTTTTCGATGAGACGGCTCACCGCGTTGGCCGCTTCCATCTTGTCGCTTTTGGTGTCCACCAGGACCAACTTCACTTCTTGTCCCAGCACCCGGGGCTTGAGTTTATGGGCGACCTGGACGCCTTCCCAGACCATCTGTCCCATGGCCGCCGCCGCGCCCGTCATGGGCAGATAACAGCCGATTTTGATTTGGGCGGAGACGGGAGAGATGACTATTCCCCCAACAAAAAGGGCTGCCAACAACTGCCGACCACGCCGGATACGACTCACCGTGTACTCCTGGAGAAAAGCGACGGTGCGGTGGAGGTGGAAAGGTATACCATTAAGCCTCTATGTTACCACAAAAATTTTTTCTCACAAAGGATTCACTCACTTTAACCATATCCTAAAGGTTCAGGGTTGGTGGAAGAAAGGGTGCTGCTCTCCAAAGTTTTGCGGTACAATGGGGAGGATGCTTTGAGAGGCAAACGTCAAGATGGTTTTCGGGGCCAATAAAGGAGGAAGTCATGCAACTGCTGACGGTGAAGATGGAGATTCCCGAAGGGGCGAACCTGATTTTGGGCCATAGCCATTTTATCAAAACCGTGGAGGACCTTTACGAAATTCTCGTGGGCACGGTGCCGGGCGTCAAGTTCGGCCTGGCCTTTTCAGAGGCTTCGGGGGAATGCCTCATCCGGGTGGAGAGCAATGATCCCGAACTGGAGGCGGCGGCCACCAGAAACGCCCAGAACCTGGCTGCGGGCCACACCTTCAACCTGCTCATCAAAGATGCTTTTCCCATCAATTTGTTAAACGCCATCAAATTGTGCCCCGAGGTCTGCTGTATCATCTGCGCCACCGCCAACCCAGTGGAAGTAATCTTGGCCGAAACCGAGTTGGGCCGGGGTATTCTGGGGGTGGTGGACGGCTTCTCCCCCAAGGGGGTAGAAGCGGAACACGGCCGGGCCTGGCGCTACGATTTTCTAAGAAAGATAGGCTATAAGAAATAAATTGTGGGAGGGGGGGACCGGGAGACCACAATTGCCCCGGTTCCGGGCCCAGCAAGCCCAATAATTCCGTCCGCAAAAATTCCGGCAAAGCCATGCAAGCAATCATTCTGGCGGCAGGATTGGGGACGCGGCTCAGGCCGCTGACCTATGCCATCCCCAAAGCCCTGATCCCGGTGCTCAATCGGCCCCTGTTGGGAGTGCTGCTGGCCCAACTCCGGGAGGCCGGCGCCCACAGGGTGGCGGTGAATACCCATCACCTGGCGGGCCGGGTGGAGGGGTTTTTGCAAGACAACCGGCCCCGGGGACTGGAGGTGTTGGTCCGGCACGAGCCCGAGATTCTTGGCACCGGCGGCGGCTTACGCTCTTTGGGACAGGCCCTGGAGGATCAACCTTTTCTGGCGGTGAACGCCGATATCTTGACTGATCTGGACTTTACCGAGATTTTGCGGAACCATCGGGAGGAAGCCCTGGCCACCCTGGTGCTGCATGACTGCCCGCGGTATAACACGGTCTGGCTTGATAAGGAAGGCAGGGTGGCAGGAGTGGGTGAGCCTCCGGCCCACAGCTCCGGCCCCCCCATGGCCTATACCGGGGTCCAGGTGGTCAGCCCCCGGATGCTAAGCTGGCTTCCGGCAGAAGGCCCCGCCGATCTGGTGGCGGCCTGGCGGCACATCCTGGCCCAGGGGGAATTTTTAGCAGCCCGCGTGGTTTCGGGTCACTTCTGGCAGGACCTGGGCACCCCCGAGGCTTATCTAACGGCCCATCAGAAGCTGCTCTCGGGAGCGTGTCCCGGACTGGCCGGGTTTTTCCCGCGGATGGCGGACCCCCTGGTGGGCGAGGGGACCAGGTTGGAGGAGGGGGTCAGCTTGGCCGGGGGCGTCTGCCTGGGACGGGACGTCAGGGTGGGGCAGGGGACCTGGCTGAAAAATACGGTGGTCTGGGACGGGGCCCGGATAGGACCAGGACTCACCTTGGAAAACTGTGTTGTGGGCCAAGGGGGTCGGGTCACGGTTTCGGCCAGGGATGAAGTGATAGTGTAAAGGGGAATTTCTGGGAAAGCGGGGAAGACGCTATTCTGCGCCTCGGGGTTTGGCGGCCACTCGCTTGATTTTGGGATATCGGACCTCGATGACCTTGGCGCGGGGCCGGTGATCCACCTTCGCTTCGACTTTAGTTGAACCAATTCTAGTGGGTAGAATTTTGTGGGGGGGAGCTGGGCGAGTGGTCATTTTCGCCGTGGGTTTGATGGGGGGGTTGTGGTCAAGTTTGGTGGCGGTAAGTAAGGACGGGGCGCGGTCGGCATAAGTGGCCATGACGTTTTTCACAAAGTTTTGGGTTTCCGGGATGGAGGGCACGCCCTGGGACTTGGCCACCCGGGCCGGGCCGGCGTTATAAGCCGCCACCGCCAGAGGCACGCTCTGGCCGAAGCGGTCCAGGCAGAGGCGTAAATATCCCACGCCCCCGGCGATGTTCTGCTCCGGGTCGAAAGGGTTTTGCACCCCCATCAAGTCGGCAGTGCCGGGCATGAGCTGCATGAGGCCCTGGGCCCCTTTACGGGAGACGGCGTGGGGATTAAACCCCGATTCATGCCGCATGACGGCGCGCACCAGAGAGGGGTCCACGCTATAATGACTGGCGTATTTATGGAGCTTTTCGAGATAAGGGCCGGCCAGTTTGGGGCGGCGCCCGCCCGAGGGATAGGACCGCGTGGGCGCCAGGACGTAGGGCTGGGGCCAAACCCGGTTAGCGCCCTGGAAAATGTACACCTGGACTTCCCGGCTGAGCATGGTGTGGAGCATGTCTGGCTTGGCGGCCCTGGGAAGCTTGGTGTCCGTCCCTCCCAGCACTAACGAACCTTCCCGGGTTTTGATGAGGGCGGAGGTAGGGCCGGCCGCGGCCGAATCGCTGAAGACCAGCCACGTCAGGGCTATAGAAAGGAAAAGGATCAAATATCGCATAAGCATCTACTTGATTTGGCAAGTACTATTGACTAGTGGAAACTAATGATCACGGTTTTGCATTATCCGCTAACCTGATTATCCTTCGGCAAAATTTTTTTAAACTAAAATATAAAAACGTATGTCTGAAAAACAAGGGGAGCCGGGCCGGCCTTTAAGGGATGAAACTCCTGTCACCGGGACCGGCGTGAAAAGACCCCTGGTCGTGGTGGTCCTGGCATTGATGGTGGGGTTGGCGGCCGCGGCCTGGGGGTTGAAAGTCAGCGGGACCTGGCTGGTTATTGGCTTGGCCGGTCTTTTGGCGGTTCTGTTTCTGGTCTATGGGCTCGGCCCTGTGGGGGGTTCACAAAGCCAACGCCGGGACGGCCAGGAGGAACCCAAATAGTATTTGGGAAAGGGGGGTTCCCGCGGGCTGGAAGCCCGTGCTACCGGGTCGCAGACCCCTGGCCCCTCTCCCAAACCCTCCTCCCCAACCCCTTAAGTTAGAACGGTAGCACGGGCTTCCAGCCCGTGCAGGAACAGGCAAGATGCCTGTTCTCCCGGTTAAAGAGGGATTGGGAGGCATAAGTGTCGAGTAAGGTTTTGCAATCATCAGCAAATCTGGACCGGTAAAAATGTAGCCGCAGGCTTTAACCTGCGCCGGCACAGGCTGGAAAGCCTGTGCTACCAAAATTGCCTCTGATGGACATGGTCCAGGTGGACGTAAAGAGGATTTCTGTCCGGAGAATTATGGTGGGCAGAGCCCAACCTACACTGCACGGGCAAGATGCCCGTGCTACCGGCAAGGGAGTTGAGTGGATAATTTGAGGGGAGGGGAACACAGGCGAGACGCTTGCGCCACGGGACCTATAGTCCCCGATCCTGCTCTTAAAAAGACTTGCACAACAGCCTCAAAAAAGCCTCTGTCTCCAAATTTCCGGAAAAATCTTGACATTTCTCAGAATTTCACCTAAGGCTTTTTCTTAAACAATAATCCAACTTAGGTAAGATATGCTGAAGTCTGGAAGCCTGGCAGGGGGACAGGACCGTTTTGCCCAAGGGGTGAAGGTGCTGTCCGGCGGGGTTCCAGATATAGGGCGCCTGGATTTTAGAAATCTGCTGGTCTGGGTTACAGTCTTCCTCTTTTTTGCGCTGCTGGGAGTGGGGCTTTATCACCAGGCGCTGACACCGGACTTCCCCCCCAATCATCTGGCCTCTTTGCCTCTTCAGGAAGAAATGGTACTTTCCGGCCGCATCTATAGGCCCAGTCGGGTAGGACCGGAGTGGGTGCGGCTTTACGTGGCGGCGGAGGCCTGGAACAGTCCCCAGGGCTGGCGCCCGGTCGCCGGCAGGCTCCTGGTCTCGGCTCCGCCTCTAGACGCGCCGCGAGTGGGAACCCGAGTCGTGATCCGGGGCAAACTTCAGAAACCCCGGGCCCTCCAAAACCCCGGGACGTGGAACCGGCCGCGGCAGTTGGCCGCGGAGGGTATCTTCCGACAGATGCACCTATCAGATAAGGAGCATCTGGTTTTAGTGTCCTCAACCGGGACCCCTTCTTCCTTCGAGGGCCTGCAGGCCGGCGTCCGTCGACTGCTCCAGGACCTGGCGCCCACCACCCGGGCCATGTATCTGGCCATGCTGTTGGGGGACCAAGGGGAGGTCACCCATCAGATGCGGCGGCAATTCAGCCGCACCGGCACCAGCCATCTGCTGGCCATCAGCGGCCTGCATCTGGGCGCGCTGGCGGGCATCACCTACCTGATAGTGTTCTGGCTTCTCAGGCGTTTTCCCTGGCTGCTCCTGCGGGTCAATGTCATGAAGCTTGCCGCAGTGGCGGCCGCGGTGCCGGTGGTGGCCTACGCTCAGCTGGCCGGGGGTTCGCCGGCCACCCAGCGGGCCGAAGTGATGATCCTGGCTTATCTTCTCCTGGTGCTGTTGGGGCGCCCCCGGGAGGTCTGGAGCGCGTTGGGCCTGGCGGCTCTGGTGCTTTTGACCTGGAGTCCCCTGCTGCTGTTCTCGATATCCTTTCAACTCAGTTTTGTGGCGGTGGCGGGGCTCCTTTTTTTCTTGCCCCGGTGGTTTGCTCCCCAAGAATCAGACTCGGTGGATCGGCGAATGGGATGGCGGACGTGGTGGGGACGCCGGTTCATCGAGGCCCTGGCCGTATCGGCGGTGGCCTCCCTGGTCACCGCCCCCCTGGTGGCCCACTACTTCCAGGTGGTGTCTCTTTTCGGTTTTCTGGTGAACCTGGTGGCCATCCCCCTGGTCCTGATGCTGGCCCTGCCTTTGGGGGGGCTGGCGGTCCTGGGGGAAGCCCTGTCCCTCACTCCCTTGGCCAGGGTTTTCCTGGAAATCGGGCAAATTCCCCTAAATTTGGGCTATAACCTCATCGCCTGGGTGGCAGGAATACCCGGGAGCGGCGTCACCGTATCTTCACCCTCCTGGCCCCAGGTGGGGCTCTTGTACGCCCTGATCTTTCTGGCGCTTACCCTGGTGCCTCAAGTCCGCCCGGTGGGCCCCCTTTATCGAGAAAGAAACTTACCCAAAATGTTGTGGCACAAAACCCTCCTGACCCTGGTTGGCACGGCTCTGGTGGGCGCGGCCCTGATGTCCAGCCTGGGGCTGACGCCGGGGCGGGGTTCCACCTCCGGGGAAATTACCATCCTGGACAGCAACACCGGTCTGGACGGGGTGCTGGTGGCCCCGGGGGGACAGCGGGTGGTCATGACCGCGGCCTGGGATGTCTGGCCGGGCCGGGAGGGAGGAGGAGGTCCGGGGGCGCTTCCCAATTATCTGCATTGGCGTCAGTGGCGCTGTCTGGACGCGGTGCTGGCACTAAAACTTAATGCCCGCAATGCCCAGGAAATGCTCGCTTTGGCCCAGCAGTTCGAGATCGGGGGGTTCTGGTGGGCAGGCAGTCGGCCGGCGGGGAAAATGATTGATCTGATGAACTTGTTGGGAGACGCCGGGTGTCCGGGCCTGTCCCTGACCAGCACCAGGCCGCCTTTAAACCCGCCAACTAGTCTGGGGGATATGTCCCTGGCCTACCCGACCTGGGATAGGGGGTGGGGAAAAGCCCTGAAAGTAACCTGCCGGGGGCGGCAGGCCCTGATCCTGCCGCCCCTCAAAGGCTCCGTGCTGCAGAACACACCATGGCGGGAGGAAGACCCCCTAACGGTGCTGGTGGCACCCGGGGAGGTGCCCCCCGCGGTGGTGGCCCGGCTCAAACCGAAAACCCTGGTGTTGTATGGCCAGCGGGCGCCTCAGGCCGACACGACCAAGCCCGCGGGACCGTGCACCTACCTGACCCGGCAAGGTGCGGTGACCCTGACCTTCACCGAAGCGGGGGCCGCCGGCAGTCAGTGGCGTCCCTAAAGGGCCTCAGCTTTTCCGGGAGGTCTTGGGGATGAAGGTGGACATCTGCTGCTTGACGTCCTCGGACTGACACTTGGGGCAGGTAACCTGGCCGCTTTCAAATTCGCTGATGCTCATAACGAGGACAAACTCCTCACCGCATTTACCGCACAAGTACTCATAGGTCGGCATTTTTCATCCTCCCCTCATTACACGATTTGGCAACATTATAAAAACGGCCGGGGATCTTGGCAAGAGTCTGGGACGCCGGAGGGTTTTTAAGAACAGTAGAGAGCAAGCCGATACAAAGAGTGACGAGGCGTGTGGCGCGTCCTTCGGATCATCTGTTCCCGGACTCCCCGTGTTTGTAATTATCGGTTTAAGTGTGGTGCTGGTTTCGGTGCTGGGAGGGTTCTTCCTGGAGGGGGGGAATTTTCTGGTCCTCATGCAGTGGGCGGAGTTCGTCATCATCGGGGGGGCGGCGGCGGGGGCGCTCCTCATTTCCACCCCCAAATCCACCCTGGGCAAAATGATCCGGTATGCGCTCGGTTCCATCAAGTCTTCCCTGGTCTCCCGGGAAAAATTGCAGGAACTCTTGCAGCTTTTGTATGAGTTATTTCAGACGGCTCGAGTCAAGGGCCTTCTCACCCTGGAACAGCATGTGGAAAAGCCCGAAGAAAGCGAGATTTTTTCCAAATATCCTTTCATCTTGAAAAACCACCATACTCTGGAGTATCTGGTGGATTCCCTGAAACTTATGGTGGTGGGCGGGGTGCCGCCCTTGGAACTGGAAAGTTTGCTGGACGCGGACCTGGAGACTCAGGAAGAGGAGGGCAAAAAGCCGGCCCATTCCCTGGCCCGCATCGCCGATTCTCTCCCGGGGCTGGGTATTGTGGCCGCGGTGCTGGGCATTGTTCTGACCATGCAGGCCATCGGCGGCCCGGCTGCGCAGGTGGGGCATAACGTGGGAGCGGCGTTGGTGGGCACCTTCCTGGGGGTGCTCATGTGTTATGGCTTTTTTCAGCCGATGAGCGCCCAGATCGAGCATCAGGCCGCCATGGAGGAGATTTATCTCCGTTGCATCAAAGCCGGGGTGGTGGCCTATGCCAAGGGCATGCCCCCTATTGTAGCGGTGGAGTTTGCCCGTCGGGTTATTATCAATGACCTCCGGCCCAGTTTTTCCGAAGTGGAAGACGCCTGCCGGGCCATAAAAGTAAGGGCCTGAGCCGGGTGAGGAAAATTCCGGGAAGAAAGGCTGGTGGGGGATAAAGCCCTGGCGCCTAGTTATGTCTCCACTGAACGGGTAACTATTGACTTCAAGTCGAGTTGATACTTGCCAAGCTAATCTCAAAATCACCGAGGACCCATGTCCGGTACTCATCACGAACCGACGGAACCGAGAATCATTAAGAAGAAAAAGAGCCGTCATGTAGCTCATGGCGGGGCCTGGAAGGTGGCGTACGCCGATTTTGTCACCGCCATGATGGCTTTATTTATTGTGCTGTGGATCATGAGTCAAAGCCAATCCATCCGCCTGAACGTAGCCCAATATTTCAGAAACCCCGGTCTGTTGCCCGGCGCCATTGGACTATTGGAAACCAGCGACATGGGCGGTGAGATGCCCACCCTCGGACACAGCCAGGAATTGCAGACTCCTGCTCCCATCCACCCAGAAGTGACCAGAGCGTCCAGCGACCGGAGTGCTTTGGGAAAACTGAAAAAGCGCATCACCGAAATCATCGCTCAATTGCCGGAATTAAGCCGCCTTAAAAACCAGGTGGCCCTGGAAATTACCAAGGAGGGTCTGCGCATTGAACTTCTGGATCAGGAAGGTTCCCATTTTTTTGACATCGGCAGTGCCAATCTGAAGGCCGAGACCCAGGAACTGCTAAAGCACATCGCGCAGGAGGTGGCCAAAATTCCCAATCACATCACTATTGAGGGGCACACCGACAGCCGGCCCTATGGAGGCAAGGACTATACTAATTGGGAATTGTCCACGGACAGAGCCAACGCAGCGCGGCGGGTTATGGAAGAGGCCGGGGTTAAAAAGGGCCAGATAACTTCGGTGCGGGGGTACGCGGACCAGCAGTTGCGCAACCCCCAGAACCCCATGGATATCCAGAACCGCCGGGTGAGCATGGTCGTCAAATTTAAAGGCGGTGCCCAGGCGGAGCGCCTGAAGATCCCCCCAATAGCCGGTACCTCGGTGGCTCCAGCTCCGGTGGTTGACAGCCCGGGTCAACCTCCCCCCACCGCTGCGTCCACTTCATCGCCCACGCTACAGCCCACCGCGCCGGACCCGGCGCCGGTTACCCCTCAGGATCCCCCTGCGCCGACCGCGCCGCCCACCGCGTTAAGCTCGCCCCCGGCGCCGGACCAAGACGCGGCGCCTCCGCCTCGCTCCCAGACCACGGGGACTGGGGAAACCTTGGCCCGCCCACCGGAGAAAGACAATCCTGTCCCATCTCCGGTGTTTAAGGGCGTCATGCCGCCGGCTTCCCAAAGGTTGGAAAACCGGGTACAGGAGGAGGTCCGGCAGTTATTTGAACAGGAGGCAGCCTCGAACCCTGCTTCGGGAAATTCCCCGGGGTTTCTCAAAAAGCCCCGCCAACGCTTGGGGTGGTGACGGACAACCCGGGTGAACCGGCCACGAAAAACGTAACCTCCTTAACAACCCGACAAATTTCTGATATAAGCCTGGAACATGGAAGCCGGTCCCAGGCTCCGGTCGCAGCTCCTGGAAAACTACGTGGCCCGGGAGTTTCTCAAGATTTTCCTCTTGAGCCTCATCGCGTTTTGCACCCTCTATCTGGTAGTGGACTTTTTCGAGAAGATTGACCAGCTGGTACGGGCCAACCTGGGGGTGGCCGAGATGGGGCATTATGTCCTGCTCAAGGCGCCCTTAGCTTTGGAGCAGGTATTGTCTCCCGCCATACTGCTGGGGTCGATGCTGACTTTCGGCCTTATGGGTCGCACCCGGGAAACCATGGCCATTAGAACCAGCGGGCTGGACATCCTCCAACTTATCCGGCCCATTCTAATTTTGGCCGTCCTGGCCGCGGCGTTTTTGCTCGCCTTGCATCTGTATCTCATCCCCTGGAGCCAGGCCACCCTCAACTTGTTCTGGGAAACCCAGGTCCAAAAAAAGCCTCCCCGCAGTCTGTTGAATCCGGAGCACCTCTGGTACAAGGGTGATCGGGCCATCTATAACATCCTGCTCTATCGGAAAGACCTGAAGACCCTGGAAGGGGTGAAAATTTTCCGTTTCAACGACCGGTTCAAGTTGGTCCAGGTCGTGGCCGCGCGGCGAGCTGTTTGGCAAAATGGCCATTGGCGCTTGTTTCAGGGTATTGTCCAGAATTTCAACAATCGAAAAGAGGACCAGATTAAGAGCTTTGAAGAAATGGACCTGGCCCTGAGGGAGACCCCCAAGGATTTTGGAGACTTGGAACGAAAGATTTCCGAAATGAACGTGGAGGAGATTTGGCGGTTTGTGGACCGCTTGGAGCGGGACGGCTATAAGTCCACGTCCTACCGTCTGGAATTACAGAACCGGTTTTCCATGGCGCTGGTCCCTCTGGTTTTGGCCATCCTGGGGCTGGGCCTGGCTCTCAAGCGGGAAAAGGTTTTCATCCCCGGTATGGTGGCCTTGGGCCTGGGAGTAATGTTTGCCTACTGGCTGGCCTTGGGATTTAGCAGTTCTTTGGGCCAAGCCGGGCGCTGGCCGATCCTGGTGGCGGCGTGGCTTCCCCACCTGTTTTTCGGGGCGGTGGCAGTCCTCACCCTTCGAAAGGCCACCCGCTAAATGAAAAAATTTTTATGCTATCAATGAGTAACCATCTATGTTTGGGGATTTTTTCTAAATTAACCCATTGAATTTATTAGTATTTTTAGAAAGGAGGGATGCTGCCCCATTTAAGTATAACTAGGTGATTGTTAGGCAAAGGTACAGGATTCTGTGATTAATCAGGCCACATCTACGAAGAGGAGAGGGGAGAAGGTATGACCAAAGCAGAATTGATCGCCCAAGTGGCAAGTGACGCTCAAGTAAAAAAGGCTGATGCCGAAAAAGCCATTAACTCCCTAATTAAGACGGTATCGGGCACTCTTAAGAGCCAGGGCCGTCTGGCATTGGCCGGCTTCGGCACTTTTGTGGTGGCCTCCCGCAAAGCCCGGGAAGGTCGGAACCCCCAGACAGGCAAGCCTATTAAGATTCCAGCAACCAAAGTGGTCAAATTCAAACCGGGCAAACAGCTCAAAGAATTAGTAAAATAAAGAAAAATTAATCACAGTCCCGACCTTTTTGCCATTCTAGCTTTGAACCCTAGCGGGGGGAAAAGGGCTGCCCTGCTAGAAAGGGCTGAAGTATGCGGTGACGTGGCTCTCCGGCATAGCCATGGCCTTGGATTATTATGAGATCCTGGGAGTCCCCCCCAAGGCTGATGCCGGGGACATTAAAAAAGCCTACCGGCTGTTAGCCCTCAAATGGCATCCCGATAGGAATCCAGACGACCCTTGGGCGGCGGAACGGTTTCTGCGGCTGGGTGAAGCCTACCGGGTCCTGATGGACCCGGTCCGCCGCGCGGCGTACGATTGGCTCCGTTCTCAGGCGATGTCAGAACGTGAGGTGCGTTCTCACACCAGCCGCCGGTCCGGCCCGGTACCAGCCGCCGCCACCCGGAGCTCCACCTCCCGAAGGCCCAGACGTTCCCCAGCCGCCGGCCGCCAGACCTCCCGCAGTACCAGCCGTTCCCGGCGCCAGGAGCGGTCCCCCCGGACGACAACTCTCCCCTGGTGGCTTTTGGTAAAAGGTCTGCCCTACCGTTTATTGAGCTGGCTTACCGGCAATCCCCCCGTTGATTTGGAGTGGGAAATGGTGCCGACGCCGAATCAGCCCCACCTGGTCCTGAACCTGCGACTCCCCAGATGGGTGGCGGCTTACGGCACCAGGTTCAACTTCGTCATCAAAAGCAACCAAAAACGTCGGCGCCTCAAACTGGTCATCCCGGCCGGGGTGGCAGACGGCTCCCGCCTTCGGGTGAAGGGAGCGGGGAAACTCAGCGGTCCTCAACCAGGCCATCTTTACATCAATATCCGGCTGAAGGACTGACCTCGGGCTGAGCTTAACCCTTAAGCCGGCTCCGGAGGCAGCTCCACGGAGTCGGCCACCTCGCCCAGGACGTGAAGCAGGGGAGGATAATCCTCCGGTAAAAGGGTGCGGACATCCAACAGGAGGCGGTCTTGTTCCAAACGGGCAATGACTGGGGGGCTGGCGGCTCGGAGGCGCGCCTCGAGTTGGTGCGGGGCTAAGGGGGGGAGTGACAGGGCCAAGGCCCGGCTGGGGATGGGCACCATGGGCAAAGCCCCACCGCCGGAGCGGCTGATGTGGTCCTGGACCGCCACCTGATAACGACCGGGCCAACGCCGTTTAATGGTACGGGCCAGTCGTTGGGCCACCCGGTTGACTTCGGCCACTGGGGTGGTGAGCATACGCAGGGTGGGGATACCCCGCACGGCCTCCGTCTCGTTCAGGTAAAGGCGGAAGGTGGCTTCTAGACCCGCCAGGGTGAGTTTGTCAGGCCGCAGCGCCCGGGTGAGGGGGTGCTGTTTCAGTTGTTGTACTACCGCGGCCTTCCCCAAAATGAGCCCGGCCTGAGGTCCTCCCAGTAGTTTGTCGCCGCTGAACAAGACGAGATCGGCGCCGCTGGCCAAGGCCTCCTGGACAGTGGGCTCCTTTTCCAGGCCGTAGCGGCTGAGGTCCACCAGGCAGCCGCTCCCCAGGTCTTCCATGACAAAAAGTCCATAGCGCCGGCCCAAGGCCACCAGGTCAGGGAGGGGCACCTCTTGGGTAAAGCCCAGGAGTTTGAAGTTACTCGGGTGGACCTTGAGAAGCATGGCGGTTTGGGAGGTGATGGCCTTTTCATAGTCAGCAAGATAGGTTTTGTTAGTGGTGCCCACTTCCCGGAGGATGGCGCCGCTGGCGGCCATGATATCCGGCATGCGGAAAGAACCGCCGATTTCCACCAACTGACCCCGGGAGACAATGACTTCCCGCTCCTTGGCCAAGGCGCTGAGGGCCAGGAAGACCCCGGCGGCGTTGTTGTTCACCACCAGGCAACTCTCGGCGCCGGCGATCTCCGAGGCCAGTTTTTCTAGATGAACCTGGCGGGAACCGCGTTTACCCTCTTTTAATTCATATTCGAGATTGGTATAAAAAGCGGCGGCCGTGGTGATTTGCTCCAGAGCGGCGGCTCCCAGGGGAGAACGGCCCAGGTTGGTGTGGATAATGACTCCCGAGGCGTTGAGCACCCGGACCAGGGAAGGGCGGCTGGCCTTGGTGAGGACCCGGGCCGCGTCGCTTTCCAGCGCGGCCAGGTCAAGCTCCGGGGGGAGGTCCGTTACCGGGAGGGCCAGGAGACTCTCCCGTAAGTCTGAGAGGAACTGGCGAATCAATTCCACGGCCCGGGCCCGGGCCAGGGGGGCCAGATGGGGGGCCAGGCCGGGGGCGCGCAAGAGTTCATCAACCGAGGGAATCTGCCGGAGCAGACGGGCATGCTCAAGGTCCACGGGCACCTTCTCCAATGTAATTTAAGTATTTAATAAATAACAAAATATGACACTGTACCTCGAGTTTGTCAAATGGAGGGAAGCAGGGGAAAAATTTGGAAGATTATTTTTGAAAATATCTTGACAATCTTTTGGAACTAACATAAATTTTATAAGTTAAAATTTGGTCACCTTCGGCTTGGTACAGGTTGACCGGCAGGCTGGCGTAGCTCAATGGTAGAGCGGCTGATTTGTAATCAGCAGGTTGCGGGTTCGAGTCCCATCGCCAGCTCCAGTTGCGACATATACCCGACCTGAGCTTTTCCGGTTGGAGAGGTTCCCGAGTGGCCAAAGGGAGCAGACTGTAAATCTGCCGGCGCAGCCTTCGGAGGTTCGAATCCTCCCCTCTCCACCACCTGTTACGAGTGGGCGGGAATAGCTCAATTGGCTAGAGCATCAGCCTTCCAAGCTGAGGGTTGCGGGTTCGAGTCCCGTTTCCCGCTCCAGGGCCCACGTAGCTCAGTAGGTAGAGCACTTCCTTGGTAAGGAAGAGGTTCACCGGTTCGATCCCGGTCGTGGGCTCCATACATTTGGGTCACGAGGCTGAGGCCCTCCCGGAGGCATTCTTCCGGGGAAAACCTTGTTGCGGAGAAATGACATGGCCAAGAAGAAGTTTGAGCGCACGAAGCCGCATGTGAATGTGGGGACCATAGGTCACATTGACCATGGCAAGACGACCCTGACCGCGGCCATTACCAAGCATTTGGCCAAGAAG
>JARRKO010000029.1:0-45047 GCA_037388025.1 Syntrophobacterales bacterium
CCCTCCCCCAAAAACTTTACCGAAGCTCCGCCCCCAGTTCCTGGGCCAGGGCCTTGATCAGGGCTTCGTGGTGCCGGTCCACGACCTCGTCGGTGAGGGTGCGTTCCGGGTCCCGATAGGTGAGATGAAAGGCCAGGCTCCGCTTCCCGGCCGCGATGGGCTGGCCCTCGTAGACGTCGAAGAGGCGGGCCTCTTCCAGCCAGGGGAACCCATGGCGGTAGAGGGCCTGACTTACCTGGACCGCGGGGATGCCATCGGACACCACCAGGGCCACGTCCCGGTAAACCGCCGGGTAGCGGGGCAGAGGCGTATACAGAGGAAAGACTTCGGCCCGGCGACACAGGACATCAAAATTCAGGAGGAACACCAAAAGGGGGCCCGCAAGGTCCAAACACTCCGCCACAGTGGGCAACAGTTCTCCGAGCCAACCCGCGGTCTCCTCACCGGCCATAACCGCGGCGCCATAACGGAAGTAGGCGGGCAGTTCTTTCCCCGAAAAACCCACGTTCCGGACCAGAAGCCCCCCCAGGAGTTTCTCCACTACCCCTTTAAGATCAAAAAAGTCCCCCTCTTCCGGCGGCGTATGCCAGGAAGCCTCGGCCCGATGGCCATACATCACCCCGACCAACCACTCTTCTTCCTGAGGGAGATCGGCCCCGGTCTGCGGCACAAAGGTTTTCGCCAGTTCAAAGATGCGCAGGTTCAGGTTCTGTTTCAAGGTGTTGCGACGCACCATGTCCAGCAGGCCCGGGAGAAGGGAGGTGCGCATCAAGGCCTGCTCTTCACTCAAGGGATTGGCCAGATACAGGGAGGGCATGACGTCTGGTCCGCCCACCAGGCCCTGCAGCCGCTCCGATTGGAAGGAGTAGGTCACCACCTCAAAAAAGCCCTGGCCCAGGAGAATCTCTTTGGCTTCCCGCCCCAAACGCACCGGCAACGACGATCGGGGCACGGCCACCACCCCCCGGGGCAGGGTCACCGGAATCTCCTCAAAACCGCCCAGGCGGGCCACTTCTTCGATGAGATCGATTTCCCGCTCCAGGTCCCCCCGGTGGGAGGGCACCTGCACCGCCAGATTATCTTCGTCGAGGGAGACGGCCGGCAGATGCAAATCGTTCAGTAGGCCTTCAACTTTGTCTTTTGAGTAACTCATGCCCAGAACCTGGTTGGTGCGAGAAACCCGAAGAGCCAGGCGGGGCCTGGGGATTGGATTAGGATAGACGTCTAAGAGGCCCTGGAGAACCTGACCGTTCCCCAGCGCCGCCATGAGTTGGGCGGCCCGCTCCAGGGCCCGGATGACCCCGTCCGGGTCCACCCCCCGCTCGAAGCGGTAGGAGGACTCGGTGCTTAAGCCGAGACGCTTGGCGGCCCGGCGGATGTGAGGCGGGTTGAAATAGGCGCTTTCGATGAGAACCCGATGGGTGTCCTCGGTGACTTCGGACTTCAGGCCCCCCATAATCCCGGCCAGGGCCACGGGCCGCGCCCCGTCGCAGATATACAAGGTCTCCGGGTGCACCCGGCGTTCCTGCTCGTCCAGGGTGACAAAGGTCTCTTCGCCCGGGCCGGGCAGGCGCACCACAATTTCCCCTCCGCCCAGGCGGTCAAAATCGAAGGCATGTAAGGGCTGGCCTAATTCCAGGAGAACGTAGTTGGTGACGTCCACCAAGTTGTTAATGGCGCGCAAGCCGGCGAGCTTCAGGCGGTGTCGCATCCAAAAAGGGGAGGGGCCCACCTGTAAACCCACCAAGAGACGCGCCGCGTACCGGGGACAGGCCACCGGGTCCAGAATGGTGACTTTGGCAGACCGGTCTATGGCCTCGTCGGCCTCGGGGAATTCGATCTCGGGGAGGCGCAGGGGCTGACGCAAGAGGGCAGCCACCTCCCGGGCCAGACCCAGCATGCTCAGGCAGTCCGGCCGGTTGGGGGTAATGGCCACTTCCAGGACCACGTCGGCGATTTGGAGCGCGTCCCCCAAGTCCTGACCCAGGACCAGATCCTGGGGAATGGCCATGAGGGTGGCGTGGTCGCTGGAAATTCCCAGTTCGTCTTCCGCCAAAAGCATGCCCTCGGAGACAATCCCCCGGAGCTTAACCGCCTTCAACTTCCTCCCCTCCGAAATCAGGGCGCCGGGAGGGGCAAAGGGATACAACCGTCCCGCGGTCACGTCGGGCGCGCCGCAGACCACCTGATAGGTGCGGCGGCCGTCTTCCACTTCCACCACGGTGAGGCGGTCGGCCTGGGGATGGGGGTCCACCCGGACAGCCCGGCCCACCACCACCCCAGAGAAGTCCGGGTTTTCCGGTTCGATGCCTTCCACCTCAAACCCCACCAGGGTCAGCCGCTCGGCCAGTTCCTCGGGCGTAATGGGAAGGTCCACAAATTCTCGCAGCCAATTCAGGGGCAGTCGCATAATGGCTAAATGTATCCCCCCGAGGTGAAAAACTCAAGCCCGGGAAGGGTTCTCTGCAGGAATAAAAAAAGGGACCACGCTGGGTCCCCTCCTTTATGGTACGGCCCTGATGCCATCCGGAGCGCCCGGTGACTCGGCCGTCCCAGGTCAAAGCTGATTAGGAAGCCTTGCGCCCTCTGGCACCTTTGGCCCCCAAACCCTTCTCCTTGGCCAGCTTACGGCGTTGCTCGGAATATTCTTTGCAGACCAGGGGGAACTTCTTTGGATCAAGGCCGTAGCGGCGATAATAATCTTTGGGAGTCAACTGGTGAGCCTTCCGCAAGTGGGCCTTGAGGGTGCGCATCTTCCTGCCGCATTCCAGGCACACAACGAATTTATCTTTGACGATGTCCTGCAGGGGAATTGACGGCTTCTTTACTATTTCCGCTCCCAGGCCCTTCTCTCCCTCGACTTCTTCAGGGAAAACCAACCCGCTCTCTAATGAAGATAATAGCTGATATACCTCTTTAATCTCCTCCACTAGTTCCTTGGGGGTAAGTTCACTCATCGAGGCGTGGGATATGACAATTTGGGCAGTCAGCTTAAGAGTTTCAGTTGCCATGACAGTATTTCCTTTCTTTTACTTTTTGAAAATCGGTGATGTTAAATAACTGAATATAATTCACCCTGAGTACTTTATAAGAAGGTAAGCAATATTCTGTCAAGCTCTTTTTAACTGTAACGATTATTTTTTTATTTTTTCATTCCATAATTACAAATCATATTTTCATTCCTTTGGCGATTTTTTCCAGGAGTTCCGGCTCTTCAATGATTATGCGGCTTTTATCGACTTGTAGTACTCCTAATGCTTTGAAGCGGGCCAGGGTTCGGGAGAGTGTTTCACTTATGGTGCCTAGGTAAGCCGCCAGATGGGTTTTGGTAACGGGAAGTTCAAAACTTAATCCCGCCTCCACCCGCCCGTGACTTTCCCGGCAGCGTTGCAGGAGATACTGCGCCAAGCGGGACGATACTTCTTTGAGAGACAGGTCTTCCAGTTGCCGGGTGAGATGGTACAGCAGATGGCTCATGGTGGCCATCATGTTCCGGGCCAACCGGGGGGAGTCGGTGAGCAGGTTGAGAAAATCCTTTTTGGGGAAAAACAGGGTCTGGCAGTCCTCCAGGGTGAGGGCCGACACCGGATAGGTGGACTCGGCCAGCACTGCCGCTTCTCCGAAGGTCTCTTTAGGCGAAACCAGGCGCAGAATGTATTCCTTGCCGTCCAGAGAACTTTTCACCAATTTCACCAGGCCGCTGAGCAGAATGTAAAACCCGAGGGCCTCTTTCCCCTCCCAGAAAATGGGCGTGTCCCGGGGAAAGTTCCGGCCAATGGCCAATTGGGCCAGGACCTCCAGATCCTTATCCGCCAACCCGGAAAAAAGGTAAATCTTCCTCAAAATGTCCTGTTTGCTTTCCGTCATGCTTTCTTCCACTTTCCTGGATTTTTGCTATTTTTCCATACAGTTACAAAGAAAGCCAGGTTTTTCTTGCGGTTATCTGAGCGGCAAACCTAAATATTTTAGCCTCGAGGGGGTTGGGGGAGGGGGCAGGGATGCGCGACCTCTGGCACCCTCCCTCAAACTGACTTTTCCACAGTTCTTTAAGAGGGGCAGGCCTTGCCGGGCTTTCAAGTTGACGCGTCGGGGCCTCTCTGATAGAGTGCAATCGCCTTGGTCGTGGGTCCGGCCCTGGCCAGACGGCGCCTTATCCCAGGAAGGAAAGGAGACCATGATGAACTGGCCGACATGGATAGTTCTGGCTGTCCTCACCTGTTCACTGGCCTTCGGCGGTTGTGCCTCCAAAGAAACCAACGACATCAGAATCGGGGTCAACGCCGAAATCACCGGCAGCAAGCCCACCGTGGGCGACTCCTGTAAGAACGCCGCCCAACTCCTGGTGGCTCAGGTCAACGCCGACGGCGGCCTCAAAGTGGGCGATAAGAAATGGCCCATCACTCTTTTCATCGAAGACAACGAAGATAAGCCGGAATCCGCCGCGGCGGTGGCCAAAAAACTCATCAGCCAGAATAACGTCCTGGCCATTCTGGGCCCCAACGCCTCGGGCAACGCCATTCCCACCGCCCGCATCTGCGAAGACGCCAAAGTCATCATGATCAGTCCCTGGTCCACCAATCCCAAGACCACGGAAAACATGAAATATGTCTTTAGGGCCTGCTTTGTGGACGACTTCCAGGGTCAGGTAATGGCCAAGTTCGCCCGGGACAACCTGAAAGCCAACACCGCCGCGGTGCTCTATGACGTGGCTTCGGAATATAACAAAGGCATCGCCGAAATTTTTAAAAAGGAATTTGAAGCCATGGGGGGCAAGGTGGTGGCCTTTGAGTCCTATACCAAGGATGACAAGGACTTTTCCTCCCAACTTACCAAGATCAAGGCCGCGAATCCGGACGTGCTCTTTCTGCCCAATTATTACAACGAAGTGCCCCTTCAGGTGCAGCAGGCCCGGCGCCTGGGTCTTACCTGCGCCATTATCGGCTCGGATTCCTGGGGCAGCGACGAGCTCCTGAAACTGGGGGGCAAGGACCTGGAAGGCTGCTTTTTCAGCACCCACTACGCCCCGGACATCGCCACTCCCGAGGCCCAGAAATTCATCAAGGAATACGAGGCCAAGTACGGGAAAAAACCGGATGATGTGGCCGCCTTGACCTATGACTCCTTAAATCTGCTCCTCGCCGCCATTACCAAGGCCGGATCCCTGGACCGGCAGAAGGTTCGGGACGCCCTCGCCAATATCACGGAATTCGAAGGGGTTACCGGCAAGATGAAATTCAAAGGCACCGGCGACCCCATTAAAAGCGCGGTCATTATTCAGATCAAAGACGGCAAATTCACCTACTTCGACAGCGTGGCTCCGTGAGGCGGCATTATTGAGGGAAGGGCCGGGAGAGCGAGGCTTTTTCATCTCTCTCTTTACCCTCTTACCAGTTCGTGACCAGTGATCAGTAATCAGTAAAAAGATGAATATCGCGGACCACTGATTACTGACAACTGATTACTGTTTACTTATTCTGAGTTGGGGGAAGGGGAAGGGGTTAGTGGCACAGTTGTTCTAACCTGTGGATCCCCTGGCCCTCCCCCTAAACTTCATACCAAACCACTATGCTTCAGATACTAGGCCAGAATTTTTTGAATGCCTTACAGTTGGGGAGCGTGTATGCCCTCATCGCCTTGGGCTACACCATGGTGTATGGCATTCTCACCATGATTAATTTCGCCCACGGGGATATCTTCATGGTGTCCGCGTATCTCAGTTTGGCCGCGGCTCTTTTCCTGGTGGGTCTGCCCCTTCATTTGCCCATGATCCTGGTCTTCACCGGGGCCCTACTTTTCAGCATGCTGCTGACGGCCTTGCTGGGGGTACTGGTGGAGCGCCTGGCTTACCGCCCTTTGCGCCAGGCTCCCCGGTTGAGTGCGGTCATCACCGCCCTGGGGGTGGGCCTGTTTCTGGAGCATTTCACTTTGGCCATTTTGGGTCCCGAGCCCCGGCGTTTTCCCGATCTCCTTCCCGCTACGACTTGGCAAGTGGCCGGGTTGACCCTGACGCCGATCCAACTGCTGACTATACTATTGGCCGCGGTCCTCATGATCTTGCTGGATGTCCTGGTGCGCCGTACGCTGTTGGGCATGGCCATGCGAGCCATCGCCTATAACCGGCCCATCGTGCCGCTAATGGGAGTGCCGGTGGACCGGGTGATTTCCCTCACCTTCGCGCTGGGCTCGGCCATCGCCGCGGCGGGGGGCCTCATGTACGGATTGGCCTATCCCGTCCTCGACCCTTACATGGGGGTGCGCATCGGCTGGTGGGCCTTCATTGCCGCGGTGGTGGGGGGTATCGGCAACATACGGGGGGCCATGCTGGGGGGTTTTATCCTGGGAGCAGTGGAAATTTTCACCCCGGTTTTCCTCCCGTCCTCCACCTACCGGGACTTTGTGGCCTTTTCCTTGCTGCTTTTGCTCCTGGTCTTCAAACCCACCGGCCTACTGGGCCGCCCGGTGTTCGAAAGAGTCTAAGCCCTGAAACCGGGAAGTTTTAACTCCCCCTTCGGGAAAGGAGGGATGACTCTCTCATCCTTGACTTGGGGCGACTGAATCAGGATGAACTCGGAGTCAGGTTTTGAAATAAGTCGATGTGCTTGCGGGAATAACCTGCGGAATTTCAAAATGACTCAGAATGAGCAATGTTAATGAATATTTTTTTAAAGGAAGAAATTATGGCATAATGCCAGCATTGCAAGTCATTGCTGTTTTAACCCATACAAGGAGGATAGGTGCCATGATTGACAGATTTTTGTGCGGCACAGGCAGAATCGAACCGTTGCGCGGATGCACCGTCGTCGGCTTACTGCTCATGGTCTTGTTCCTGGTGGGTTGCCCGCGCCTCAGTCCGTCGTATCAGCCGGAGGCCTATGGAAGGGCCATTGATTTAAAGGTGGAAGCCCTCAATCTGATGGACAAAGCCACCGAACCTTATGCCCAGCATCAGGCCGCCGCGGATACTTTGCGGCTGAACCTGGAAAAGGCCTACGAAGCTGCCAAGGGGATCCCCAAAAATGAAATGTCCACTCAGATGTGGGCAATTCTCAAGGATCCCAATGGCAACCTGCTGGGCGGGTTCCTTAAAATGTGGCAGGAAAAGTCGGTTCTTAACAAACCTTTCATAGATGCGAAGAAGGTCCAAGTAGGTGACGCCTTCGATAAAATCATCGCCTTGGAAACCGGTAAGGTCAAGTCTTAGTCCGGGCAGTAAAAAAGGAGGAGCCCATGCTTGATTTTGAAAAGTTTATGGCGGACCTCAAAAAGCAAATGGGTGAACTGGCTAAGAGTATGTTCAAAGAAAACTGGCAGGCCGCAACAGAAGATGGGCTGGATTTCCTGGACAATTCCAAAGATAAACTCCAAAAGTATCTTAAGATGTTAAATGATGGCGAAATAGATCAGGATGAGTTCAAATCTTTGACCGCAGGCTTAGGGGATCTGGCTAAAATGGAGATGCTGAAGCAAGCCGGTCTGGAAGCGGCTAGAATTGACCAGTTTCGCATTAGTGCCATTAATTTGCTTATTGACACGGCCTTCAAATTTATTCTGTAAAGACTCCGCCTGAGCCGGTGTGGCGTCTGATTGAATGTCTCAACAGACCTTGCCCCACCGGCTCATGTCCGTTAGAATCCCCTGGATGGGTCAAAACCGTCTAATCATCGTGGGAGGGGCCCTCCTGCTCATCGCAGCCTGGGTCTTGCCTGCGACCGGCCTCCTGAACCCCTACGTGGTGCAGATCCTCATGTACGTGGGGATCAATATGATCCTCACCCTCTCCTTGAACCTGGTGAACGGCTACATGGGGGAGTTTTCCGTGGGCCACGCCGGTTTCATGGCCATCGGCGCTTATGTCTCCGCCATCATCAGCGTCTGGTACCTGCCCCGAGACCTGGGCCCCTGGCTTTTTCCGGTGATTCTGGTAATAGGCGGCCTGGCTGCGGCCGTGGCCGGCCTGGTGGTGGCCTTCCCCTCCTTTCGAACCCGGGGGGATTACCTGGCCATCGTCACCCTGGCCTTCAACATGATCGTCAAGAGCATTCTGGAAAACCTGGAAGTGGTGGGGGGACCCAGGGGTTTTAAAGATATCTCGGGCCTCACCAACCTCCCCTGGGTGGTCTTTTGGGTGCTTTTAACCCTGTTTCTCCTGCGCAACCTGGTCTATTCCAATTTCGGCCGGGGTATTACGGCCATCCGGGAGGATGAGGTGGCCGCCAACCTCACCAGCGTGGACACCCGCCGCCTCAAGGTTTACGCCTTCTGTATTTCCGCGTTTTTCGCCGGGGTGGCCGGGGGACTCTTTGCCCATTTGCTGCAATTTATCAACCCCCGGAGCTTTTCCATTCTCAAGTCCACCGACATGCTGGTCATGGTCTACCTGGGCGGCATGGGCAGCCTCACCGGCTCCCTTCTCGGGGCCACCCTTTTCACCCTGGTCCTGGAGTTCCTCCGGCCCCTGGGCCTGTGGCGCTGGGTGGTGGGACCCTTACTGCTGGTTTTGTTAATGATTTTTCGTCCGCGAGGCATCATGGGCTTCAAAGACCCCCGCTGGCTCAAGCCGGCGGATGAAGAATATTATGGTGGGGGAGGGGGCCCGGGACCGCAGACCCCTGCCCCCTCTACCACACCCCCTCCCCCAACCCCTTGAGGGTTTTCTAAAAAGGCCGGAGAGGCAGGGCAAAGTGCCCGCCTCTCCGACCCCTTAAGCGGGTTGGGAGGGGAGCGTGGGGGGAGGGCAGGGACCTCAGGTTGCAATGGCGCCGATGTTGAGGGTTGTGGAATTGTCCCATAATTTTGGGGGGGTATGTGCGGTGTTGGATTTTTTCCTCACGGTGCAGGAGGGCGAGTCGGTGGGACTCATCGGTCCCAACGGCGCCGGCAAGACTACGATCTTTAATCTGATCACCGGGGTTTTCAAGGTTTGTGAGGGTCGCATCTTCTTTGAGAATCAGGATATTACCGAATGGTCCAGCCACCACATCACCGCGGCCGGTATTGCCCGCACCTTTCAAAACATCCGGTTATTTAAGGACTTAAGTGCCCTGGACAATGTCCGCCTGGGCGCTTTCGCGCGTCACCGTTATCATTTATGGGACGCGTTCTCCCGCCGGCGGACCTTTCGGGACGAGGAGGGCCAGTGGGTCCGGCGGGCTTATGAACTGCTGGAGCGGTTTAACTTGGGGCAATACGCCCACACTCCTGCCCGCCATTTGCCTTATGGGGAGCAGCGCCGCCTGGAGATGGCCCGGGCCCTGATCAGCGGCCCCCGCCTCCTCCTCCTGGACGAACCTGCCGCGGGTATGAATGAGGCGGAGGTGGAAAGCCTCATTCAGCTCATCCGGGAACTGAAAAAGGACTTTGCCCTCACCATTATTCTCATTGAGCACCAGATGCGGGTGGTGTTGAATCTCTGTCAGCGGGTCACCGTCCTGGATTTCGGCCTGACCATCGCCGAAGGGCCCCCCCAGGAAATTCAAAGCCATCCCAAGGTCCTGGAGGCCTATCTGGGCAAGGAGGAGACATTGACTCAGGATAATGAGGAGGTATAAGCAAGTTTGAGGGTAATGCCTTTATGGTTTGGTTTTCCTCATGAACCATGAGCCTCTTCTCACGGTGGAGGACCTGTGGGTCTCTTACGACCGCATTGCTGCGGTACGGGGGGTGTCTTTTGTGGTGGGGCTGGGGGAAATCGTCACCCTCATCGGGGCCAACGGCGCGGGCAAGTCTTCCATCCTGGGGGCCGTTTCAGGGCTGTTGCCGGTGAGCCGGGGCCGCCTCACCCTGGCGGGGGAGGACCTGCTCAGCCTGCCCGCGCACCGGCGCACCGAAAGGGGTTTGGCTCATGTCCCCGAGGGGCGCATGATCTTCGGCAATCTCACTGTGGAGGAAAACCTGCGCCTCGCGGCCTATGCCCGCCGGGACCGGGAAGAGGAACAGGACCTGGACAAGGTCTGGCGTCTGTTTCCCCGCCTGGCCGAGCGCCGCCGTCAATGGGGCAACACCCTGTCCGGCGGCGAGCAGCAGATGCTGGCGGTGGGCCGGGCCCTCATGAGCCGGGCCCGCCTGCTGCTGCTGGACGAACCCTCCATGGGCCTGGCCCCCATGCTGGTCCGGGAGATTTTTCGGGTAATCCGCCGCCTCAACGAAACCGGGGTGACCATCCTCCTGGTGGAGCAGAATGCCCGTCTGGCCCTGGAGTTGGCCCATCGGGCTTATATCTTGGAGACCGGCCAGGTGGTCCTCTCCGGCGCCTCCCGGGAACTCCGGGACCACCCCCAGGTCCGGGCGGCCTATCTCGGCGGCTGATCCCTCCCCACCGGTTGCACTTCCGAAAATCTCGTATAAGATAAAATTTGAAGAAATATTCTGAGCTTGTTTTTGCTATTTTTGCAATATAGCTCATAATAATTTTCAGTTTCCAATGCGAGGAGGACCGATTTTTCATGGGAAAATGTGAACACGAGGGCGACCCCAAGGCCTGCGCCACCTGCAACGTCGCCCAGGAACAGCATCAGTCGGAAGAAGATAAGGCCCTTTGCCGCACCTTGGCGCAGATTCGGCATAAAATTCTGGTGATGAGCGGCAAAGGCGGGGTGGGCAAAAGCAGCGTAGCCGTGGCTCTAGCTCTGGACCTGGCCCGCGCCGGGCATAAGGTGGGTTTGATGGACGTGGACATCCACGGCCCCAATGTACTCCGCATGCTGGGACTGAAGGAGCCCTTCGACCTGGCCAGCGCCCAGTTCCATATGCCTCCGGAAATTTTTCATAACTTGAAGGTCATCTCCATTGAAGCAGTCATGCGCGACCGGGAGATCGCAGTCATCTGGCGGGGCCCTCTGAAACACCAGCTCATCCGGCAGTTCCTCACCGAAGTGCAGTGGGGCTTTCTGGACTATCTGATCATCGACGCTCCCCCCGGCACCGGGGACGAACCCATGAGCGTGGCCCAAACCATCCCGGAAGCCAAGGCCGTTATCGTCACCACCCCCCAGGAAATTTCTCTGGCCGACGTTCGCAAGTCCATCAATTTTTGCCAAAAAATCAACCTGGAAATCCTGGGTCTGGTGGAAAATATGAGCGGTTACCATTGCCCCCACTGCGGTAAGGATCTGCCTTTATTCCGGAAGGGCGGCGGTGAAAGGACCGCGCAGGCCTTTAACGTCCCCTTTCTGGGTTCACTGCCCTTCGACCCCCAAGTGGTGGAGGCCGCGGACCAGGGCCAAATCGTGGAGTTAACCGAAGAGAAAAGCCCCTTTTTCGAAGGCTTGCGCCCCATGGTGAAGTATGTGGCCAAGGTCCTCCCCCCGCAGCCGGCCCGGGGGCCCGGGGAGCTCCGGTTCGCGGTTCCCCTGGATAACGGCAAGGTGGCCGCCGCTCCTACCAAGGCCGTCGAGATTGCCCTGCTCACCGTGAAGAACGGGGCCATCATAGACAAGGAGATCATGCCCCGACCTGACCTGGACCCGGCGAACTTCCTTTTTTGGTTGGAAAACCTGGGCGTCAGCCATCTGGCCGGGGACCTGGGCGACGCTGCCAAAGGCCTCCTGCAACGCAAAGGCATAGAGGTCATCACCCCCTCCCCCGACCAAACCCCGGAACAGGTGGTGGAGGCGTACGTGAAATGATTTTTAGAGACCGGGGAAGTAGGGGCGGAGTTACCCCGCCTCTACCTGCCTTCCCCGAACCCCCTCCCAACCCTTTAAACGGGCCGGGGCAGGCAGGGTTTTCCATCCCTACCTGCCCCGGTTTTCTGCTTATGGGATTGGGTGTGGGTTTGGGCCTACGGTCCTTAGCCCCCTCCCCCAACAACACTATCTAATCCACCCAGTAATTCGGCGCCTCCTTCATGATGATGACGTCGTGGACGTGGGATTCTCTGAGGCCCGCCGGGGTAATGCGCACAAATTTGGCCTTGACCTGGAGGTCAGGGATGGTTTGAGCGCCCACGTACCCCATGCCGGAGCGCACGCCGCCCACCAGTTGATAGATCAGGTCCGACAGTTTGCCCCGATAGGGCACCCGCCCCACGATGCCTTCCGGCACCAGCTTGGAATCCAGATCCATGGCCTCCTGGTAATATCGGTCGCTACTACCGGCCTTCATGGCCTCCTCCGAGCCCATGCCCCGGTAAATCTTGTAGCTGCGGCCCTGGAAGATCACGGTTTCCCCCGGACTTTCCTCGGTGCCCGCGAAGAGGCTGCCGATCATGACGCTGTCCGCGCCGGCGGCCAGGGCCTTGGTAAGGTCTCCAGAATATTTGACACCGCCGTCGGCCACAACTGGAATGCCCGCCTCCCGGCCGGCCCGAGCGCACTCAAAAATCGCGGTCAGTTGGGGCACCCCCACCCCGGCGATGACCCGAGTAGTGCAGATGGACCCGGGGCCCACCCCCACTTTGACGGCGTCTACCCCGGCCTTGATGAGATCCCAGGCGCCGTCGGCGGTGCCCACGTTGCCGGCCACCAAATCCACTTCCGGGAAGGCCCGTTTGGTGGCCGCCACCGCCTGCAGCACCCGCTCCGAGTGCCCGTGGGCCGTGTCGATGACAATGACATCCACGCCGGCCTTGACCAGGGCCTCCACCCGTTCTTCCCGGTCCGGCCCCACCCCCACGGCGGCACCCACCCGGAGGCGCCCGTACTCATCTTTGCAGGCGTAGGGATACTTTTTGATCTTTTCGATATCTTTGATGGTGATGAGGCCTTGGAGGTTGTAGTCTTCGTCCACCACCAGGAGCTTTTCGATCCGGAACTGGTGGAGGAGGGCCTTGGATTCCTCCAGGGTAATGCCCACGGGGGCGGTGACCAGTTCGTCTTTGGTCATCACTTCATTGACCTGCTGGTCCAGGTTGCTCTCGAACCTGAGGTCCCGGTTGGTGACGATGCCCACCAAGCGGGTCCCCTCCACCACCGGGATACCGGAAATGCGGTAACGCTCCATGAGGGCCAGAACCTTGGAGATGGGCTCCCGGGGTCCGATGGTCACCGGATCGAGGATCATGCCGGATTCGGACTTCTTGACTTTCTCCACCTCCAAGGCTTGGGCGCCCACCACCATGTTGCGGTGCAAGATGCCGAGGCCTCCCTGGCGGGCTATGCTGATGGCGGTTTCGGCCTCAGTGACCGTATCCATGGCCGCGGAGACAATGGGGATGTTGAGGCGAATGCGCTGGGTCAGGCGGGTGGACAGGTCCACCTCGTTGGGAAGCACGGCTGAGGCTCCAGGCAGCAACAGGAGATCATCAAAGGTAAACGCATAAGGGATGGAATCTTGTGCCATGGGTGCTCCTTGGGTCCCAAGATTTCTTCAGCTTTTCTATGTTACTTCTGTGTAACCGGTCGTTCGTAATATGATAACGTCACTGGGTCATTTCCGCCAGCACCCCCTCCAGCAGGCCGGCGTCAATGGCCACCAGATGATCCTGGCCCGTGACAGCCAGGATGGCCTGGACGATGAGGACCCCGGCCACCATGACCCCGGCCTTGGCGGGTTCGATCCCGGGGAGCCGGGCCCGCTCGCTCTCCGGCAGGGCGGCCAGGAGGGCGGCCAACTCGGTTACCTCTTCTTTGGTCAAAATATAGTTGTTTACCCGCTGAGGATCGTACTCCGTCATGTCCTGAGCCACGGCCGCCAGCGTGGTCACCGATCCGGCGGTGCCCACCAGGATGGGAGGTTTTGCCAACAACACCCCCAAACGCGGCTGGTAAAAATCCTGCAGGGATCTCCTTAACTCCCTTTTCAGATCCTCAACCTTGTGGGGCTGGGGCGGGTCCCCCAAGGGCCGGGACTGGCTGATGGTCAGGACCCCTAGAGGCAACCCGGCCATGACCGGTGCCTCTGCCGACCGCAGCAGGACAAACTCCGAACTTCCACCCCCCACGTCAAAAACCAGTAAGGGGCCGGCGTCCAAATATTTCGGGGCCAGGGCCGACAGCACCCCTCGCACGGTCAAAAGGGCTTCTTCTTCCGGAGCCAGCAGGCGGACCGGAATTTGCAGCACCTCCTCGGCGGCCTGCAGAAATTCCTTGCCGTTGTGAGCCTGGCGCACCGCCTGGGTGGCAACCCCCTGGGCCTGGTCCACCCCGAGGCTGGCCATCTCCCGGGCAAAACCCCGCAGGGCCTCCAGGGTGCGTTCCTGATCGCCCTGGCTAAGGCTCCCGGTGGCCGCCACTTCCCGCCCCAGACCGGTGATCTCCCGGCGGTGCAAGACAACCCGGAACTTCCCCGAGCCTTCCACCTCCGCCACCGCCAGACGCACCGTCAAGCTTCCGAGGTCAACCGAGGCTATCCGAGTCATAGAGGTTTTTGGGTAAGGACCGGGGAGGGCCAGGCCCTGTCCTGCCCCCACCACTTATTCCACAATCTCATATACTTCCGGCAAAGTGCGGAATTTTTCGCCGCAGTCCAGACCGTAGCCCACCAGGAAGCCTTTTTCCACGGTGAAGCCCACATAGTCCAGGGGCACTTCCACCTGCCGCCGTTCCCGCTTGTCGATGAGGCAACAGATTTTGAGGGACGCAGGGTTGTGGCTGGCCAGGTGCCCGAGGAGAAAATCCAGGGTGAGGCCGGCGTCGACGATGTCTTCCACCACCAGCACGTGTCGGCCATGGATGGGCAGTTCCACGTCTTTGGTTACATGCACTTCCCCGGAGGATTCTGTGCCGGCACCGTAACTCATGAGGCGCACAAAGTCCACTTCCACGGGAAATTCCAGGGCCCGGGTCAAATCCGCCAAAAATATGAAGGCTCCTTTGAGGATGCCCACCAGCAGCGGGTCCTGGCCGGCGTAGTCCCGGCTGATTTGGGCCGCCAGTTCCCCTACTCGGCGGGCAATCTTCTTGCGGGACAAAACCACTTTTTTCGCCTTTTCCACGTTGAACTTTGTACCTTGAACTTTGAACTATTCCCACCAGACAAGAAATTCTTGCAGAATCGTGTGGATACGGGAAAATATTCGATAACTAATGAAATTGGCTGAGGTCCATGGGTTATCGTCCTCTTATGATCCTGGGAGCCGGGTCGGACGTGGGGAAAAGCCTTCTGGTGTCGGGGCTCTGCCGCTTGTTTCGCCAGGAGGGCGTCCGGGTGGCTCCCTTTAAGGCCCAAAACATGGCCTTGAACAGCTTTGTCACCCCGGCGGGTGGGGAGATGGGACGCTCCCAGGTCGTCCAGGCCCAGGCCGCGGGGCTTGTCCCCCACGTGGACATGAACCCCATTCTGCTCAAGCCCACCGCCGGGGTGGGGGCTCAGGTAATCGTTCACGGCAAGGTGCTGGGCAACTTCACCTCCGAAGACTATTTTCGGCTGAAGCCCAGGCTGGTGCGCCGGGTCATGGCCAGCTTCCGCCGGTTGGCCGCAAACCACGACCTTATCATTCTCGAAGGCGCGGGCAGTGCCGTTGAACTGAATCTGCGCCAAAACGACCTGGTCAACTTTTCCATGGCCAAAAGGGCCAGCGCGGCAGGGCTCCTCACCGCGGACATCGACCGGGGCGGGGTGTTTGCCGCCACCATCGGCTCTTTTCACCTCCTGACCCGCAGTGAACGACGGCTCCTGAAAGGATTTATCATCAACCGCTTCCGGGGGGACCCGCAGCTCTTTTGGGAGGGGGTGGAGATTATCGAGAGGCGCACGGCGCGACCGGTCCTGGGAGTGGTGCCCTTTTTATCCGACCTGGCCCTTCCGGAGGAGGACAGCGTGCCCCTGGAGTTCCCCCAGCGCCGCACCGACTCCGGCGCCCCCCACCAAGCGGCCGTGGGGGTCGTACGCCTGCCCCATCTGTCCAATTACACCGACTTCCTCCCCTTGGAGCAGGATTCCCGGGTGTCCCTCCGCTATGTGGACCACCGCTCCGGGTTGGCCGGTTTGGACCTGATAATTCTCCCCGGCACCAAAAACACCATCAGTGACTTAATGTATCTGAAGGAAACCGGGCTGGCCGCGGCCATCCAGCAGCATGCCCGTCAGGGGGGACGTGTTCTGGGCATTTGTGGTGGCTACCAGATTTTGGGGGAGGAGGTGCATGATACGCTGGGCATGGAGGGGGAGCCCCGGACAGAAAGGGGCCTGGGCCTTTTGCCGATGGTCACCACCCTGGAGGGGGAAAAGACCACCACTCAGGTGCGGGGCCGGGTGGCGGGGTTGCCGGGGCGGGATCTTGAGGTGACCGGCTATGAGATCCACCTAGGCCTGACCACGGTCCGGGGGCCGGGGGAGCCTGCTCTGACCATCACCTCCCGGAACGGCCGGTCCGCCGCCGGTCCTGACGGCTGGACGAGCCCTTCCGGCCTGATCATGGGCACCTATGTCCATGGTCTTTTTGACGCCGACGCTTTCCGCCAGGCCTTTGTCTCGGCCCTGCTGGGGCATCAGCCGGAGAGCCCCGAGGCCTCGCCGGTCTGGTCTTATCAAGCCTTTCAGGAGGCGCAATTTGACCGGCTGGCCGACGCCCTGCGCCGCTATCTGAACCTGCCCCGGCTCTGGGAAATCATCCAGTCAAAGTAAAGTGAGAATTTTCCATTAAAAAATTCCTCAGGAGGAGTAGAGACAGTCCTCCCCTGCCGGAAGACTCCTTTGTCATAAATCTCCTGCAATATTAATAAGTTAATTTTAAGCCCGAAAAATTTTTCACGATAAAAACTTGACAATACTAGGAATATCCCTTAAGGAATTTCCTTAGCGTATTGTTAAAGGTTTTTTATCTGCGGCCGATGAAGCGGAGTAGAGGAGGGTCGTGGTATGCTGCAGTTCTTTTTGGGGTTGCTGGCCGGCGTCTCTATGGGTGTGTTCATCATGTGCCTGATGGTCATGGCAGGCAACGGCTCCAGACCGCCGGTAGACTGAGGGCACGCCCGAAAGCTCCGGGTAATCGGACTACCCTTTTATCATTCCCACAACTAAGACCATCCCCCACCTGATCCGCTAAAAAAATACAGGTCCCTCGTAACAGGTCTTTTGGCCCGTCCGCAGTACGGGCGGGGGCCACCCTTCCCTCAACTCTTGCGGCCGGGTCGGGAATAGACTACAATCTCGCCGGGGTTTTTCGTCTATGTCCACCGATTTTCGCAATGTTACGGTTTTGGTGACCGGCAGCGCCGGCTTCATCGGCTTCCACGTTTCCCGGAGCCTCTTGGGCCAAGGGGCCCGAGTCATCGGCCTCGACAATTATAACGACTATTACTCCCCGGCCTTGAAACGGGACCGGGATCGGGAGCTCAGGCAGCACCCTAATTTTTTGTCGGTGGAGATGGACCTGGCCGATTTCCCCAACCTGGCCGCATTGTTTGAAGAGCACCGGCCCCCCAAAATCTGTCATATGGCGGCCCAGGCCGGGGTGCGCTATTCACTGATCAACCCCTTTGCCTATCAAAAAGCCAACTTGGAGGGATTTCTCAACCTCCTGGAGTTGGCTAAACGCCATGACACGGAGCGCTTCGTCTACGCTTCCAGTTCCAGTGTTTACGGCGGCCTGACGGAGCTGCCCTTCTCCGAGGAACAAAGGGTTGACACCCCTATCAGCCTCTACGCCGCCACCAAGCGGGCCGCCGAGCTCATGGCCCACACCTATTCTCACCTCTTCCGACTGGCTACCACGGGCTTGAGACTCTTTACGGTCTACGGCCCCTGGGGCCGCCCTGACATGGCCATGTGGCTTTTCACCGAAGCCATGCTGGCCGGTCGCCCCATTAAGGTCTTTAACTTCGGCCAGATGGAGCGGGACTTTACGTATATCGATGACGCGGTCCAGGGTATTGTGGCTACCCTGGTGGTCCCGGGACTCGATACCTATGAGATTTTCAATATCGGCAATCACCGTTCGGAGCACCTTTTGCGGGTGATTGCCCTGTTGGAACAAGAATTGGGTGTCCCTGCCAAGCAGGAGCTCCTCCCCATCCAACCGGGGGACGTCCCCGCGACCTTTGCCGATATCCGCCGGGCCCAGGCCAAGCTGGGTTTTGATCCGTCCACCCCCATCGACGAGGGCATCCCCCGTTTTATCCGGTGGTATAAAGAATACCACCATCTGCTGTAAATTCCTCTGAACGAGAGCTTAGAAAAGTCAGATTGAGGGCGGGGTGCTTGGAAGGAGGGCGGGGAATTCCGGTTCCTAGCCCTTTCCCCTAAAGATTGCGCCCGGGGAGCCGCCCCATATTCTAATCAGATTTTTTCTTGGCTTTTTCCTTGACACGCCAGAAATCATCCGCCAGGCGCACGATATCGTCTTCTTCGAGGTAATCCCCAGTCTGGACTTCGATGAGGCTTAGGGGGGCGGCGCCGGGGTTTTCCAGACGATGGGGCGTCTTGATCGGCACGTAGACGCTTTGATTGGGCAACACCTGGCGAACCTCGTCGCCGATGGTAACCAGACCCTCGCCCTGAACCACCACCCAGTGTTCCGCCCGGCGATGGTGCAGTTGCAGGCTGAGGCGACAGCCAGGGTCCACCACCACTTTTTTGACCTTGTAGCCCGGGCCCCCCTGCATGACGGTATAACGCCCCCAGGGCCGCTCCACCGTGAGATGCTCCCGGGATTCCACGTGGTTTTGCCGGGTAAGTTCCACCACCAGGTCCTTGACTTCCTGCACCCGCTCCCGGGGGCAGACCAGGGTGGCGTCGGCCGTGTCCACCACGATCATATCCTTGAGGCCGATGGTGGCCACCAGGCGGTCCTGGGAAAAGATCAGGGAATCCCGGCTGTCCACATCCAGGGCCCGGCCCAGGATGACGTTGCCGGCGGCATCCGCCGGGTAGAGTTCATGGAGGGCGCTCCAGGTGCCCACGTCGCTCCAGCCCATATCCGCCGGCACCACCGCCACGTTGTCCGCCTTTTCCATGAGGCCGTGGTCCAAGGAGATGCTGGGGAACCGCTGGTAGGCCTCGGCCAGGGATGCCGGCGAGACCCCGGGGCCAATACCTTGCAGTCCCTGATGGAGGTCGGGGAGATGCCGGGCCAGATTTTCCAGGAACACGTCCCGGCGAAAGAGGAAGATGCCGCTATTCCAGTAATAGCCGCCCTCTCTCAGAAAAGCCTTGGCCCGGGAAAGCTCCGGCTTCTCTATGAAGGCCGCGGCTTTCAGACCCCCCGCCGTCAGGGGCTCCCCGGCCTTGATATAGCCATATCCCGTGTCAGGTCGGGTGGGGATGATGCCGAAGGTCACCAGGAAACCGGCCTGGGCCAGCGCTGCGCCTTGCTCCAGAGCTTGATGAAAGGCCGCCGTGTCCCTGATATAGTGGTCCGCAGGAAAGACGGCCATGATGCCGGCGCCGGCCTCGTCGCCCATGAGCCTTGCTGCCAAACCCACCGCGGGCGCGGTGTTTTTGCCCTCGGGCTCCAGCCACAGGCGGACTTTCTCTAAGCCCTGGCGGTGCAGGTCCAGGCGGATGACGTCGGCTTGGGAGGCCGCGGTGACCACGGCCAGGCGCTTAGGTTTGATGCGGGGCAGCAGGCGCCCGCAGGTGGCCTGAAGCATGGACTCCGACCCCAACAGGCGCAGCACCTGCTTAGGGTACTGGGAGCGGCTCAAGGGCCAGAACCGAGTGCCCGAACCCCCGGCCAAAATGATGCCGAAGAGGGGTAGAGATCCTGATATGGTCATGGCTCCTGGTCTCCCCTCATATCTTGTCGCATCAGCTTCCTGTTATCCGTTTATCGGTCCCAGGACCAGCAACATGAGAGCTGTTGGGAATTTCACCCAAATTTTTTGGGCTGATCTCTTGGCTGAAACCTTTGTTCCGTCGTTTGGTGCTCAAAAAACTTCCGCTGGCTTTGGAGCGACCCTTCCAAGATGAGAGAATTACCCATAAAATATCACATTCAGACAAAATTTCCCCTTATGTTTAACAGAGGGATTTCTGTCTGACCGGCTGAGAACTTATAATATATTGTGGCCGCGTGATTTTTGGGAAACGGGGCCGAGTGATCGCCAACCCAGCAGATAATGCTTTCCATGGAGGATGGTAATGCCCTACATTGCGCCGGAGTTACGGCGGGAACTTGATCCCCTCATTGAGGCGCTGGCCCACCGCCTGGCGGCCCAGGCCGAAGACGCGGGCTACGACGGCGCTTTCACCGGCCTGCTGGATTACGCCTGCACCCGACTGGCCCTGGCCGTGGTGCGGCGCCGTTTCGGCCACCTGCGTTATTGGCTCATCGCTTCCGTCAGCGGCGTGTTCCAAAACATCGCGGCCGAGTTTTACCGCCGGGTCGCCGTCCCCTATGAGGACCGGCAGATGGCGCAAAGCGGCGATGTGGACCTGTTTCAGGAATATGTCAGGGAAATTGAGGCACAAAGATGAGCTCCCCATGATTGACGGCCACGCGCATTTAAACGAAATCGAAGACGTCGACGCGGCCCTGGCCCGGGCCCAGGATGCCGGAGTCACCGGTATCGTGGCCGTGGGCATGGATCTGACGTCCAATCAAGCCACTTTGGAGCTGCACCGCCGGTTTCCCCACCTGGTTTATCCGGCCATGGGTTATCACCCCTGGTCCATCACCCCCGAGGGCATCAAGGAGAATCTGGCTTTTATCCGGGAACATTTGGCCGGGTGCGTGGCCCTGGGAGAAGTGGGGCTGGACTACCAGGCCAAAGTCAAAAAGAAGGTGCAGCAGGAGGTTTTCGCGGCCCTGCTGGAACTGGCGGCCCTGGAAGAAAAACCGGTCATCATTCATACCCGCTTTTCCCAGCTGCGGGCCCACCGGATGATTAAAGAGGTGGGAATTGTCAAGGCCGTGTTTCACTGGTACAGCGGGCCCCTGGAGGTGCTGGAGAAAATTCTGGCGGACGGTTACTTTATCTCCGCGACCCCGGCTTTGGCCTACAGCCCTCCACACCAGGCCGCGGTGCAGGCGGCGCCCCTCAGCCGGATCCTAATGGAAACCGATGCGCCCGTGGTGTACCAGGACAAGGAATCGGAACCCGCCGACCTGGTAACCACCGCGAGGGGTTTAAGCCGCGTCAAGGGAGTTGAACTTGCCCAGGTTATCCCCACCACCACGGCCAATGCCCGGATATTCTATAACATTTATTGATAGGTAATTTTGGGGTGAGGGCCAGGGACCTGAGAGCTCTGCGACTCGACCCTAAAAAATCTCTTGGCCACAACCTCAATCTTCCTCTAACAACCCAGCCAATTCCTCCAAAAAGTGCAACTGACCCGGGTGGATTTTTTCCTTGGCTTCCTCCAGAGGAAACCAGGCGGCCCGGTCCACCTCCGGAAATTCCTGAATTTTTCCCGAGCGGGGCGGCCATTCCAGGGTAAAAGTATTGCTCGCCAACTCCCCGGGGGTCGCCTCGCCCTGGCAGGCAAAAGCCCGAATCAACTTGCCGCTTTTTTGTTTTTGGGGAGTCAGGGGGGAAAAGGGCCCGCTGGCGGAAAAGCTGGTTTCCTCGCTAAATTCCCGACGTGCCGCGTCCAGGGGGTCTTCCTCAGGTCCGTGCTCCCCTTTGGGGATGGACCAGGCTCCTGTATCTTTTTTAGCCCAAAAGGGTCCTCCCGGATGAACCAGGAAGACCTCGAGCTCGCCCTCCCGGCGGCGGTAAAGGAGCAGGCCGGCGCTTTGTTTGCCCATGTGCAGCCTCAGGATGGGGAGGGTGAAACCCGCCCCTCCGTTTGAAAAATTTTGTTAATTTCTGTAGCCAGGACCTTTTTAAGGTGCAGACCAAGTTCAGGATCTTTCCAAAGCTCCACGGAGACCTCTTCCCTCTCCCCTAGCCCCAGGGCCGGCCATACCAGTTCCCGGGCTAAGGGTAAGAGCTGATCCCGGAGTCGCGGCCGAGCCGGGCTGGGCCAGAAAGCCTCCAAGGCCCAAAAAAACAAAAACAGGCGACGGAAACGGGGAAAACTGGCGGTATCCAGGGATAGGCCGTGACGATCCTGACTCAAGAGGCGCTCTCCCAGTTGCCGGAGCTGGGGATAGAGGTTGGTGCGCACCCGTATCCGCAGTGATTCTTCGAGACAGGCGAATTCACCGGCGATCTCCTGATAGGCCGGCCAGGGAAAATCCTCTAAAGACAGGGTCTCTGGGAAATAGTGCGCAAACCGGGACTTGCTCCAGTCCATCACCAGAAGAAATTCGGGAGACTCCCGCCAATCCTCCAAACTAGCCAAGTCCGCCCCGGCTAGAGCGGACAATTCTTTTAAGGAAAATCCTCCCAGGTACGCCATGAGCAGGGCTGCGCCGTATTGCCGGGGAGTGAGCCTCAGGCTTCGCCCCCGCAAGGTGGGGGGTACCGTAGCCTGAGTATAGGCTTGCCAGGTCTCCTGTAGCCAGGTGAGGTAAAGAAAGTGGGGAACCACTTAAAACACCACAGGGCCTCAGCCTTTAAGGAATACCTTGCAGGGCCCGGTCCAAATCGGCGATGAGGTCTTCTGCGTCCTCACAGCCCACTGACAGCCGCACCATTTCGTCAATGATGCCCTCGGCCAGCCGCTCTTCCCGGGACAGGCCGGCGTGGGTCATGGACGCGGGATGCTGGACCAAGGACTCCACCCCGCCCAATGATACCGCCAGGGTGAAGAGACGCAAGTGATTCATGAGCATCCGGCCGCCTGCCAGCCCTCCTTTGACCCCGAAACAGAGCATGGCCCCGAACCCGTCCATCTGTTTTTTGGCAATGTCATGTCCGGGGTGATGGGACAGGCCCGGATAGCGCACCCATTCCACCCGGGGATGCTGCTCCAAAAAATCGGCGATTTTTTGGGCGTTGGCCTGGGCCTTATCCACCCGCAGGGCCAGGGTGCATACGCCCCTGAGGATGAGCCAGGCCTGATGGGGATCCATGGTGCCGCCGAACAGGTTCAAAAAACGCCTGATTTTCTTGGAAATATCCAAATCATTGACAATGACTATGCCTCCCAGGACATCGCTGTGGCCGTTTAGATATTTGGTGAGGCTGTGCACCACCAGGTCCGCGCCGAGGGTGAGGGGGCGCTGGAGGTGGGGAGTGGCAAAGGTGTTGTCCACGGCCAGCAGGATGCCCCGCTCCCGGGTGAGGCGGGCCATAGCTGCCAGATCGGTGATTTTCAAGGTGGGATTGGCGGGGGTTTCGACAAAAAGCAGCCGGGTGTTGGGTTGAAGGGCCTCGGCCACCCGGCCCGGGTCGGCGGTGTCCACAAACGTGGCGCCGATCCCGAACCGAGGGAGTTCCCGGTTGATGACCGTATGGGTGGGCCCATAGAGGCAGTCCCCGGCCAAAAGATGGTCACCCTGACCCAGAAGTCCCAATAAGACGGCAGCAATGGCTGCCATGCCGGTGGCCGTGGCGTGTCCGGAGGTGCCTTGCTCCAGGGCCGTGATGGCTTCCTCCAGGGCGTGGACCGTGGGGTTGCCCATGCGGGTGTAAATAAAACCGGGTTCTTCCCCGGTGAAGCGGGCGGCGCCGGCCTCCGCGTTGGGAAAGCCAAACGTGGCGGTCTGAAAGATGGGGACTGAAACCTCGCCGTATATGGGCGCGGCCAAGCCGCCCCGATGAATGGCCGCCGTGGCCCGACCCATGGATAAGTCCTTTTCCCGGTCCTGCATGTCTGGCCTCCTCGAGTTGTAAGCAGTTCAAAGTTCAAGGTTCAAGGTTCAAAGTTGAAGGTTTAGACCTCTGCGAAAATCCCTTGTCAAACCACAAATTCTCTAAATTAAACAATATGTTGTAGAGCAGGCGCCCTCGCCTGCAAAATACAGCCGGGGGCGGCTGTTCTACATGATTTTCGCAAAGGTCTCAGATTGAAAGTTCAAGGCTGGAGCGGCCGCCGCTCCCCGCCCCCAAACAGGTCCTTGATAAACCCATAAGAAAAAAGATAACGTTAACCGTATTACATGGCAAATTAAACCAACCCGGGAGTAAAAATCGATGCGTTCTTTCTGGCGCGGCCTTTTCAAATGGATCACCATCGTGGTGGGCCTCCTGGTCCTGGTGGAAATCCTCTGCTTCATCATAATCACCACCAGCATTTATTTCATCTACGGACAATTCCGGGAAGGGGAACCGGTCCGCTACGATGCCAATGCTTTGTATATCAACCTGCACGGCGTGCGGCCCACGGCCTACAACGCCTCCCCGGATGCCAAAGACCTCTCCACCATCTGGATGTTCGGCGGCTCCACCACCCGGGGTATTTCGGTAAATGACAAGGAAACTTTGCCCAGCTTCCTGGCCCGGCAGTTGAATCAGGTGCCTCCGGTTATGACGTCCCGGGTGGTCAATTTCGGGGTAGACGGCTTCAATGCCCTCATGGAATCGAAGTATCTGCAAAAAATGTTGATCGAAAGCTCCAAGCTGCCACGAATCATCATGTTTTATGATGGCGCCAATGACTGCGCCTATTTCGGACAGTACCGCACTCCCTATGCCCACCACGGTTACCGGCAGATAAAGGGGGTGGTGGAAAGTTATCACCAGAGCTTGTTCGGAATGTTCAAGTCCCTGAATGCCGCGTGGCACACTTCCTTTGCCTGGGAATTGTATGACAAAATGCGGCAAGGGGTGTTCGCCATCTCTCCGGACGACCCGGCACTAAAAGAGTACCTGGACCTGGCCGTGCGCCGCTACGATTACGTTGATAAAGTCAGCCGTTGTTTTGGCGCCGCGTTCCAATTGTTTTGGCAGCCCTGCTGGTGGGTGGAGACCGCGCCGGTGGCTCCGGCATTGAAAGAACAGGAAAAAGATACCATTATCCTGAATGAGCACTGGGCTTTGCAGAAAAATTTTATCCTGGTCTATAATGCCTTGTTCGAGCGGCTGAAAGACAAACCCTATTTTGTGGATTTGCGCAACATCTTGTGCTCCCGGCAACAGCAGGTATATGAATCCGATGGCATCCACCTCAACCCCATCGGTGACCGCATGGTTGCCGCCAAGATAGCGGAATTTTTAAAGAAAAAGTATGGCGCGTCCCGGGACCTGGCGGTCCGCCGGTAGCCGGCAGGACGGTTGCCTTATCAAATCCTACTACTTTAATTTATTGAAGTCCACAGTGCAGTCACTTGAAAAGATCTGGCAGCAGCTAAACGGAATGGAGCCGGGTGACTGAAGGAGCTAAACCAGCATGGTGGAAAAAGAATCAACAACGATGATGCCTTCGAAAAAAGCTTATATCATTGCCGGGATTTTTACCGTCATTCCCCTGTATATCACCTTCGTTATCCTGAGGTTTATTTTCAACGTCTTAAGAGAATTCGGCAGTCCCGCGGTAACCTGGTTGGGCCTGGCCATCCGGCCTTTTTTCCCGGACATTGCGGATGTCTTACTTCACCCCTTCTTTGATTCGGTGTTGGCGATTTTACTGGTGCTCCTGGGTTTATACCTGCTGGGCTGGACCGCCACCCGCGTCATCGGAAGGCGTCTGTTGGCCGCGTTTGATGCCTTGGTGCATCGCATACCCCTAGTGAACACCATTTATGGCGCAGTGCAAAAATTTCTGGGCGTCCTCCAAACCAAACCTGACGGCGTGCAAAGAGTGGTCCTTATCGATTTTCCCTCCCCGGAGATGAAGACCGTGGGCTTTGTGACCCGCACCCTCCAGGATGCCGATACCGGCCGCACCCTGGCCGCGGTGTACGTGCCCACCACCCCCAATCCCACCTCCGGCTATCTGGAAATCGTGCCTCTGGAGAAGGTGATCTCCACCACCTGGACCATGGATGAGGCCATGACCTTTATCATTTCAGGGGGCGCGGTGGCCCCACCCGTGATGAACTACGAAAAAAGCGCCACCACGTCATTGGAAGCGGATTCTACTGAGTCTAAGTAACCATAACCTCAACGAAAATACAGTAGGCAGCGGCCGCCTAGGATACGTCATGTCAGACAGTGTGCTCTATGTTTGTTTGGGCAATTCCTGCCGCAGCATCATGGCCGAAGCTCTCACCAGGCATTTTTACCCGGACTCCGTAAAAACAGCTTCAGCCGGTATGAACCCCCTGGGATATATTGCTGAGGAAACCTTGCAGGTTTTGGCCGAAGCGGGCATTGCCACCGAAGGGCTGCAGTCCAAAGGATTAGCCCACATTAATCTGTCGGAGTTCCGCTTGTTGGTCAATTTGAGCACCTACCCCTTGGATGGGCTTCTGCCCCGAGCTTTTCAGGGAAAGATTATCCGCTATCCCGTGACCGACCCATTTGGCCGTGCTTTGGAGGTCTATCGTCAGGCCAGGGAGGCCATTCGCCGGTTTGTCACCGAGGAGCTTCCCCGGTATTTTGCCCAAGGTTCGCAATAATATTGAGGCTGCCTGGAAAGTTCAAGTTTCGAATTCTGAGTTTTGAGTTTCAAGGTAATATAGAGGTCGGTATTTCTTATGGCAGGGGTTGGCAGAAGCGCAGTCAACCTTTACAATGCGTTTAGAACCCACCTAAACAGCCGACCTTATGGCTGCGGTCAACAATGTGCCACTTGGGCGCGCTTCCTAGGCGCAGTCAGGCCCTTTCCGGGGGTGAGTAACCGTGGATACCGGTCCAAGACTCGAAAAAATTTTAGTGGCCAACCGAGGCGAAATCGCGGTGCGCATCATGCGGTCGGCCCAGGAGTTGGACCTCAAAGTAGTGGCTATCTACGAAGAGACCGACAAAGATGCCTTCCACATCATGCGCGCCGATGAAGCCGTGTGCCTCGGCCCGGGGCCCCGGAAAGACTACCTGAATATCGACAAAATCATCCGGGCCGCCCGAGAAACCGGGGCTCAGGCCATTCACCCGGGCTATGGCTTCCTCTCCGAAAATCCCGATTTCCCGGAGGCCTGCGCCCAGGCCGGCATTGTTTTCATCGGTCCGCCTCCCGCGGTGATCCGCAATATGGGAAGCAAGGTCATCGCCCGGACCATCGCCAGGGAGGCCGGTATTCCCGTTATTCCAGCCAGCGCCACCCTTTCCCGGGAAACGGCGGGTGAGGCGGAAGCCCTGGCCTTCGCCGAGGAGCACGGCTTTCCCGTGATGATTAAAGCGGTTTCCGGGGGCGGCGGCCGAGGCATCCGCCAGGTTACCGACGAGGAAGGCCTGCTGGTCGGACTCAAAATGTCCCGTTCCGAAGCCAAGATTGCCTTCGGCAATGACGAAATTTATCTGGAAAAAGGGATTCCCCGGCCCCAGCACGTAGAGGTGCAAATCCTGGCGGACGGCTTCGGGACCGTGGTGCATCTGGGCACCCGTAATTGCTCCATCCAGCGGCGTCATCAGAAGCTCATTGAAATCGCCCCGGCCGGCTTGGAACCGTCCTTCGCCGCGGACATCTGCGAGGCCGCGGTGCGCATGGCCCGGGCTGCCCATTATTTCAGCGCCGGCACGGTGGAATTTCTGGTGGCCCCGGATAATTCCTTTTATTTCCTGGAAGTGAATACCCGCATCCAGGTGGAGCACACCGTGACCGAAGTGGTGACGGGCATTGATATTATCCGGGAGCAGTTGCTCATCGCCCAGGAAGAGCCCATCAGCTTTTCTCAGGACCAAGTGGTGGAACGGGGCTACGCCATCCAGGTACGGATTAATGCCGAAGACCCCAAAAACGAGTTTCTGGCCAGTCCGGGGGTGGTCCAGGTGTACCAGGCCTCGGCCGGCCACGGGGTGCGCCTGGACGGCGCCATTTACCAGGGCTACGAAATCCCCCCGTATTACGATTCCCTCATGATTAAGCTCACGGTGTCGGGCTTTACCTGGCAGGAGGCCGTGGACCGTTTGCACCGGGCCCTGAAGGGCTTTCTTATCCTGGGGGTCAAGACTACCATTCCCTTCTTTCATCAGATTGTGCACGACCCGGATTTCATCATGCGGCGGCTGGATACCAGTTATATCGATGAGCATCCCCAGCTTTTGGAGTATCAGGAGGAAGAACGGGGGGTGGATAAGATCGCGCGTCTCATTGCGGAAATCAATGCCCACGAAATGAATCCCTTCGCGTTTAAATAAACGGCTATCGGGGCCGCAACTTTACAAGAAAGGTCCAGCCATGCCTGCTCACATTTCCAGCAAAATGAGCCCTGCCGAGGTTTTCGCCGCACTCAGGGAGGCGGACGGCTATTTCTTGTGCAACAACGAAAGGGACGTTTCCCAGTCCGACTTCAAAAACCGGCTCATGCCCATGACCACGGTAAGGGTAGCGCCGGTGCGGGATCAGGCGGGATTTTTCGCGGTGGAAGTCAGCGGCGGGGCCTCCATTCACATGGACCTGATGTATAAACAGGTGAACCCCTTTGAGCGGTTGCGCATCGTCCGCCAGGCCATGCCCAACACCCGGCTGATGACCGTCTGCCGGGGCGCCAACCTTTTTGGCTACCGTCATTATCCGGAAAACGTCATCCGTCTCACCGTGCGGGAGTTCGCCAAGCTGGTGGACGTCTGGCGGGTGTACGACTTTCTCAACCACGTGCCCAACATGGTGCCGGTGTTCGAGGAAGTTCAAAACGCCGGACGCCTGCTCATGCCCTGCCTGTGCTTTTCCACCGGCAAGGAGCACACGGATGAATACTACGTGGGGAAAGTGGGGGAAATCCTCAAGGTCACCGGCCCGGACGTCATCGTTTCCATCAAGAATTTTGCCGGCTTGGGCACACCCAAACGCGTGACCCAACTGGTGGAGGCCATTATCAAAGCCTTCCCCGGCATTATCCTCCACTACCACGGCTGCAACACGGACGGCAATGATATCGGCCGCATGACCGCCGCGGTCCTGGCGGGGGCCAAGTTGTGCGATGTGGCGGACCACGGCTACGGTGCGGTGTATGGCCAGGCCCCGGCCCTCACCCTCATCCAGAACCTGCGTGATTACGGTAAAAGGGCCGTGGGCATCAAAATCCGGGCCCTTTTGCAGAGTTCCGACATTCTGCGCCAGGAACGCAAAATTTACGAACCCTTCGAAAACCCCTTCCGGGGACATGACCCCACGGTGGCCCATTACAAACTCACCGGGGGCGCGGTGGGGACGGCCTACGAACAGGCGGATCGGGCCGGGTTCTTGGAGCGCATGCCGGAGATTTTTCGAGAATTAGGGCATGTCCAGACGGAGTTGGGCAACTGGTGGTCGGTGACGCCAGGGTCCCAGATTCTATGGACCACCGCAATGAACAACGTTCTTTTTGGCCGCTATGAGAGGCCCTCCCTGGACCTGCAAAACTTGATTCTGGGGCGCTATGGGCCACTGCCTTTTTATGAGCCCGAGGACTGGATCTTTGAAAAGGTCCTGGAATACCAACGCACTGATGGCAAAACCTGGCAGCAGATTCTCATCGAGGAAAAGGGCCTGGCGCAACCCCCGGATGTGGACCTGGACCAGGAACGCACCCGCCTGGCCACCCGGCTGGGGCGTGAGGTTTCCGACGCCGACCTGTCCCTCTACCTCCAGTTTCCCTTTGATGCCTTATCCTATTTCCAGTTTGAAGCCAAGTACGGCAAGACCTGGCTGCTGCCCCCAGAGGTCTGGTTCAGAAAAGGGGCCTTTAAGGCCGGCGAGCGTATCAGCTTCGCCGATGAAAAGGGAGTGCCCCATTCCATCGAGGTCATCTCCACCCTCAGGGAATGGGACAATGTCATCACCTCCCAGTTGGTGGATCATCATTATCAAACCTTGAGCGTCAGGGTTGAAGAGGAGCGCTCCACCCAAGCGAAAAAGTAAGGGTGGCAGGGGCTCTCTTGCGACCGGGTATTTCTGGATATTAATCAGGCCCCAGAGAGCCATGGAAAAACTCCAAGCGCTGGCCCGCACCGAAACCCGTTCTGGATATATTTTTCACGTCATCAGCGATCAGGATTTGCACTCCTGGGCCCGGGGCCAAAATCTGACCCTGCGGCAGGCGACGGCGGCAGCTTTACGGACGGGGGTTTTCCCCGAGTGCTTTGAGCGGAATTTCCCCAGCCTATCCGGCCCGGAGCAGTTGCGGCTGTTTGACAGCAGCGTCCTGGTGGTCGGCTTGGGAGGCCTGGGTGGGATGCTGGCGGTGCTCTTGGCCCGGGTGGGGGTTGGCCGTCTTCTCCTGGCCGACGGTGATGTTTTCCTGCCCTCCAACCTCAATCGCCAGGTTCTAGCGACGGACCGAACCTTAGGGCGGAACAAGGCCCGAGTGACCGCCGAACATATCCATCAGATCAATCCGGCTCTTTTGGTGGAAGCCATCGCAGATTATCTGAACCCGGACAACCTGCCAACTTATCTTGCTCAGGTTCAGGTCGTGTCGGACGGCCTGGATAGCCTGAAATCCCGCCGGCATTTGTTTCAGGCCGCGCAGGCAACCGGAGTCCCCCTGGCGCACGGTGCGGCGCTGGGGAGATACGGCCAGGCGGCCACTATTCTCCCGGACGATCCTGATACTTTCAGCATAATTTATTCAGACGCGACCCGTGAGGTGGAAGGGGGCCAGGAGATTTTGGCTCCCGTGGCCACCCTCATTGCCAGTTTGCAGGCCCAGGAAGTTATCCGTCTGCTTTTGGGCCAGACCCCCGCCTATCACGGCCAGTTGGCCCATTTTGATGGGGATACCGGCGCCCTGGAAATATTGCCCCTGTGGTGATGGTGGGAGAGGAAATGGGGAAATGGGTAACCAGTTTTTCCCGTCTTCTCCTTTTTTAATGACTCAACCGCCGCCAATAGGAGGGAACAAGCCAACCCGTTCGTCACCCTGAAGAGGGAATTCCAGCTGTTGCCGCCGGCCGTTGATCATGATCAGGGTCACTTCTTCGGGAGGTAAACCGAGTTGGGAGATGAGGGAGGAAACCGGGGTGCCGGGCGCCATTTCCAGGGTCATCCCCTTATAAGGATTGTACCCTGGCACATGGAGCCGCAGGCTGGCATTGAGAAAAATCTGGAGAGGCATGGTGGTTTAGCCGGATAGACGGAGACTTTGGGCTAAGGCTGGCAAACTGAGGTTTATGCCCTGCCCCCAACTCTTGAGGAAGAGGCAGGGGGATAAAGTTAGTGGGAGAGGGGTAGGGGTCCCAAAACCCTGGCCCCTTCTTCCCAAAATCTCTTAGCAGAACCTCCTGTTATAAGGGCCGATTTTAATCTCGCTCCTCTAACAACTTCCCGAATACCCGTTAATGGCCCTCCAACACCTTATCCATTTCTTCGTCAGTGAAGTCCCAGAAGACGCCGTGGGGCTCGAGAGGTTCCTTGAAAAAATCCGGCAGGCGGTCGTGGGCTTTGGTAAACCCCGCGGCCCGGTTGAAGCTCCGCTCATCCCGGAGCACCTGTTGACCTAAAGCGGTGACCGCATCAGTCCCTAAGTTTATGCCGTAGCGGGCGTTGATCATGTCGACAATGCATTGTAAGGCATCGGGATTATCCAGGACCGCAAAGGCGGTAAACAGGCAGAGGCCGGTGGAGTCTATGGCCGCGGTGGCTATCTGCAGATTCCTGGATCGCTCGATTTGACCTTCCTTCATTAAGGGATCACCGCCGCCGGCGCAGCCGACAACATTGATGGCTACGGTGTATCCGGAGGTGTGGTCCCCGCCCATGGGACTGGTGGCATAGGAGAGCCCCATGCCTTTTTCCGCCCGGGGGTCGTAAGCCGGCAATCCCTGGCCTTTAACCGCGGGTACCCGGTCCACTCCCAGGGCCCGGCCGGTGAACACCGAGCCGTTACCGATAATCAGCCCCCAGGGGTCGTCCGTAGCCACTTTCTTGACCATGTCGATGGCCGCCGGCCCGTCTCCCCAGGGGATGATGCCGCCTTCCATGAGCACCCCCAGGGTGCAGCCGACTTCAATGGTATCCAGGCTGAAGTCGTCGCACAGGCGGTCAATCGTGGCAATCTCATCGAGATTTTTAACCAGGGTGTTGGCCCCCAGAGCCCAGATGGTCTCATATTCAAAACCGGAAGTCAGGTACTTCCCGGAAGCATCGTGATACGATTGGGAGCACTGGATGACGCATCCCGGGTGGCAACCCTCTTTGGTTTTGCCGCCCCGCTGCTTGATCAACTCGGCCATGTGCTCGCCGCTGATGTCCTCAGCAAATTCAAAACGGCCGCCCCGGAAATTCTTGGTGGGGAGCGCCCCGGCTTCATTAACAATATTGATCAGGACCGCGGTGCCGTAAGCCGGCAAGGCCTGGCCGCTCACCGGGTGGTCCATCAAGTACTTGGCCCAGCGCCGGGAAGCCTCTTTAAATTTTTCCGGGTCGGCTAAAGGGACGGCTGCGGCGCCCTGGTCATCTACTATCAGAGCCTTAAGCTTTTTGGACCCCATCAGGGCCCCCAGGCCACCCCGCCCCGCGGCTCGGCCCGGTCGGCCCTGGGGATCGGCGAATTGGATGGAGGCCGCGGTCAGACGTTTTTCTCCGGCCTGCCCGATGCTCATTACCCCGACCCCCTTGCCGAAACGCTCCCACAACCGGGCCATGGTGTCATAGTTACCCAGACCCACATACTCATCCGCCGGCAAAAATTCAACCCCATCTTTGGTTATTTTGACGAGAGAGAATTGGTTATCCTCTGGGGCGCCTTCCACCACCACGGCTTTGATGCCCAGGCGGGCCAGTTTTATCGACACCAGACCCCCTGAATTGCTCTCCTTGATACCACCGGTCAGGGGTGATTTGCCTCCCACGGAAATGCGTCCGGCGTTGGCGGCCGGGGCTCCGGTTAAGAGGCCCGGGGCCAGGACCAACTTGTTGTCGGTGCTCAGGGGGTGGCAGGTGGGTGGTACTTCCTCCCGGATGAGGCGGGAGCTGAGGGCCCGACCACCCAAACCGGTATAAGCTTCCGGCACTTCTTCCCAAACAGCACGTTTTTCCGTCATGTTAAGGCGCAGTATTCTATTCATAGTATAGCCCTTTACTTGTGTTAATTACCAGATTCGACTGGCATTACATGAAAAATATTACTTATTGCATGACACAGAACAGCAAAGAAGTCAATTATGATGATCACGGAAGATCTTTCTTAAATACCCCTAACTTAGTCCCAACTTTCGGAACAATCGCACTTTTTTGAAGTCCTTCAATCGGCTAAAAATTAAACTTACCTAACGCGAATAGATACATTCTTACCATCATGAACAACCGGTCTCGAGATATCCGGAAGGATTTTCCCGCGATCAATTCACTTAGTCAGTAAGGGGCCTGTCTTACTCTGAGGGGGGTTATAAAGTCTTAGGGGAGGGGGAAAGGGTTTACGAGTGGAGGCCTGAGCGGGCTCTACCTATAGTGTGTCCATCGCAGCGATGATTGGGGTTCCGCGGTTTGTCCTCATCAATCTGTGGGTGGCATGGCGACTGCTAAAGCGCAACCGCCAGGAGAAGGAAGATTGGAGGCCCGCGACCGCACCGCCTTACCAACGCTGCAGCTGGGTGGCTCAGCGCGATCCTATCAGTCCGTGGTACCGTTCAGGAAGCTTTGTCTGGTACCACAATAATTGCCATTACTTAGAAAATTAGCCCAAAGTTATGTAGTAAAGATCTGAAATTTGTATCCGAAATTCTCGTGGATTTTGGACACTTCTTTCCTTATATCTTTTTTCATCATTCCTTTTCCGAGAGGCTAATACGCTTGTTAAGGTAAAAAATTACCGGAAGCCCGCGGTGGACCGGAGTGGGCGGGAGTTGTTGGCACCCCACCCTTTGCCCCCGGCGGCATTAAAAACCTGGACTCGAGGCCCCAGACCTCAGTGACCCGGTAAGATCATTTCAGCTATCGACTTGCCGGCGGCCACCATGGGAAAGACATCTTCTTCCGGATCGATCCGGAAGTCCATCACCACAGGACCAGGAGCATCGAGGGCCTGCTGGATAACCGTCTCCACTTCTTCAGGCTTTTCCGCTCGCAAACCCATCACCCCATAGGCCTCCGCCAGCTTGACAAAGTCCGGGTTACCTTCAAAATAGGTGCCACTGTAGCGTTTTTCGTAAAAAAGTTCCTGCCATTGCCTTACCATCCCCAGATAGCCGTTGTTAAGGATAGCCACCTTGATGGGAAGATTGTTCTCTACCACGGTGGCCAGGGTATGAAAATTCATCTGAATACTGCCGTCACCGGCGATATCAATAACCAGGGCCTCCGGTTTGGCCGCCTGCACGCCCAAGGCCGCCGGGAGGCCGTACCCCATGCAACCCAAACCTCCAGAGGTGATCAAGGTTCGGGGCTTTTTGAACTTGTAAAACTGCACCGCCCACATCTGGTGCTGGCCGACCTCAGTGGCAATGTAAGCTTCTCCTTTGGTCAGCTCGTATAATTTTTCCACCACATATTGGGGTTTGATGACATCCGCTTTGGTATCATAAGCAAGCGGTTGCTGCTTTTCCCATTCGGCAATCTTGTCGAACCAGGGCTTGCGGATGCTGGCCCAATCCCGTGGCTCTTCTTTCTTTATAAGTTCATTGAGCTGAATCAGGGCCTCTTGGCAATCAGCCACAATGGGAACTTCTGCCACCACGTTTTTACTGATATCCTTGGGATCGATATCGATGTGGATAATCTTGGCCTGAGGGGCAAATTCATCCAGCTTGCCGGTTACCCGATCATCAAAACGGGCTCCAATTGCTATAATGACATCGGCATTGTCCAACGTCATATTGGAATAGTAGGCCCCATGCATCCCCAGCATTCCCAGCGATAAGGGATGATCTCCAGGGAAACCTCCCAGACCCATTAAAGTGCTGGTGACCGGGATTTGTAAAGCTTCCGCAAATTTCAGGAGTTCGTCACTGGCATCGGAAAGTATGACACCGCCACCGATATAGATTATGGGGCGCTTGGACTCCAAGATGAGTGCCAGGGCCTCCTGCACTTGGCTAGGATTGGCACGGCAATGCAGGCTGCAGTCCTTTAGCCTGGTAATTTCGACAAACTTAGGGGTTGTCTTGTTATGAACGACATCTTTAGGCAGGTCCACCAGTACCGGTCCAGGCCGTTCATGCTGGGCAACATAGAAGGCCTCTGCCAGGATCCAGGCTAGATCGTTAATATCTCTAACCTGGTAACTCTGCTTGGTGACGGGTCTGGTGATGTCCACAATATCCACTTCTTGAAAAGCCATCTTACCGATTTGGGGTGTGGGTACCTGACCTGTGAATACAACAATGGGAATGGAGTCCATGTAGGCATTAGCGATACCGGATACGGTATTGGTTGCCCCGGGGCCGGATGTAACCAGGGCCGCCCCAGCCTTGCCAGTAACCCGGGCATACCCGTCGGCTGCATGCACCGCGGCCTGCTCATGCCGCACCAGAAAGTGCTTGATTTGTGGAGACCTGGTGAGTTCATCGTAAAGATCAATGATGGTGCCCCCAGGGAGTCCAAAAATATGTTTCACACCTTCACGTTCCAAACATTTCCAAAAGATCTGGGAACCGGTCATTTCCATGGGTCTACTCCTTTCTCCCGAACGGGTCTAGTCTAATGCCCATTTCGGGAAATAATGGGTCGTTAGGTTTTTTGATTTGGGGAAGATTAAACTCTAATTCCATCAAATACGGTAAATAATAGGGAAAGGGTGGTTTTCCGTCAACCTAAAAAAGATCAAGTTGACATTCTTTAGGCCACTGATTCCTTTATTAGATTTTAATTAGAAAGTATGGTTAACGGCGCAAGTCTTTTTATTCAAATAAGATATTTTGAGATTTGTGATGCGATCGTTTGGACAATCACCTTTTTGTCATGGGGATTAATCCTCATGACGGTTTCTAGAGGTCAAAGTCTTGGCAGGTTAATTCCTGACTGCCTAAATTTTTATAAGGCTTCGGCGCTGAGGCTATTTTTCTACCTGTTCCACTTCATGTGATCGATCAACGCTGAAGTCAAGGTGGCTGAATTCAGCATAGTGCTCCGGTAGGATCAGTAGGAAACGGTAACAAATGTCAATCTCCATAGCACCTTCAGCCAGGGTGAAATCGATGATATGACCGCCATGCTGGCGATCCTCGGAAAGGAAATGGAGATGATACCCTGGTACGGTTACATCTTTAAAGTAATCAGGGGCTCTAAAACCGACTATAGTTCCGTTAATATTTTCTAAAAGAAAAAAGCATTGATGTATCTTAACCATAGGTGGGTAAGGTTTTTTCTGGCCCGCCAAGCTTCTGGTTTTCATATTGGTAAAAGAACCATTCACTTTTATAGCGTAAAATATATTCTGATCGGGGGCGAGATTATCAATGACTTCCTGAAAATGAGGGAAATCAGTTCCTTGATCTAACTTAAGGCGAATTTTCGGGTGAAATTTTACCACAGTAGCATATGGTGTCGTTTTATGTATGGAAGGTTTATGAATTTTGCCGTCAGCTTTTACTTGATATATTTGTTTATCCAGTATAATTATTTCTCCATCGAGTTTATCTATCGTACCTAAACCAAAATTGCCATATCTAAGTATATTATTAAAAGATAGATGGCCGTCATAGAGTCCTGCAATTATTGCATCTACAGTGGAAAATTGAGTAATTGTGTGATTTAAATCTATCTTAGATCTGAAAATTTCATGTTTCTTTTCTTTACTGTACATAATATCTTTTTCAAAGCTTACTATAGAACTGTTTTTCCTGGAAACCTATGATTCCTTAACCCTCTTTGCCCGGATAATATCCCCGTAAGTTTCTGTTCTTGAGGTGAATGATAGCCTGACTTTTCCTTAAAAACCATTTCCCCAGATATTTATATCCCTTTATTCATCAACAAAATGATGGGGTTGAGTTCATAGCGAATCATGGGGGAAACTCCCGGGGGGTCATCTGAAAGAAGCCTTCGCTGATACAAGCGATGACCCGACGGTCTGGGTGAGCCAACTAATAGCCCGGAAACGCGCCCTCCGACCACCTATAAAGCCGTGCTGCATCTCCTTTACCACGGCTTAGTGGCGGCTGGCCATGGATTAAACATATTCTCTTGCATGGCACAAAAAAACCGAGAAGTCAATCCGGATTGCTGAGGATATTTCTCTTCTCACCCTACCTGAGTCCCGAAGACCGAAGAGGCTCTTTTCCTTGAAATTAAAGGACCACCCACTCAATAAGGCACCCCGACTACCCCCAAGGATACATTACTTCCCAGGACAATATTTGCTATTATGCCTATATGGTTCGTTTCTGGAGGAAAAGCCCGCCGGCTCCGTCCTGGGATCTTGCGAGCCGAGACCTGCGGCCACAGGTAATGTGGGTTCCGCTCCTTAAAAGCAAAAGGCCCGTATAAGCAGGAGGCGCAGAACCAGTTGAAGTCGATTAATCCAGCCTCATAAAAGGAAAGCAATAAATACGGTGGGGGCCGATGGAATGAGGAACATGCCAAAAAGGAAGAATGTTGTCATTGCATTAGGCACTTACGCCCTTTGTGTGGCCTTGGCTTGTTTTCTGTGGACCAGGCCAATCTTACTAACAGGGTGCTATGTAATTATTAGCATTTTCGCCTTTATCCGTTGGCATACGGCCAGTGATTTTCTTTTTTATTTTGTCGCCTTTGTCTTGGGCCCTGTAGGTGAATTATGCGCCACTGTTTTCGGAGCCTGGACCTATGCTCAACCTTTTTATTTCATCCCAACCTGGCTGCCGCTTTTGTGGGGAATCGCCATTTTGGTGGTGAAGAACATGTCGGAAGCTCTCCTGTCTAATCCAGAAATTTCCAAAAGTTCGAGGTGAGGTTCGTCACCAGGAGCCGGTTTACTGTAATTGCTTACACCGGCCTGAGGCCCGATGCTCTATCAACTTCTCGCTGACACCATTATTATTGTTCACCTGGCTTTTGTCATTTTTGCGGTTTTCGGCGGGTTTTTGGTTTTCATCTGGAAAAGACTGGCTTGGCTGCACATCCCTGCCTTCCTATGGGCCGTGCTCATCGAATTTGCCGGTTGGATCTGCCCCCTCACCCCGTGGGAAAACCGGTTCTGGGAGCTGGCCGGCGCCGCTCCCTATAACACTGATTTCGTGGCCCACTATCTCTTACCACTCCTCTACCCTACCGCCCTCACCCGCAACCTGCAAATCTTCCTGGGAGCCCTGGTCTTAAGCATCAACGTGGGAATATACGGCTGGCTGCTGTGGCGGGGCCGGAAGGCTAATTTGAGGGAAGGGGCAGGGGTCACCGACCCCTGGCCCCTTCTCCCCTACGTAGCTGCCAAAACCCCCCTGCCTTTTCCCGGATTATCGGTTTAGGGACCAGGCCACCCAGTTGAAGCTGATGCTTGGAGGAAGTTCGGGGTGCCAGAAATACTTGACCAGCCTCCGGTTAAGGGACCACCCCATCTTGCGGTAGGGCTCCATCAAAAGATCCTCCTGGTGATCCCGGAAGCCTGAGAGGATCAGGGAGCCTGCGGGTGCGGCCAAGCGGTCCAGCTCCTGGGGTTTTTCCATCTGGACCTCCCAGGGCAGGTTGGCCACCACCAGGTCAAAGCGGACCTTAACGCACTCGGTGGAACCCTGAACCACCAAGAGTGCGTTAGCGACAGAATTTTCCCGGGCGTTGAGCCGGGTGATGGCTGCCGCGCCCCCGGCCTTATCCACCCCCACCGCCACCGGGACCCCCAGGACAGCCGCAGCCAAACCCAGGATGCCGCAGCCGCAGCCCACATCAACCAAGTAATTTACCGAACCCCCCTCCAGAGCCTCCAGGAGCAGGTCTAGACACAAACGGGTGGTGGGGTGGGTGGGCGGGAAGGCTTCGCCCAGTTCTACCATAAAAGTGTTTGTGGGAGGCCCAGATTGGTGAGCCTCCTTAAGATTTACCAGTATAAGTTGAGGAGATACCCGGTGAAACATGGGAACCGCGGCTGCTGGAAAGAGCTTAAAACCTTCCTGAGATGGACGCGCCTAGTATGGGCGACACGTTTTGACCGCTTTTAAAGAGTTCGTTCCCGTCCCGGTCCTCCACCCGGAGCCGGTTATAAATGGATAATCCTCCGTAGATATCGACGGTGAAAGCCGGAGTAGGCTTATAGCCCAAGCGTACAAAAAGCGGGAAGGAATTGTATTCCCCGATGCCATTGGGGATGGGACCGTCGTAATCGAGGCGGAAGCGGTATGACCGGTAAGCCCCGCCGAGACCGACTTCCCATTTGGGGTTCAGTTTGTAAGACACTATTAGACCGGCAGGGCCGGCGGGGCCTAAGCGGAACGGGTTGGTAACTCGGATTCGGTCACTCAGCTTCAGGTTGATGACCAGGAAAGGAAAAACCCTGGCCTGTTCAAGATAATAATAGCCGGCTACACCGACGCCCAGGATAACCCTCGGTCCAAAGGTATACCTTACCGCCACACCACCCCCGTACACCAAGGAATCGCCAAACCTGGCGTTAAATTCTCCGGCGAATTGACCCGTGGGGATGACGATGAACTGCCATTTGTCGTTTAAGGTATAAAAAATGGGAACAGTGAAGCCCAGTTGTTGCACTTCCTTCCAGGGGCGGGGCACATAAAAGTCGGTCAGCCCTGAAAAGTCATAATTATCAAATTGATACTTGAAACTTAGCCCGACCCCCAGGTTTTGGTTTATCTGCTTGCTGATATCAGCATAGGAATAAAGGCTGAAAACACCAAGGGTGCCACCGCCTTCCACGTCGACGGGAAACTGGTAGACCGGCATTACGGTGAAGGAGAAGGTCGGGGCCGGCGTAGGCTCGGGAAAGCCCCCAACCCTGGCTGACAGGAGGGCTGGAAAAGCCGATAGCAAAAGTACTAAACACAAGGCAAGGACAGCAGGGAATCGCCATCTTGATAAGGGGTTAGTCTTCCTGTTCTTTTGTTTGTCAAAATCCGGGCCGGAGCTGGTGGCAGGCGTAGCTAGGGCCTCGGAGTTACGACCGGGAGACACGTTTTTCAGGGTGATCATGGCCATTATTCTCCTTTACTCAATACCCCCAATAATAATTGTCTTCCTATCAAATCAGGCATAACAGGCAAGCACAAAATAATCCCTTACAGCAGGAAAAGATTCGTGGGCATTGATTCGCGGGAGGCCCTAGACTGAACTAAGCCAAATTTCGCCATAAATGCAATGACTTTTACCCCGCCGATCCACCTGCAGCCCACCTCGGATCAACCTGACCTAATTGAGAATATAATGGATTCGCCCTTGCGGTTGGTCAAGTGTATCTTGCCAATTACTGCAAGCCTTACATGAAAAAATCGAGCAAATTCGCCCCACCGATACCGACGAAGGGCACTAAAAGAGACTGGAGGGCGGGTTACTGCAGGAAGGGCACAAAGGCTCCCTTGGGTATGTCTTTGATCTCCTGGAGGACATATTGGATGCGGTCGCCGTCGTTTTTGTTCGGTGGTCCGGCTGAGTAAGCCCCGATAATTTGTTGAGACAGGCGGTCCTTCACCTCTGCCCTTAATTTTTCAGCTGAGCGCCTTAGAACGACGGTACAGCTCCAGGCCAAAAATGCACCCATGAAGATGACCATGGCCATGATTCCCGGCATCTGAGCCTCCCCAAACTTAGGGGACCGAGTATTGCTGACGCGTGGCGCGCACCCCACCTTCGCTTGAACTCGAAACTTGAAACTCGAACTTTGAACCTTGAACTTTTTAGGCAGCTGTCAGGGGAGAAAGTGAGGAATCAGGGCTATCTTGCGTGCATTACGGCATGGGGGCCTTAGCAATAAAGATCCCCGTTTGCAATGGTTTTTGGTAGTCCCAACGGGAATCGAACCCGTGTCTCTGCCGTGAGAGGGCAGTATCCTAGGCCGCTAGACGATGGGACCACGTATGAAGAATTTATCTGAGTTGCCGGAGCCTGTCAATGGGGTATTGTGCGGGTTAGGGGTTCGTCTGGGTAAGACTTTAACGAGCCCCCGGCGCCTAGGTTTCTTGCCGCCGAGCCGCCCAAGCCTCCAGCCGAGCCAAGTCCTCCGGTTGATTGAGGTTGAAAAAACTGGCCCCCTCGGGATCGTAAGTCTTCCAGATTTCGGATCCCCAAACTTGTGGATGGACCCGCTCCAAGAAGGCCATGAAACTCCGGTTTTTTTGCAGAAAATCCTGGACGCGAGGCAGAAGCCGGGTCGCATATAATCCTGGGAAGGGCTCCCAGCCCCGCTTTGACCGGCAGACCAGGGCGGGGCGGGACGTTTGTCCGGCCGCGCCGGCCAGGGCGATAGCCAGTTCAGGAACAAGAAGGGGAGTATCCGCCGAGGCCAGCAGCACCCAGGGAGTGCGGGCATAGAACAGGGCTGTGGCCAGACCGCCCACCGGCCCTTGATGGGGCACCAGGTCGGTAACCAGGGGCAGGCCCAGAGCCAGGTGGGCCTGCGGGTGATTCGTGACCAGCCAAAGGTCAGCCACCGCCGGCCTCAGAGTCTCGGCCACCCACCGGGCCAGGGGCTTGCCGTCGAGCCTCAGGGTTACTTTGTCCCGCCCCCAGCGGCGGCTATCCCCACCGGCCAGGATGGCCCCGGTGACGTCAGGGGGCCGCTTAATACTATCAAGCCCGGCTAAGATAGTCATAAAGCCAATGTCCCAGTTCTTCCACCTGATGAGGCTGAAAGACCGGCAGGGGGGAGTCCACCGACCGTTCACTGACCAAGGCGATGAGGTGCGGGTATTTAGGCGGCTCCGGCCGGTCATCCGGCGCCAGCACCGCCACCTTGGGGAGGGGTCCGGTCTTATAGCCCTCCACCAGGACCAGGTCCGCCGCCGCGGCCAAAGATGACAGCACCTGCTCCAGGGGAGGCTCGCCGGAAAAACTGCGGGTCACGTGTAACAGCCCCGGCGCGGCCAAGGCCACGGTTTGGGCCCCGGCCTGACGATACCGCCAGGTATCCTTGCCTTGATCCCTGGGGTCCAGGTCAGGATGGTGGCTGTGTTTGAGCACGGCCACCCGGAGGCCGTGGGCCGCCAGCCGAGGGATCAGGCGGCAAATGAGCTCGGTCTTGCCGGTATTGGATCGACCCACGATGGCAATGGCTTTTATCGAAGCAAAGGTATTATCAGCGCGGAAAGTAGGGAGCTTGGGTGGGGAGGTCATTCCGCAGGGGGGACTTTTTCCAGGATTTTTTCCCGTTTCATGTCCCGATTGAGGTAAACGGCGCAGCGGTCACAGGGGCCGTTGCACAGGGTTTCCTTGTACTCGCGCACCTCGTAACAGGGCCGCCAGGGCAGTTGGTAGGCCGCACAGCTTTCCTTGTCCGCGCAGTCGAAAATGTTCCAGCAGGGGGCCAGCACCATGAGGTTACGCAGGCAAGCCAGCGTAAAGCCCCGTTCGTGGATGAGATGGTTGATCTGCTGAATCTGCTTGACGTCAAACGGTGAGTATAGGCGGTTATTGGTATTCTTTTCCCGAATGGGCTTGATAAACCCCTCTTTTTCGTACTCCCGGATGCGCTTCTGGGAGAGGTTCACCAGACGGGAGACGTCGTTAATCAGGTAAAGATCTCCCAGGCGGACCTGCTTGTTCTTTCCTCGGGGCATAGATTATTCTATAAGAAAAAAGGTTTAAATATCTAAATATAGATTACTCCAAAATAACCTAAAAGTTCAAGAAAAAAGACATCCTAGGGGAGGAGGACAAATGTGGCGTCTTCTGACCCGCCTCCTAAAATCTCTTTATTTTTTACCTTAATCGCGCCGCTGGTTGGGGTTTTAAGAGGATATCCCGGGCCTTGGGGCCGCAATTGAAAAGTAAATCGAAGGCGGACAGGTTGGCGAGGAAGTCGCCCCAGAGTTGGGGATAGACAGGGGCCACGTAGGTGAAGGGGCGCAGTTCAATGCCGGCCCGGACGAAAAAGTCGGCCTCCAGGTATTTTTTCGCCGGGGCCAGGGTCAAGAAGGTGGTCGCCTGAAGTTCCCGGCAAATCTCCAGGAGAAGCTGGGTGCCTTTGGCTGTGACCCCCAACTCGGATTGCAGCACCACCTTGGTGTCAATCTGAAAGCAGGCCATCAGGTAGCGAATCACCGCCATGTTCACGTCCACCAGTCTGGTGAACTCGGCGGAAAAGATTTTTTCCAGAAAGGGTACATGCTCTTCCAGGTAAGGGGCGTTCCCATAGGCAGTGGTGAGGCTGGCCAGGTGCTTGCGGGGCCAGCGGCCCTCGCGGCAGATCTCCACCCGGTTGATGGCCTGCAGTCCCAACCCCTTTTTCCACACAGGCACGGTGAGCCACAGGTCCCCCTGATCATTTTTGAAGCGGTTGCGGCTGAGCCAGGTGGTCCCCTGGGGAAACTGCACCTCATCCAGAAGCACCAGGACGTCCGAGAGCCAGGCCTTGTAGAAAAAACCCGGATACGGACAAAAATACGGCTGATTGGCTGAGATGATCATAAAAATGGAGCTAACTACTATTTTTCAGAATTACGTTGTTCACTCCCCAAAGTAAAAGCCTGTTGTAGGGGCGGACCCGCGTGTCCGCCCGAGCGGGCGCACACATGGGTGCGCCTCTACGGAGGTATCTTCACGGTAAAGCCTGCGGCTACAGAACTAAAGAAGATTTTATTAAGTATTGTCATTCTGAGGGAGTGCCGCGACCGAAGAATCTCATAACTAGCCGTAAATAAGAGATCCTTCGCTTCGCTCAGGATGACCAAACGGCTTTTTGTAAAACTCGCAATTGATAACGGCCTTTGGTGCGTAAGACGCATCTTACACAATTTTCTCCTCAAGCAAGCTACGGGGTAAATTTCCGGTCCAAAGTACGATACTGAATGGCCTCGGCCACTTGGGCCGGGGTGAGGTGCGGTTCTCCTTCCAGGTCGGCGATGGTGCGGGCGATTTTCAAGATGCGGGAGTAGGCCCGGGCTGACAGGGCCAGTTTGTCCATGGCCGCGCCCAGCAAACGCCGGGTGTCCTCCGTCAGGGCGCAGTATTCCTTGAGGTGCCTGGAGGTCATGTGGGCGTTGGCGAAAATTTTGGCCCGGGCAAAGCGCTGCTCCTGGCGCCCCCGGGCTGCCAGGACCTGCTCACGCATGGCTTGGGAGCCCTCGTGGCCGTCGTCCTTGCCGGCCAGATGTTCGAAGGGCACGGCAGGGACCTGGATCTGGATGTCGATGCGGTCCAACAGTGGCCCGGAAATGCGGGAGCGGTAGGAGTTGATCTGGTTGGGGGTGCAGGTGCAGGGCTTGCGAGGATCCCCAAAAAAACCGCAGGGGCAGGGGTTCATGGCCGCGATCAGCATGAAGCGGGCCGGGTAGGTCAGGGAGCTGGTGGCCCGGGAGATGGTGACCCGGCCCTCCTCCAGGGGCTGGCGCAGGACCTCGAGGGTGGCCCGCTTGAACTCCGGCAACTCGTCTAAAAAAAGGACCCCATGGTGGGCCAGGGAGACCTCCCCGGGCTTGGGGGTGGTGCCGCCGCCGATGAGCCCGGCGTCGGAGATGGTGTGGTGGGGGGAGCGGAAGGGCCGCTGGCGCAAGAGAGGCTGACCCGGGGGCAAACGCCCCATGATGCTGTAAATCCGGGAGGTTTCCACAGCCTCCTCGAAGTTTAACGGCGGGAGAATACTGGGAAGACGGCGGGCCACCATGGTCTTGCCGGCCCCTGGAGGGCCTACCATAAGGACATTATGGCCACCACTAGCAGCCAGGAGCAAGGCCCGTTTCACCGGCTCCTGGCCCCGCACCTCCCGATAATCCACGTCGTCCAGGGGCTCCCAGCCCGCGTCCTCCGGGGCCATGGGCGGCGTGGGCGTAAGCCCCTCCCGGCCGGCCAGAAAATCCACCACCTGGGGCAAATTCTCCACGGCATAGAGCTCTAGACCCTGGACCACCCCGGCCTCCCGGGCATTTTCCCGGGGAAGAATGAGGCTCAAACCCGCATCCCGGGTGGTCAGCGCCATGGACAACACCCCCCGGGTGGGCTTGAGGCGGCCGTCCAGGGAGAGTTCGCCGAAGAGAAGATATTTCTCTAAGCCCTCCGGAGGCACCACCCCTTGGGCCGCGAGGAGCCCCACGGCCACGGGCAGGTCAAACCCGGTCCCCTCCTTGCGCACATCGGCCGGAGCGAGATTTATGGTTACCCGATTTCCAGGAAACTTATACCCTGAATTTTTGAGCGCGGCCCTCACCCGATCCTTGGCCTCCTTCACCGCGGTCTCGGGCAAACCCACGGTGGTAAAGGCCGGAAGCCCCGGGGCCAAGTCCACCTCCACCTCCACAATGAAGGCGTCTACCCCCCGCAACGCGCCACTTTTCACCCGGGCTAGCATGGATATGGTAGGGAACGGT
>JARRKO010000030.1:0-63315 GCA_037388025.1 Syntrophobacterales bacterium
CAGAGAAACGATGGGGAGACGCAGTTTGCTGTCAAGGACCAGGGGCCTGGCATCCCTCCCCAAGACGTGCCCCATATCTTCGAGATCTTTTACCGGGGAAAGGGGGGTCGAAAAGAGCAAGGTTTCGGCCTGGGACTGGCCACAGTAAAACGGATCATCGACGCCCATGGTGGCCGCATTTGGGTAGATACCAACCCCGAGGGCACCACGTTCTTTTTCACTTTCCCTCTGGAATTGTAGGAACTTTCAAATCGTTAAATAATCTGATAGGCCACTCAGCAATAATGGTTCTCTTAGAGCCGTACCATCAATTTTTACGACTCACTAGGCCATTAGTTTCGAATTCTTGAAGGGCCCCGATTGCTTCCAGCCGATTTGCGTTACGGCTTTTTTATTCAAGATACCTGCCCTCTAGACGCACCCGGCCAAAAAGAAAAGCGTAGTTGATATGGGTTTCAAACAGATACTTACCAGGGCTTAAAAAACGTGGATCGATAAATCGAATTCCTTGTAAATAAGCCCCTCCTGGCTGGGCATACGGCAGAGCATTTCCGACTCCCAGGTTTCCCTTGAGACCTTGCGCTTGGCGGAGATGGCGTCCTCCACCGGGTAAAAGCCGTCGGCGTTTCGGGCCCGGCCCTGGCAGTCCTCCCAGAGTTCGCAGGTGTCGCAGTCCCGGCCGACGCATTTTTCCATGACATCAAAGACGCACCACTTAAAGACCTGGTAGCCGCTCTCCGCCGCCTCGCTGATCACCCGGTTCATCAGGCCGTAGGCCTTGTGCATGGTGGAATAAATCTGCACACTGGCCCGGATGCCCCGGGCCGACTTGGGGATGAGCAGGGCTGCCTCATAGATTTTGTCCTCGAACTCGTCCACCTCGTCCAGCTTCAGCTTCTGGGGGTGGGGACCCCGGACACTTTTAGTGGAGGCCGTCAGGATTTGAATGTTGGAGCTGTTCACCAAGTGGGTGCGGGTGCGCAGGGCCTCGCCCTCCACCAGGTGCTGGAAGGGGGGCGTAATAAAGCCTTTCATGTGCTCATACATCCTGAGACTCTGCTCGCCGGACCCTCCCAGGATTTTGGTCTCGCAGGCGCTCTTGAAGACCGAATCAAGCCAGGTCACCAGGGCGCCGTTAAAGGTCTTCCCCCCACTCCGGTTGGCCCAGCAGATGCAGTCCAGGACCTCCTCGAAAAAGGAGGCCATCACGTACTCGGCCGGCGGGGTGTGCTCCGGGCAGACCTTGGCTCGAGGAATCTTGAGGCCCCAGAAGACCTCAATGAAGTCCAAAAGTTCGTCAGGGTTATTAAAACCATGAGCCCGATAGTGCTCTACCAACCTTAAATTTTCTCGGATATCCATCCCGCCAAGAGAAAAAGGAGACATTATTGTGGGAACATTCCCATGCTTGGCATCTGTATGCCAGAGCCCCGGGGAGGCACCTTCCCACCCCGAAAGCGGTCCCTCACCTACCTCATCAGTAAGGAGTCAATACAAGGTGACCCTTAGACGCATAGAGAGGGCAAGCTGGGGTCGAGGTCGCCTGGATACGCCCACCTATGCACCCCTGCAAGCAAAGAATTGGTAAGGGGATGCAGGTTCCCGGACACTGGGCCGCTTCTCGTGGGGTTGAAGCGGAACAATATTGGGAACGATCAGCCTCGTACCCGGTTTGCCAGGGTTAAATGGGAATATGGCTCTTTTGTAATAAGTATCAATCTCCAGGGTAAAAAAATCACAGTCCCAGGTTTTTTTCTTTCTTGGCTCTGGCTTCCTTGAGAAGGGTCAGATATTTCTTCCTGATCTCTTCGTCCTCAAAAGGAAGTCCCTCTTCCACCGCCAGACGCTCCGGCACTTTGACCAGCACCCCCACCTCCTGATAAAGCTGGACGAGCTTCTCGGTGGCCCGAAGGGCGGCATTCAAATATCCCACCTTGACAGCATTGTTCTCTTCACAAAGGTGAAAATGCCGCATAGCCATTATGCGGATACGTTCCAAAGTTTTCACGGTTTCACCGAGAATTTCATCGTGGTTCAGGTTCTTCGCGGCGCGACTAAAAAGCTCCCGGGCCCGCCGCAGGTAATTCCAGATGCTGCGCTCAGTGACGCCATATATCTGGGCGATCTGGGGCACCTTCATGCCCAACACCTGGAGTTCCTTCACCTCCAGACAGCGCTCCTCCATCTCATCCCGCTTGGACATACCTCCCCCTTTTAGTGAAAAAATACTTTCAGTTATTGGTTGGTTAACCAGAGCCTGCCGGGTGAACACATCATCTGAGGTCCCCTGGTCTGATGTTCATCTCAGCCATGAACTTGCCGGCGGCCTGCTTCTGCAGCAAAGTCTCCGCTACGTGGTTCAGGGAGCCGTCGGGAAGGATGACCTGGTTCCCTTTAAGGACATTGAACCCAGTCATCACCGCCACGGGGTGCAGCTGGGTCAGCTCGGCCCAGCCTGGAAAATCTATTTTCGAGGCCTTCCAGAGCTTTTCGAGGTCCACCTCTTCCCCAGGTTGAGGGGGCTCAGGCAGGGTTCGCTTGACCATGGGCCAGGCCGCCGCTAGCCGCAGGAGGTTTTGGCTTTGGGCCAGGAGGGCGGCCCCATGAAAATTGTTCGCCCCCCGAAAACGTAAAAGAGCTTCAGACCAATTCATTAGCTTCTCCCTCCTTTTCCTTAATTGGATTTGGTTTTCGTTATTAAGTCCTCTAGGCCCAACAGGCCCCGTTCGACTATGACTTCATCAACCTGCATCAGGGCCTCCCGGAACTCCCCATATAGATGGAGCGGGACTGCCAGGCCTTTCTTGGTGGGGGTATCCCCGCTGCCATTCTCCCCGGCCACGAAGATCCTCAAGTCGACAAACTTGTGGCCTTTGAACTCGCCGATCCGGAAGACGATTTTCTCTCGGCTGTTCTTGGTAAGGGTGCACACGATGTCGCTCATTTCAGTTTCTCCTTTTGCAGTTTCCAAGGCTGATGATGCCTTCAACTTCCATCAATATTTAGAGAATCAAGATTCTTCCGATAGCACACCAGACAGCGGCTCTTGCCGTCTGAAAAAGTGCCGAAAACCACTCCCCCGCAACAGGGGCAATAACATCTGAGGAAATAAACCGCGTCAGCCTTTCGTTCCCGGATAGCCTTCAATAGAGGCAGAACCTTTACGACATCGGGTTCGCCCGGGCCAACATGCTCATAGCCCACCCGGTCTCCCTCGAGCCAAAGGCGGTAACCCATCGCCGACAATTTCAAGACGACCTGGCCGATATCGTCCATCAAATCAACCCTGCTTTCAGTACGAGGGGGACTTCATCGTCGGTTTCAGGTGCAACCGCGCAACCGCCGACTGAATCATCAGTTTTTCCAGGGTGTTGATCGGTTGCAGTCTCGGTTGCTTCTCCTGTGCCGTAGCTGAATCCTCGCAACCGCTCAGGGTCCGGGAGGCCCGCCACCTCGGGCAGGGGGTCGCCCAATTTGAGACAGGCCGGGAAGCCTCGCCGTGTCTCGGTATTGATCAGCCAGCCATGCTTGATGGCCGCCTTAACCCGACGCCAGGCCGTGGATTTATTGATGCCCAGGCGTTTGGCAACATCCACCACCGTCGCCTCTTCCATTCCCAGCTTCTCCACCGCCTGCACTACATCCCGGATACTTTGGGAGGCCCCGGTAATGGTGGTCTCGTACATCTGTCCCACCAGCTCATAAACGAGGCGGTAGTCCTCTATAGAGGCCAATACCCGTCCCCTGCCGTCTTTACTACGATGTTGATGCCTGATGACCGCCACCGCCTTGATGAGGGAAAGCAAGCGGGCGAAGTCCCGGAGGATTCGAGGTACGGTGGCCTGCTTGCCGATTTCCCTGGCCAACTCCCGGACAAAAGGCACCCTCACTTCCCAAGGAGCCAGGAGTTGCAAATATCCCTGGTAGGCAATCAATCCCCTATCCGGCTCCAAAGCCTCCGCCAACTCCAGCTCCGCTTGAGTATTAAGGGCTTCCCGAATGTGCTCTGCCCCATCGTTAATCTCCAGGGAAAAAACGCGGGTATCGAGCTGGTGACCCAGGCGTTTGGTGGAGGTGGACACCAGCACGGTGGGGCCGGGCTTGGATATCCGGTCCACCACATGCTTCCCCGTCTCGGGGTCTCGCACGGTTACTTCGTAGTGGAGGTGATGATCTTGTAGAAGGTTCCGAATTGCTGAAGCTGCCGGGTTATCTTCGCCTGCCGGGAGGGAGTCGGCCTCTCCGAAGACGAGCACTTTGTGCACTAATTGGGCCTCATCGTAGATCAGGGCGCGGGGAGACCCGGCCGCGATCTGGTGGTATGCCTCCGGGGGCAGCAGCCTGAGGATCGTCTGCAATGTGTAAGACTTGCCGGCGCTCGCCTGGCTGGTAAGCAGCAGGTGGACCGGCATGGCGCCTGGCCGCATGGCCAGGAGGCGGGAGGCGGCCGCCAGGTAGATAATCAGGGTAGGGGTAAGGCTTCCCCCATACCCCAGGCGCCGTATCTGGGCCTTGACCATCTCCAGGGGATCAGGGGCACACAGGACCGCCCCGGCCTTCTCCTTGAGCGCCTTGACCTGTTCGTCCCTTTGCTCTTTGATCAGGGTCGCCGCTGGGACAGCCTTGCTTTTCAGGTTTTCGATGAAGTTTTGAACTTCTTGGCCTTTGACGTGGGCATCGTTTAGATCCTTGAAGTCGCCGGGGGCCGGGATCACCATCAGGTGGGGGATATGCCCCGCCACCTTGTCGGGCAGCTCCGCCGCGTCTGGTTCCTGCCAGAGGTATACGTGAAGATTGTTTAACCATTCCCCCCATTCGGACCGCCAGGTAGATTTGCCGGGGATGCCCACCGCGGGAAGACCATGGAGCCATGCTGTCCAGCAGTCGGTCTCGCCTTCCACGAGCAGGCACCACCCCTTCTTCCTAAACTCTGCCATCAGCCACTGGCCGTAGAGGGTTACCCGGTCGCCCTTCCGCCAGGAGAAGCGCTGCGCCCCGGTGAGGCTGTGGCGAAAGCGCACCCCGATCACCTCACCCCCTTGATTCATATAGGGAATGCGCAGCGCCGGGACACCGCGGAGTTTGGTTTCCGCCACTCCCCAGACTTGGAGGTTTTCCACGGGGATGCCTTTGGCCTCGGCCAGCTCTGCCAAGGTGATCCCGGACTGAGCGGTCGCGCCGCGGTTGCCCCCCTCGGCATCAGGCCTACGACCGCCTTGTCTCTTGTTTTTATTGTGTTTCTCCTCGGCGGTTGCACGGTTGCGTCCCTCACCGGAAGTTTTATTCCCCTTATAACCTCTGGCACCTTCCGCGACAGGCCATAATCCACGTTTTTTCAACTCCAGGATCACCGCCTCTTGAGAGCAGCCGGCGAAGCACTTCACCAGAATCTTGCCGTCGATCTCGGAAATAGCCAACGAGGGGCGGTTGTCCTGGTGCGCCGGGCAATGGCTCAGAAAGCCATTGCCGCTTCGCCTGCCGCAAGAGCACTGGGGTTGTCCACAAGCCAATGCCTGGGCTATCTTCTCCGGGGTCAGCATGATGTCTCTCGGGCTGGAAGAGATGGTTGCCAAGACAAGTGCAGCAAGATCGTTCCCCTACCGTCTCTCTATAATGGGATTTTGGAGGAGCCGACGCTCGAAGGCTTCCACATCAGTGAGCCTGAATCTCACAATCGGACGGGCCCCCTTCCCCCCAGAAATATCGACCCAGGGAATGAGGCCATCCTGCCGCCGCCGGTCAACTGTTCGGGTTGAGGTCTGCCATCTGTCGGCCAGTGCCGAACGCGTCAGTAGTTCCATGACCACCTCCGGTGCTTGATGAACTTTAGTGTCAATATAAGGCGCTGGTTTAAGAAGAAAATTCCCTTGGAAGTTTGGAAAACAGTTTTCGAAAAAATCCACGGGAGTTTTTTAAAGGGGGATGGATGATAAATTACATTAAATTACAAATAGTTGGTTGAGATTGAAGAGCCGAAAAATAAAAACTCCCGTCCAAAAATGCACGGGAGTTTTCCTGATGTTGTGAAGGAGGTCTTTTCTATGGATGGAGGGCCCGGAAAGGAGGGCAGACTAACCTTCGGGCTTCTTCGTCGGCCTCACCGATTTCTTTTTAGGGTTAGGCCGCCTTCCAGGCTTTCGGTTGGGGCATAGATCCTTTATCCAATCACGAAGAGTTTTTTCAGTGAACATGTCTCCACAAACATTTTCAAGTACTTGGGTAATCTCGTTTCTTACAACCATATCGGCAATAGGAATTGATTCATTGCTGCTCCAAAGCTTAGCAGCTCTATCTCTGACTTTTTCCCTGCAAATCTGAAGCTTCGTTTTCTTCCTTTCCTTCCTTTGTTTAACCTCTTTCTTTAGAGACGAGATGTCAGCTTCTTTCTTGACAATTGCATTGATTTCGTCTCTTAAAGCCATGTCTTTGATTGTAAGGCCATGGTTTATTTGCCAAAGCTCCGATGACTCTTTGCTAATAAGTTCTTCGTGACCATCAATTAATGTCTTTATATCATTTTGCTCCGGCTGGGCATACGACAATATTAAATTGTGTTCTTTTTCAAAATACTCAACTTCACTTAATTTAAACATGCAGTGCTCAATTCTACTTGCCAAAGGTTTATAATCTTGTGGAATAGAAATGTGTGGCATATCAAAATCATAAGCTGAAGAATTTAAAATATAATCATAAGTTGTCGGGTCTTCTACTTTGCCCCAAGGTGGCCATGGGCCCGTATGATTGGCCCAGATAGCACTCTCATGGTCTAATTTTGTTAGCTTTCCATCCGCCTCGTATATCGTCAATCTCTCGCAAAGCACGATTTCGACAAGGTCCAAGGGTTTAATCTTCCACCTCTCCATCAATTCCTTTCCGCTGATCCATTGCCGAATCTTCAAGATTTGATGCCCCCTTTAGCCTTTCTCCTTAAAAGATGACTCCTCGGGTTGATTTCATTCTTGCTCGGTGGTTCCCATTGAGGCTGTTCCATCTATTGTTTTTCCCCCGTTGTGGTTTTTGGCCACCGCCTCAAACACTATTCGGTGGCTGTCCGGTGCCAGGTGGGCATATCGTTGGGTCATGACCAAGGTTTTATGGCCAAGGGCTTTCCCTACCACGTAAGGGGGAACCCCGGCCATCACCGCCCAGGAGGCGTAGGTGTGGCGCAGGGTGTGAAAGCTCAATTTCTCTCTACGATCAATGATGCCCTCGTTCAGGCCAAGAGCTTTAACTACCCGGCTGAAGGTCGCGCTTAGCCACTGGGCGGGAACCCCAGTCCTGGCCTTGAACAGCAGTTCGTCAGGAGGGCCGCTCGCCAGCTCTTCCAAGACCCGGCGGATGGGTTCCGTGATAAAGATGACCCGAGAGGTGTTGTTTTTGGCGTCCAGGATGGTGATAATGCCATTCTGCAAGTCCACGTTGGACCAGGTTATCCCCAAAACCTCTCCCAAGCGCAAGCCCCCATAAAGGGACATGGCGGCGATGTGGTAAACCCGGGGGCTCCGCTGGCGCAAGGCCTCCAGAAGCTTAGACGCTTCTTCCGGACTAAGGAAACGCTGGCGGGCATTGTTGGGGGAGGGAAACGCCACCCCACGGCAGGGGTTCTCGCCCTGCCACAAGCGCCAGACTACCGCCTTGTTGAAAGCCTGGCGCACCAGTCCCAGGGCATGCCGGACGGTAGCCTCAGCCTTGCCAGCATCCCGCATATCTTTTTTCAGGCGCTCTAAGTCCAAAGGGGCGATGCTTTTAAGAGTCTTCTCGGCTAATTTAGGCTTAAGCCAGTTGCGGTAGAGGTGAAAGTCACCGGCGAACCTTTTCTTGTTTTCCCGGGACCAAGGAAGGTAATGATTCTCCAAGAGTTCCCCGAAGGTCAGCTTGTCGGCTTTGCGCTCCTTCTTGGGCTTATAGGCCCCGGCCCTATCCTGCTCCAGAAGTTCATATCGCCGACGCTGAGCGGCCTCCGGGGTCCAGCCTTCCGAGGCCCAGCCGCACCGCTCCCAGCGGAGCTTCCCGTGGGCATCTTTGAAGTTCACCCAGTAGCAGCGGTCCGGGCGCTCCCGCCACCTCTTGATGCTTGACTCTGTGTAATAAACTCCAGCATATTTTTTGACGGATATCTTGGCGGCCATCTTTTCCCCTATCACTAGGCCAAGAGGGTTAACTCAGGGTTAACCACCGTATGGAAATTTGGGTCAGTTCGGTTGCCTTGGTGTCTATAAAGTAACTTCATTAACTCATTGAGTCAACTGCTTTTTTTCTATTTCAGGATATTCCTGTCATCTAATGTCTTTTCTCCAAAAAAGACACTGTTAACCACTTGGTCGGCGGTTCGAGTCCGTCCCGGGGAGCCATACCTTTTTATTGGTTGTTCCAACAGGTTAAAGGCACCTCATCGTTCCTTTTCGAACCACTTCTGACCTAACCTTCTTTGCAACGATCTAAATACTTGGCTTCGGGTGACCAGCTTGGAGCACAGCATTCGAATGATACCAGGAAGCTTTAGTGGGTATAGAAGCCGTTAGGAGTGGAGGTTATTTACCATCTGATAAGTTTCTAATGAGACCACTAGGCGCTACCCAACCATCTTTTCTTTTACCTGGACGGATTGGGCTGTTAAGGACAAGAAAATTTGGTAATAAAGGCCACTTCCAAAGCGACAAGTGCGCTTACAGGGGAAGGTGGTTACCTTAATTCCACCTCTTTGGTCTCACCCACCTTGAGATCAAGCATCTCTCCTTTGACGCTGACTCGAATAGGACCTGCCGGACTTTCCAAGGCACAGATACTCAGCTTTTTGGGGGTTATCTCAACTTCCAAAGAATGGAACCGGTAGCGAATGCGCAGAAGGAGCTGCCCCATCTCGTCGGGCAGGAGAGGATTGAAATACAAAACTTGGCCACGTACTTCTATCCCGGTGTAGGCCCGCTGCATCAGGTCCACCACACCCGCCATGGCGCCCAGGTGGATGCCTTCGGGGGTGGTGCCTCCTTGAATATCCGCCACATCACTGCGCAGGGCTTCGGTAAAGAGCTGCCAAGACCGCGCCCGATCGGAACGGACCAAGACCCAGGAATGGGCGACCCAGCTCAGCGTGGAACCGTGCGACGTCCTTTCTAAATAGTACTTAATATTTTTGGGAATGGTTTCATATTCAAAGGGGTAACCGAGCTGTGAAAACAGCTCCTGAAGCTGCTCTGAAGAAAAGAGATAAAAAAGCATCAGGACGTCTGCCTGTTTGGATGCCTTGTAACGGTTCGGAGTGTCGTCTTCCCCTTCCAGGATTCGGTCCAAGCGCTGGATATCGCCGTATTTTTCTTCGTAGCCCCCCCAATCGAATTCTTCCAGTTTCTCATATCCCTGGAACTGGCTGATGATACCGTCGCCGTGAAACGGTATGAACATCTTGCATCGAATCTGTGCCCACCGATTCAATTCGTCCGGTTCCAGGTTCAGATGCTCGCATAATTCCTGGCAGCGATTCTCCGGCAGCAGGTCAAACAGTTCCAGGGTCCGGCTCAGTACCCAGACGGCCATGATATTGGTGTAGGCATTGTTGTTCAAGCCGGGTTTATCCTCCCAGGGATAACTGGTGTGATATTCGTCCGGACCCACCACCCCCAGAATTTCATAGCGGTCGAGTTCGGCATTATAAGTAGCTATGCTCCCCCAGAAGCGGGCGATCTCCAGAATCATCTCAGCCCCGTAAAAGGCCAAAAACTCTAAGTCCCCGGTTACCTCATAATAATGGTAAATGTTATAGGCAATGGCCGAATTGACATGGTACTGCAAGTAGGTGTTGTCGGGAATCCAATGTCCGGACCGGGGATTGAGGTGGAGCCTCTGGCTTTCCTCCCGGCCGCTGCTGCCGCTTTGCCAGGGATACAGGGCGCCGCGGTACCCTGCCTCCTCGGCGTGTCGCCGGGCTTCATCCAGGCGCCGGTACCGGTACAGCAGCAAAGCCCTGGTGATTTCATGAAGCCGGAAATTCAGGGACGGGAAGACAAAGATTTCATCCCAGAAGATGTGTCCGCGGTAAGCCTCCCCGTGCCACCCTCGGGAGGGTACACCCACATCCAGGTCCAGGGTGTGTATGGAAGAGGTCTGCAAGATATGGAATATATAGAGATGCAGCACCATGGAGGTGTATTGATCGTCTTCGATCCCGGTGCCAATGCCGCTGGGGCTGGGGCTGCCCTCTTTGGGATAGAACTCGATTTCAAAGCGGCGCCACAGCTGTTCCCAGGCCAGGACGTGTCTTTCCAGGAGGGTAGCAAAACTCCCCGCCAGCTTGATGGCTTTCCGGGCCTCCAGGCCGCACTCGGATATGCCGCGATCCCGGGAGGTATAAATAACTACCATCTTGTCCAGGGCTACCTCCTGCCCCTGCTGCATCTCCATAGTGAATCTTTGGGCAATGTAAGCCGGCTCTTCCGTCAACTGTCTCGCCGGCGAAAGCTCCTGGTCCTCCTGGTAGACTCGGGTCCTGGCAGCCAGAGCCACCCGCAACTTGGATTGGTTGGTTTGCACCTCCAAATACAGAGTGTCCACGTCGATCTCGGCCGCCCCTAAGGGCTCCAGGTGTTTGCTGTTAAGCCGCTGATAGCGCTCCACTCCGGCGTTGATCACCCGGCCGTCCAGCGCAGTGCTAAACTCCACCGCACCGGACCAGTTCTCTGCGATGAGCCTCAGTTCTTGAGCCCCGAGGTGCGGATGTTCCATATGAACCAGTCGTCGCCAGCGTACAGTGCTCTCCCTGCCCTCCTGGTCTCGAAACCTGATGGTGCGGTGCAGGACGCCTCTTTTCAGATCAAGCTCCTGGCGGTAGTCCAGAATATTCACCGCATCCAGAGAAAACCATGCCCCGCCCACGGGCCGAAAGTTTAGGGGCAGCCAGTTGGGCATATTCACCAGGTCTTCGTTTTCGATGACCCGGCCCTCAATTTCCGTTTTCAGCCTGTTATAGCCCCCGGCCAGGTAGGTTCCTGGGTAGTGGACCTCATCGGCTTTAGCTTCGGGACCCGCCCCCCGGGTAGCAAAATAGCCGTTGCCCAAAGTGCAAAGGGCCTCGCGCAATCCTTCCTCTTTCGGGTTGAATCCCTCATAAACCAAGGACCACTCACTCATGGTAACTCTCCTCGGTATAGGTGGTTAGCGCCTTGAGGAACTTTTCCACTTCCCCGGGATCACGCAGCCGGTAGCTGGCTGCAGTGGGAGCGGCTTCCTCCTGCACCGCTATGCCTATGCCCCGGTCTTTCAGAACCTTAAAGGCATCCTCATCAGTAACATCATCCCCTATATAGAGGGGCAGTACTTCTGAGCTACCCAGCCCCAACTGCTCCGAGAGCCAGAGCAATGCTTTACCTTTGTGCCAGTCTAGGTCTGGCTGGAGCTCAAAAATCTTTTTTCCCGAAGTTTTGCGCAGCCCCTTACTTTTCCGTTGAGCCTGGTCCACTATCTCCTCCACTTCCCGGACTCTATCTGCTGCCGTCCGACGATAGTGCACCGCGATGGAAAACTTTTTGCGCTCTACCTGGACCCCAGGGATTTTATCCTCGAGGTGATGCCGCAGGGATTTTTCTGTCTGGTCCAAAACCGGCAGAAATTCGGTTCCTGTTTGGTGTTCCAGATGTTGGCCCTTGGGACCGGAAATGTCAAACCCGTGACTGCCGGCATAATAGATGTTATCCAGTTCCACCAGTTTCTCCACGTCTTGGAGATCCCGACCGCTGATTATCGCCACGAAGCAATGGTTTGCCAGTTCCCTTACGGTTTGGCGCATTTCAGGGCTTAACACCGCTTCCTCCGGGCGTGAAACAATCGGAGTCAGGGTCCCGTCATAGTCAAGAAAGAACGCCAGCTTCTTACCCGCCGCCTGCCGAAAAATATCCTTCAATCGGTTAAGGGCCGAAGAACCATCATCTATTCTCATCAACGCTCCCTCTTAGTTCAATTCCCAAAGGCTGGCTTATTACCAGTTTAGCGCCGTTTTTTCAAATCCCTGGCGTGACTAGTCGATCTACCCCAATAATCAGTCCGAACCTGGTGAAGGCATCCGGAGGCGTCGCAGATTGGCAAAGTACCCCTGGGTCCATCTGACCTGGGTCGAGGGTTTCGTAATCTTTCCAGGCAGGCCCACTCGATGATGAGCTTAATGTGTCAATATGGGCTGGCTAGGTTGAATTTTCAGCGGGCACTCAGGCCGCCCGCCCTGTGGATAGCCTCTCACAGACCCTTTCGATGGGAACGACAATCGCCCCCAGTTCTATCTTTTGCCAGGTTCTGGTGATATCCGTCAGGAACATTCTGGTCTCCAGGTGAGTTAACAAATGGCGGTTAACAGAGACGGCCCGCGGTTAGCGCTTATGGCTTACTCGTAGAATGTAACCTTGCCGGTGCCCAAATCGTACATCGCACCCACCAAGCCGATCTCGCCTTTGTCAATCATCTCTCGCAGTATAACACTCCGGTCGCGCAGCTTCTGCATGCTGAGCCGCACGTTTTTTTCTGCGAGGTTCTGGGGGTGTAATCCCCCTTTACCGCACTTACGGCCGGATTGATGTTGGCGAGGGCCGTGGTCAGCAACCCGAGCTGGACCGCGTCGCACGCCCCTCTGACGGCACCACAATTGGTATGACCCATGATCACGATCAGTTTGGCTCCGGCCAGTTTGGTCGCGAATTCGAGACTGCCGAGGATGTCGTCATTGACAAAGTTGCCCACCACCCTTGCCACAAAGATGTCACCAATCCCCTGATCAAACAAATATTCCGACTGTGTGCGCGAATCAAGGCAGCTCACTATTGCAGCAAAGGGAAACTGTCCTTTCGAGGTCTGTTTGACTTGTGCCAAGAGATCCCGTTTTCTTAACTTGTTGCTGACAAAGCGTTTATTGCCTTGTTTGAGCATTTCCAGCGCCTTGGCTGGAGTGATGGCTGCTTGTGCCTCCCTGTTGAGGGCGACATCGGACGCGTCAGCGTGGAAAGCGCCAAACGCTCAAAAGCACGTTAGTACGAAGGCCAGTGCCACCAAAGGCGATTTCGTGGTGTTGATTATCATTATCCTCCCCCTAGTTTCAGTCGTCAAAACTGATTAACTAAATTGTTTCAGCCTTAGGTGATCCTGATATCAATTCAAATTGAGGATGAGCCGCGGTTTATGAACGCCTGAAAAATGTTAATAATTAGGTAAGTATCACCTTGCTCGATTTCAAGCTCTAAAACGCTCCACTTCCCCAAAAAGATCCTCATTGTGACGGCAAAAATAGAGCCTAAAATTGAGGTGCCGGTCACATACCGCCCGGCCATCTTGAAGGAGAGGTTAGAATCAGCAAGCGGATACACAGCCGGGTTGATTTCTCGACCCAGTTCAGATACCATACCTTCAAAAGAGAGGCGTGCCCTAATTCTGGGATAAAGATACCTTTTCCAGGGAAAATAATGCCACCGTACCGAATTGTACCCGGACAAATATTGATATCATGAAATCAGATGCAACTGCTTCAAATAACAATGATATATTGAATCGGATTTAAGAGTCAAGTTTGTATCTTTTATAACTACCAACTAATATATTTAAACTATTTAACATAATATGCTGGATGTACTTCGCAAATTCCGTGAAATTCTAAATCCTCGCGAGCGGCGCCACGCCCTGTTCCTCTTAGCTCTGATCCTGTGCACCGGGATTATGGAGGCAATGGGCGTGGCCTCGATCATGCCCTTTTTGTCCGTGCTGGCCAATCCTGAAGTAATCCAGGAAAATTCTTTTTTGTCCTATTTTTATAAGCAGCTTAATTTTAGCAGCATAAACACGTTCCTTCTTTTTTTAGGCACAGCAATCTTTTTTGTTGTGGTCGCCAGCCAAGGTTTAAGGGCTTTAACCGATTATGCCATTGTCCGCTTTACTCAGATGCGTAATTACACTCTGAGCACCCGTCTGATGCAGGCATATTTATCCCGGCCGTACAGCTGGTTTTTGAACCGGCACAGTGCAGACCTGGGCAAGACAATCCTTTCGGAAGTCGGCATAATGATTGATAAGGCTTTGCTCCCAACCGCCCAATGCATAGCCAACACGGTCATAGCCGGCTGTCTTATCATCCTCTTATTGCTGATTAATCCCTGGATAGCCCTGCTGGCTGCGGCCCTTCTGGGTGGATCTTATGTTTTGATTTACGGCATCTTGCGCAAATATTTAAACAAAATAGGATGGGAACGGGTCCGAGCCAATCAGGAGCGTTTCCATATCTCTCAGGAAGCCCTGGGAGCTATTAAAGAAATCAAGGCTGCCGGGCTGGAGGCCGGATATCTGGCGAGTTTTGGGAGACCCGCCCAACGTTATGCCCGCTCCGTGGCAGCCAATGAACTCGCGGTTCAGTTACCTCAATATTTACTTCAAGCAATCACCTTTGGCGTAATAATTGCTATTACCTTGGTTTTTTTGGCTTTTATCGGCGGAGACCTCGGACAAGTTCTGCCCACCCTGGGGGTCTTTGCCTTTGCCGGCCAGCGTCTGCTGCCGGCATTAAATCTGGGCTATATCAATGCATCCAAAATGCGCTTTGGCAAGCCTGCCCTGGATACCTTTTACGAGGATTTGATGGAGAAAGAGCAGGATTCCAAGACCCTGAGCCAAATGCGCCAGGCCCGCACTGTGACTCCAATGGGCCTTATCCAGAGTCTGAAACTCGTGAATGTGAACTTCTGGTATCCCAAAGCCGACAATCCGGCTATTCAGGATTTGAATCTGGAAATTTCAGCTAAGAATACAGTGGGCCTGGTCGGTCATACCGGGGCCGGCAAGACCACAGTCGTGGATATTATTTTAGGCCTGTTAAAACCAAATCAAGGCCTATTGCAGGTGGACGGAGAAGTTATCACCAAGGACAACCTGCCTTCTTGGCAAAGAACCCTGGGCTATGTGCCCCAAGAGATCTTTCTGTCGGATGATACCGTCTCAGCCAACATTGCCTTTGGAGTACCCCAAAAGGACATTGATCCTCAGGTAGTGGAACGAGCAGCCCGGACAGCGGGACTGCATGCATTTGTGGTAAATGAATTGGCCAATGGTTATGATACCATGGTCGGGGAGCGTGGCGTAAACTTATCCGGAGGTCAGCGCCAGCTCATCGGCATTGCCCGGGCCCTGTACCACGACCCAGACGTGTTAATACTGGACGAGGCTACTAGCGCCCTAGACAATCTCACGGAAATGGCAGTCATGCAAGCTGTGCATAACTTGAGCAACAAGAAAACCATCATTTTGATCGCTCACCGCCTGAGTACTGTCAAGAATTGTGATTGTATTTATATGCTTGATCATGGCCGGCTTGCCGGGCAAGGTACGTACGCCGAATTGCTCCATACAAATAGTAAATTTCGGAGAATGGCTGTGGCAAATGAATGAACATATAAATAGAGCTAACAACTCCATGTGCCTTATGAATAATTCTTAGGAAATCAAGCAAAAATTTTCAGTTCGAAAGATGCTTTCATGGCTGGTGTTTAGTAATTTCAGAAAGAGTTTGGCACTGAGAAAACCCCATAAAACGTATTTGTTATGGTTGCGCTGGCCGGAAGGGCTCCGGTTTCCCCGCTGCCATCATAGAGAGGTTTATTTCCACCGGACTCGTCACCTCTGTCACTGTAAGGCCTGAGGCCATCAGGCTTCCCTGAAGGCCGGCACCATCTTCCCTAAGACCAGAACCCCTCTGACCAAATAGTTCTGGATGATCTGGCTAACGGGGTGCCAGAAAAACGGCATTTCCATGCTATCGCTGCAGCGAAGGCTGGAGATCAAGAGTTACAGGACTGTGTGGACCATGGGCCACAACCTTCGCCAAGCTCAGGCCGAACAGGGTGCTTATTATAAACTCGCCGGCTTGATCGAGATGGACGACGCTTACTTCAGGGCTCCCAACCCCCGTAACGTGAGCGTGGCGCTGCCGGCAAGGGCAACCCACAAGGCAAAATTTCTTCCTTCGTGTCCTTCGCGCCTTTTTGGTAAAATAGTTTCCAAAAAAACAAATGAAAACTGATAACGAAATTAAATTCATTCCTGCAGATACCCTGCGCGAGATGGGCAAAAAGGCCCTGTCCGCCGCCGGGGTCAGAGAAGATATCATCGAACCCGTGGTCGAGGGACTAGTCTGGACCTCTGTTCGAGGCATTGACTCCCACGGCATAAGACTCTTGCCTCACTACATCGCCGGGGTCAAAGGTGGCAGGATCAACCCGGACCCGAATATGAACTTTATCCAATCCGCCCCGGCCATTGGATTGGTGGATGCGGACCATACCTTCGGCCACGCCGCGGGAATGAAAGCCATGAAGCATGCCATTGAGCTGGCCGGGGAAAGTGGCATCGCAGCCGTTGGCGTTAAAAATTCCAGTCATTGCGGAGCTATGTCCTGGTTCGCCCATGAAGCGGCCTATAAGGGCATGATCGGGCTGGCCTTTTCCCATGCCACCGCCCGGGTGAAAAGTCCTGGTTCCAATCGTTCCTTTTTCGGCAACAATCCGGTATGCTTGGTTGCTCCTATGCAGGGCGAAGAGCCTTTCTGCTTTGACGCGGCCACCACCAGCATCACCTTCAACGCGGTCAAGGCTGCGGCTGCGGCGGGTGAAGAGCTGCCTCCAGGCCTGGTGGCTGATGCGCAAGGTTATGAGACCACTGATCCGGCCAGGGCAGAACAGCTTTTGCCCATAGGCGACTACAAGGGATTCGGCCTGTCCATGATGGTGGACATCCTCTGCGCCCTGCTCACCGGCATGCCTGCGGGCAACAAGGTGAGCAAGATGTTTGGAGACCCCATGTCCAAGAAGCGTGAATTAGGACATTTCTTCTGCGCCATAAATATTGCTTCCTTTCTAGATCCACATCTTTTTGCCGCCAGGCTCAAACAGACAGCCGAAGCAGTCCGGGCCGAACCAGCCCTTGATCCGTCCAAGCCGGTCATGGTGCCGGGCGATCCAGAGAAAAAGGCGTGGAAGGAAAGGACCAGGAAGGGAGTTCCGGTACCTGGTCGTGTGTGGGAGGAGATTATTGGATTGGTAGACGTTACTAATCTTACAGGCACTCAAGCAAAATAATTTCTTTGAATATAATTTGATCATTAAACACTACTGAGGGAGAAATGGTAAATTGAGGTAAAGACTATGACCCATTGTAGTAATGTTTATAACAGTTCAATATTATTTATAATTCCTAAAATTCAAGGTCTGGATAAGTCTGCTGCGCTCGCAACAGAAATTAAGAATATATGCCCTAGCCTAGAAATGAATTTGGTCTATTGGCCAGAAGAAGAAAAAACAGTTTTTAATGTAGGATCAGAATTTCAAAGTTTGTTAAATAGCATATTCCGCAATGTATATATATTCAGGGAAAAGAACGTTAACGAAATTGATAAAGTCATTAATACAGAAATATGTAAAAATAATGCAATTGTAGTATGCCCACATTTAACTAACACTATAAATACCACTTATTCTCAAAAAATCATAAGACTTTTTAAGTCCAGAGGTGCAAAATATTGGACTTTTCAAAAGTCTATCCATGATGAAGGTGCAGGTTTGACCGTACGTGATACAAGCAACATTTTATCAAATTTATTTTATTTGAAAAATCGGATAAAAAGTTTCATTTCACCCTCTTCGTCATCAGACATTGAGCCTGATATTTTTTTAGCATACACACCCAAGATTCGAAATATTTTAAGAAGGGAAGGTTTTCGCAATGTAGAATCCGTTGGTTATTTTCTCTCATATCCGACATGGCAGGACTTACTTAAACAGAATAGTCGATCAACTCGAACTGAATCCGTTGATGTTGCTTTGTTCTCAAGAGGGCAATCACATGGTCAACTAGACTCAAAAACAGTTGTGACAAACAGCGATTTTGAGAAGTATCTTTCTGAAATAGTCAATGTTTTACATAAGTACTCACAGGATTTCAATAAAAACACCAATCTATATTTGAAACCTCATCCTTTTCAAGATTTTACATCTTGTGAAAATCTTTTAAAAAATATAACACACAATAAAAGTATAAATCCTTATGTATATGATGGCAGTCCAGCCCAACTTGCTTTAAAAGTAAATTTGGCAATTACGATGTATTCATCCACTGCAATAGATTGTCTGTACCAAAATGTGCCAGTTTGTGAGTATTTTAGACCTAATCCTTTCTTCCTGCAAAAGCATCCTGCCGGTTCACCATTTATTTTGGCTGGAGCCATATCAGCACAAAATGAGAAACAACTATATGATTTCATTGTACAAAGCCAGCGTTTAGCAAATAAAGATTTTGCCAGAAAAGTTGATAAATATTTGGGGATTGTTCCAGAAGATAGATTGAAATTAAAATTTTTAATAGAAGAAGCTTTGCGAGAGCATTCAAATCGTTAACTTTATTTTTATTTTCTGTGGCAATGTTTAATTCAGAACAAAACCAACTATACAGTTTTACAAATTGTTTGTTGGTTACTTCGTCTAATGTTAATTTTTTGCAAAGCAAAGAAAACCAACTCAAGATTTGTATAATTGGAGATTTTATAGGCAGTATTTTGAAAAGTCAGCCGATGACAGACAGAGATGTATGTCAATATCTTTGGAACTATAATTGGAATATTGATGTTGTAGAAGATACTCTATATCATTCTGTTGGCGATTTTTTATTAGTTATAGATCAACCTGAGGGACCAATTATGTTGACTTCTCCTGGTTTTTCAGGGATTTATTATGTACATAACGATGGACGCTGGTACTTTGGCAGTACATTTAATGATCTGGCCACAATTTATCCTGAAGCTTTTCAACAACTCGATGAGTATGAGGTCTTTCGGTTTATTGCCGACAATATCAATCTTTCCCCGCTAAGGACATTCTGGAAGGATGTAAAAAGGTTGGCTGGAGGCTGCAAGCTTACGCTTTCAGCTAACGAAAACCAGCCAGAAACCTATCTCATTAAACATAGCAATAAGAAGAGGAACAATGAAAATGTATATGGATTTGATTACTTTTGCCAAACAATCGATCTAACTGCTGACCTTTTGGCCCGCTTTTATCACGATCGTCTATTTCTTATTCCGGTTTCCGGAGGAATAGACGGCATCTTATGGCTGTGCGCCATGGCTAAAACTGGAGCTTCAATTTTAGCCATATGCGGAGAAATGAAGGGGGATTCTGACGAGATCATTTGCGAACAAATAGTGAATAGATTGAAACATATTGGCTACAAAAATATTGAATACCATTCGGCGGTTACAAATGAAATTGATAATAAAAAAGCCAGAACTCTTACTCAAAAAAATTTATTAACGGGTATGGCATTGACGAGCTTTATATGGGGACAAAAGACGATCCTCGCTTCTCATCAATCTACAAATCAACTTTATTCAAGCAATTGGGCACACTGGTTAACCATCTTTCATTTTTAGACTTTTCCATTCGATTTGATTGGTTATTGTTTCGAATTCGTAATGTCCTGGGTATTGATGATAAAATATTTAATCTTAAAAGAGTTCTTGAAAAACGTGCTCTAAGTGGCAAAGTACTCTGCGATAAGACATTATGGTTTGGCATGACAAAAAAATTTTACGACCAACAGATTTCAAGACAGATTGATGATATCCTTAATTTACTTTCTTCTGATATTCCTTCAGATATTTCTTACCTAGAATTTCGATCGTATATCAAAACTTTTATGTATTTTCATACAGAAAATATTCACTTGATCAGGTTTGCCAATCACGGCCGTTCGATTGGATCTATTTATTTATTGCCATATGAATTTGGACCGGTACGATCTTTTTTTGACCATAATAACCTTTCCATAAATGATGGCTACAATCCTAAAAGATATCTTTATGAGTATGTAAATAAAATTCTGGGTACAAATTATTATCAATCAATACAGATAAAAGACCCTAGAAATTCTTTTATTAACATTGTTAATGAGCTGATAAAAAAGATAGTTTACAAGATATTTAGATTGCCTGTATTAAGAAATATATATGTCTTAATAAAAGCAAAAGGAGGTAAATACCCTAAATCTACTGATAGACACAACCAAACTCTTCAAATTTGCTATCAAGATATTGCACATCACAGGAAAGTCTTGCTCAAAAAAACATCTGATGAGCTCTCTAACTATATAACGGAATTGGATAAGAGCCTTGTGCAGGCTAAGCATGATATGGATTCTTATTTTCTTGATAGAGAATATGAAAATTATGTGCACTTACTCTACTTATTGGGCAAATCTGCAAAGGTGAATAATGAAAAACAAACCGATTACTAACGTCTTAGCCATTACCCCGGCGCGGGGGGGTGCCCTCTGATAACCCGGTATATTGTTAACAGCGAAGATGCCGAGATTCGGGCAGTGGCTGAGAGGTTGGGCGTGGAAACCCAAGACCGGCCAGAGGATTTCTGGCACGACAACACCTTTCAGGAGGTGGACCGGTTGCTAATCTGGGCCGTAGGAGATTTGGAGCAAAAGGGAGCAAAGATCGACATAGTGGTTTTGCTTTACCCAACTGCACCGTTGCGTCCTGCCCGGGCCATCACTGACTGCATTAATCTGGTCGTGACCCAGGGGTATGACAGTGCTCTGACCCTGCGTGAGGATAGGTCCTACATATGGCAGCGGACTGATCAGGGCAGCACGGTGGAGCCGGTAAACTACGATCCCAAGAAGCGCGGTCCCAACCAGCTTGAAGGCTGGAACCAATGGGTGGAGAACAAAGCTGTCTATGTCATGAAGAGAGATCTGTTGATGTACACTGGCTGCCGGTTGGGCGGAAAAATCGGCTATGTGGAAATGGACAAGTTGGAGTCCATTGACATTGACCGACCCGAGGATTTCAGGCTGGCGGAGATGATATTGGAGCTGAAAGCTCAAGGGGAATAAGCTTCAAAGGGGAAAGCTGAGGCCAGGAGGAACTTGAACCACGAAGACACGAAGCACAGGCTGAATTTCTGACTTTATGTTCTTCGTACCTTTGTGGTTACAATTCTCCATCAAATTATGACAACCAACGACATCAAAATTGCCATAATCGGTCTTGGGCATATCGGGAAGGTGCACATAGCCGCCCTGCAGAAGACGCCCGGATATGAACTGGTTGCCGCGTGCGACCGGCAAAAGAATCTGGCAGCAATTGTCCCGGATCCAGCAGTATTCTATGGCTCCCATCAGGAGATGCTTACTTGCGGCGGATTCGACACAGTGATCGTGGCCACTCCCAACCATACCCATAATGTCTTTTCCATTGACGCCTTACAGGCAGGCTACAATGTTATTGTGGAAAAGCCGGCTGCCGGCAGCATGGAAGAACTGGACAACCTCGAAAAAGCGGCTCATAAGGCCAGAAGGCATGTGGACTATGCCTTTCACGCGGCTTGCGCCCGTGAAGTGCTCTGGCTGGAGGAACACTTGGCCCAGGATGGAGATAAATATGGCCCCTTGACCGCCTTTTTCAGCCGTTTTTATGATCCCTACATAGATGAAAACGACATGCTTGGGCCCCAAGCCAAAAGCTTGGGCGACTGCTGGAGCGACAGCGGGATCAATGCCCTATCCGTCCTGCACAGGTTTTTGCCGGTTGACAGGCTGCGGGTTGATTCCAGGCGGAAAAGCGGCAAAAAAGGGTCTCAGCCTGGTGTGCGCAGTGCCTCAGTACGCTACAGCTTCAGCGTCTCAGGCAAGGACCAAACCGGACTGGGAGTGATTGAAACTGCCTGGGACCAGGGAGTGAACTTCAAGTGCACCGAGCTTTACTTTGCAGCCAACGGCTACAGGTTGAAGGTTGATCACTCTGAACAGTCGGTGACTGAACATGCTCCGGACGGAGTGATAAAAAATCTGGTGAGGTTCGAAGGGGAGAGGCTTCTTAATCACTACCTTGGTGTTTTTGCAGACTACAGGAAGCGGTATGTTGAGGGGAACATAAATAGTGACATGGGCAGGATTATCCATGAAAAGCTCTTTGAAGGAGAACAAGGCAAAAAATAGCTAACTACAAAGGCACAAAGTGCACGAAGTAGAGGAATTATGCTGCAGTAAAAGATGGAAATCAAAATAACTCTTTGATATAAAAAAGATAAATCAGCAATTTGCCTTTATGGTTAAATATGCTTAATACAATTCCATGATATCAGTAATAATCAGAACAAAAAACGAAGAACGCTGGATCAGGCCCTGCCTGCAGGGGGTGCTGAGCCAGAAAGTTGATTTGCCGATTGAAGTGGTCCTGGTGGACAACTTAAGTGCAGATAAGACCGTGGACCGGGCCAGGTCCATTTGCCCTGAGCTAAAACTGGTGCAGATAAGGGATTTTTTGCCGGGACTGGCTCTCAACCAGGGCATCCGGGCTTCATCGGGCGATTATCTAGTCTGCTTATCAGCTCATTGTCCGCCAGTGGACGACCAATGGCTGGCCAATCTGTTGCGCAATCTGGATGATCCCGAAGTGGCCGGGGTATATGGCCGTCAGGTCCCGGTTGCTTTTTCACAGGATTCGGACAAAAGAGACCTTTTGCTCACCTTTGGTCTGGACAGGCGGGTCCAGGTGCGCGACACGTTTTTTCACAACGCCAACTCCATGATCCCCAGGGCTGTCTGGGAAAAATATCCTTTTGATGAATCTGTCACCAATATTGAGGACCGGGTATGGGGGAAAGAGGTTATTCAGGCCGGGTTCAAGATCATCTATGAGCCAAACGCCGCGGTATACCATTATCACGGCATCCACCAGAACAACAGAGAAGACCGGGCCCGCAGCATTCTGCGCATTATAGAAAGCCGGGATCTGGGTGAAATAGGTCCTGGCAACCCTCTGGCTCCCGAATCCTTGGAGATAGCCGCCGTGGTTCCCCTGCGAGGCATGGCTGGTGGGATAGACTTCAGCGAAAAGCTGGTGGCTGCAACCATGCAAGCTTTGCAGGGCAGTAAATACATCAACCGAATATTGGTTTCAACCGACAGCCCTGATCTGGCCTCCATGGCCAAGTCCATGGGAGCTGAAACACCTTTTTTGCGACCCCCGGAACTTTCTGCACCTGGAGTAAGGGTTGATGACGTACTCAAACATTTTTTGACAAGTATGGAGAAGGAAGGCTATTTCCCTGATATCCTGGTGCCGATGGAAATAACTTACCCATTCCGTCCCCCAGGACTTGTCAACGGAGTTATTGAAAAACTTCTCCAAAGCGGTTTGGATACCATAGTTGCAGGGTTGCCCGAATACAGGGCCTGCTGGAAAAGGCTGGAAAACGGCGATTATCATTGCCTCACCGAGATGGCTGATCCCAGGGCGCAGCGTGAGCCTGTGCATATCGGAGTGCCCGGCTTGGCCTGCGCCAGCTATCCCGAATTTATCCGCCAGGGCACCAGAACAGGGGGGCGACTGGGGATCTTTGAAATAAACGATCCACTGGCAGGGATTGAAATTCGCAGTCCTGAGCATCTTGAGGCCCTGGAAACCAGGTTAAATTGGAGGATAAGCGACTAAGTGAAGCGTTATCTTTTCTTTCTTCGACATTTCAACGACATCGACAATATTGCTCCTGCCATTTATTTCTTTCTTGAACAGGATGAGGACCACAGGGCCGATGTAGTCTTGTATGATGAAGGCTACGATTATAGAAAAGATCCTAACCTCTTGTTTCTCAAGTCAATGTTCGGTGACCGCTTCAGCTATACCTGGCTGGGGGAGTATTACGGCCTCAGCGCCCCGGCCGTCCTCGGCCAGGCAAGCGTCAAGCGCCGAGTTGAAACTTTTTTGCACCGGCTGACACATAAACTGGGGCTCTCGTATGACAAAATCATGGCGGGATATTGCCGGACCAAGGCGAGTATTGTTAGGCGAAACCCTGGGAAAAAGCCGTCTGTGATGGATATAGGCTTGGGTCAGATTGATTCTAAAATCATCAGACAAGGTCTGGACAAGCTTTTGAGTCATCCCATAAGGCCAAGCCTGGTGGTTTTTGATATTAACAGATCATATATGGTGAGGGGGCTTCTTGACAATTTGCGGGCTTTGAACATTCCAAATATTATCTGTCTGCCCGTTTCCCCATTGATAAACTATAATGTAATGCGTGAAAAAGAGTATGTTAATATTTGGTCTGAAAAATTCAAACAGGGACATGATTACAGTGGCTTTGATGCTTTGGGTTATGTTGATGAAAATTTCGTCTGTTCATACAATAAATTGCTTCCTCTAGCCGGTCTTCACTCTGATCTTGACGGCAAAACTAAATCCCTGGGCTCCATCAGGTTTTGCCCGCAGTGGCTGGATATTAGGAAGCAAATGGTTAAACCGTATGCCCCTTCGTCACAGTCTTCCAAGCCGAAAATCCTTTTTTTGCTCTCCAGGTCCGTCAGCAACGTCAACTTGGACGAAGTGCTAATCACTTTTGAAATACTTAACTTGTTTTCGGACTTCGAGGTTCTGGTTAAAGGTCACACCAGGGAAGTAGTTTCCGATACACCCATCGAGTATCCCAATATTCGTTTTGTTAAAGATGAAGATTCCTCAGCTCTAATAGATTGGGCGGACATCATCCTTTTCTGGAGCACCAGTGTTGCCATTGAAGGATATTTCAAAGATAAGACTATGGTTTGTTTGAAGTACATTGTTGGCAACAAAAACCTGTACGCAAAGTATGATGCTGGTTATATCGCCCATTGCCGGGATGATCTTGTTAATTTTCTATTGCATTATCGCAAGGACGGTAGTGTACCAGGCTATAATAATGAAGGTAAAAAACGTTTCTTGGATGAAATCGTTCTGGCCAAGCCCTCAAAAAAATCAGTTCCAGAGCGTTATTTGGAGTTTATGCGTGAATATGAGTGGCAACCATAACTCTCTATGGCTTAAAAGTTATGATGATCTTCAAATGGATAAGATAAGTGTCTAATCAGAGCAGATAGTTAAAGCTTTACCTAATATTTTCCCCTCGCCCCGAAAATATCATCAAAGCTTAAATTGGCGTTCCAGCCAATCTTATTTCCTGTATTGGCATACCGTGCTGCTTGATATGAAGATCCAGTGTGTCTGGCTTTGAGCTTCCTCCTTGGTGTCCCTCCAAGAAGTCACCAATGGGTAGGTGAGAATATCGGAGTCGCCCTCAGAAGCGAGCGTTCCGTATATTGATTTCCTGGACCTTTGCTGAAATCCCTTCGGTGGCCCGGGCGATTTGGTCCAGACAACGGGCGATCACCGTAGATCTCGCCTTTTCTCTGGCAGGGTCCGCCACCGGGCCGATTTCGCGAGAGGCGCGCTCCCAGAGGCCGGAGATATCCGGCTCCCAGTGCATCGTTTGGACACCAGCCGCCTGCTTGGCGTCCTCCTGGAACTGCTCAGCGACTTGCTCCAAGTTCCTCTGGGCCTGTTTGGCATAATCGCGGCCTACCTGGTAAAACCAGGCCCCCACGGCATGCTCCGACTCCATACCAATGAGAAAATACACATACTCCAGGTTGGCATCGATCTCCTGCAGGTTGCTAAGAATCTCTTGATAGGCAGGGTCGGCATGATCGGGACCGGGGAGGTAGAGGGCGTCATCCAACAGATCGCGGGCGCGACTCACCGTTTCGTTCAGGCTTTCCGGCGCCCCTGGCCAGGTATCTCGAGGGCCTCGGAACAAGTTCCTCAAACTCTCCGCCGTATCCCGCAAAGCTGCGGCAATGGAGGCCCGCAACTGACTCATGGGTAAAACCGGCCACAGATAGGCGTGGATGATTATAGCCGTGAAACCGGCGAGGATTAGCCCCGCCAGGCGTGTCTCCACCGTCGAAAACGAGCCCCACTCCGGTCCGGTGGTCGCCAGATAAGTGAAGGGGAACGCCAGGCCGGCTTGCATACCTGCCACACCGTAACGCGGCAGGGTCTGATAGGCCAGATCAGCCAGGAACTGGCCCAATAACACAAAAACTAACACAAGGGGGAAATGCGGCACGCGGCTGGTGAAAAAGGCCGCCACCACTCCGTAGACCAGGCCCAGCAGCAGGCCGGCCAGGCCCACCAGGTCGGTCTTATTCTGTCGGCCCAGATTGCCCGTGCTGGCAAAAAATGTCGCAAAAAAGGCGACCTGGGCGCCCCCGGGAAGACCAAACACCGCTTCCTCCACCAGCAGCAACACGACCATGAGCACCAGCTTGGCGCCGGCCTGCACGGAGGTCTTGTCGATGAGCCGTTGGCCGGTGGTTATAGGCCGCGCAAGGACCAGCCCCCAGCCCATACTGGCGATAAGGTCATTATGCCACCTCGTCACGGCCCGGAGATTTTCCTCCACCCGGTTCAGGATGGATCGGTGGATGCCCATGCTGACCAGGATGTCCACCTCCCCCGACGGGAGGGCGGCGTCCCAGCGAACGGCGCGCACCTCCTTGAGCAAATCGGGATCCACCGGCGCCACCCCTTTCCGCTGCAGGGCTCCTTCCAGCAAGGCGTGCAAGTGCTGGGCGCAGCGCTCCAGAAAGTCTGCCAATGGCTGGCGCATTTTCCCCATCAGGGTCTCGGGCGCCACCGGCGCAATGGCCCGGTTGAAAAACCAGAGGCGGAGGTTCAAAGACCGACAGGCGAGGATTATCCGGGCGAAAGGATTAGTCGTATCCCGGGCCCGCCGTAACTCGGGAGCCAGCATTTGCCGCAGCCCCCGGAATGGGGCCCACTCCAGGGAATCCGTGTCCAACGGGGCAGGCTCGCCCGAACGAATTCGGTGGGCCGTCCGCAGGCAATCTTCCTCCAGACGGGTATAGACCTGGGTCAGGCGCTCCAAAAAGACCCGCGGGGCGTTCAGGGGCCAGATCAGAGTGTAGACTACGGCTACCGAGAAGCCGGCCACCAGGAAGTTGAGTTCGTAAGAGACAAAAAATACCAGTGTTTTCCCCATGGTTCCATGAAAATTTACGAAGATGCCGATGGCCGACAACATGGCCGCCATGGTCGCGGCCAGGGGAAACCAGTTCGAAAAGAGGAGGCAAACAAAGATCCACAGCAACGTCAGGGTCAGGTAGAGGAAGTAGGCTCCGCCGAACGCCACGAGGAGGAGGGCCGATACAATGGCGCTGATCACGGTGGCTAGCAGCACCAGCAGCCAATTAAGGCGGGGGCTGGGCATGCCCATAGTCATGAGCAGATAAGTAAAAGCCAGCGCCAGCTGATGGTTTTGCAGGTGAAAAATGTAGGAGATGGCGACGGCCAGGCAGCACGCCAAGCCGGTTTTCAGGGCATGCTTGATTTGTCCCTGGCGTAGAAACGGTTCATGGGGGTGTTTGCTTGTCGGTGCGGCTGCAACCATGCACGCCTTTCAGGCCGGCGTCGCCGAAACGCCAGCCCCACCCCTCAACGGAGGTAATCGAGATAAGCTATGATCTTTTGCCAGAATGCCGTTACCCAGTTGAGCCAGTACCGATCCCGGGTGTATACTGCCACACTGGCCGTTGCCCCGATACGCAAGGGGTAGCCCTCCGGCATCTCTGGTTTCACCCACACCTGAAAGCGCTGAACAAGCCTGATCCAGTTCTTGGGCTCGCTTATGGCAGGCAGGTCGCCCGAAGGGACCCCCTGTCCCTGATATACCCCCCAGCCCACGGTCTCCACCACTCCGGGGAAAATGCGCCCCGGATAGGTGCTGAAGCTGAGGCCCACGCGCTGCGCCGGCTTCAGGTATTCCAGGCTGCTTTCCCGAAAGTTGGCCACAACCCACCACCGGTCGGTGTCGATGCAGGTCAAGACCGGTGTGCCGATATGCACGTAAGACCCCTCCCGCAGTTGCACGTTGGTGACGTAACCGTTGGCCGGCGCCGAGATGCGGGTCCAACCCAGATTGAGCTTGGCATCAGCGAGTTGAGCCTTGATCTCACCCACGATGGCGTGTTCTCCGTGGATCTTCGCGGCCAGGGCCTCTTGGATTTTGCGGGTCTTGGCCTGGCTCCGCTTCCGGTCGGCCTGGGCCACCCGGTATTTCTCCACCGCCCCCAGGTACTTCCGCTCGGTGGTGGCGTATTGTTTGCGAATTTCCTTCTCTTGCTCGTGGACCACCCGGGCGTAGGCCTCTTCCGCCACGAGCCGTTTGTCATTGGCTCTGGAGGCCGCCAACTCGCTTTCCATCTGGGCAACTTGGTGGATGGCCTGGACCAGTTTGGCTTCCAGGAGGGCCACCCGATGTTCAAAGGGGCGCGGGTCAATTTCGAACAGAAGGTCGCCCTTTTTGACAGCCTGATTTTCCCGGACATGGACATGGATCACCTGGCCCTCAACCCGAGCGGCTACCTGAATGACGAAGGCTTGGACGTAAGCGTCTGTGGTGAACGGGGTATAGCGGCTCGCCAGCACATAGTAGGCTATCAGAATCACAATTATCAGGAGGATGCCCAGAACCCAGCCCCGCGCTGACCTAAGACCCTTGCGGACAGTGCTGCCCAGCCACTTCAGCGTGTCCCAGATAACGTGCCAGACCTGCCGAAACATCTGCCGCATCTTCATAGCCAGATCCCTCGCGTCTCAATAGCCATCAGGCCCTATTTGACCTTCTTTGGAGGGGCAAGACCCGGTTCGTCCTTGGGTGACGGCCCAGGGGGTTCTCCGGGGCTGCTCGCCTGCCGGAAGATAGTGCCTTGTTGCCGTCCCATGGCGTAGTCCAATCCCGCCAGAGAGGCCAGATAGGTATAGAGGGCCGAATTAAAGCGTTGCTGCGATCGAGTCAGAGCTGTCTCCGCGTCGACAATGTCCGTTGGAGTGGCGTCGCCGTTGCGGTATTTAACCCGGACAATACGCAAATTCTCCTTGGCCTCGGCCACCGCCGTCCGGGAGAGCTCAAGCCGCTTATGGGCAGCCGCTTCGCTGAAGACCGCCTGGCTCACTTCGAGGCTGACCCGGTCCAATATGGTCTGAGCGTCGGCCGCGGCTGCAGCCACGTCGGCCTTTGCCGTCCGGAGCTCGCCCCGGCGCGTGCCTCCGGTGAACAGGGGAAGTATCAAGTGGAGGCCGGCGCCTTGCTGGTAGCCGGTTTCCACCCGTTCCCCGTCAATGCGGCCAAAACTGGCTCTAATTTCAATGAGGGGAAAAAACGCGGCCTTGGCAGCTACCAGATTTTCCTGAGCGGCCACCACCGCGAATCGGGCAAAGCCGATTTCCGGGCGCTGTGTCGCGGCAATCTCCAGGCTCTCCGCCAGCGAGGGGCGGACTTCGGGAGGGGGGAGCTTCAGGTCGTCAACCTTAAGCGGCAGGGCGGCATTGCGCCCCATAGTGTTGTTCAGTCGGGCGGTGGCCACGAGCTCCGCTTCCCGGGCCCTGACGTGGGCATCCCGACTTTCAGACAGGTGTACCTCGGCCCGTGGCCTCCTCCTGCACCAGCAGAGAGGCGCGGGCCAGGAGGATGTTCAGGTACGCCACCGCCACGTCGAATTGCACTGTCTGATCGGCCCGGACAAGCTGGAGCTCGGTGATCTTTTTTCTGGCGACCGCCTCTTGGTAGCGTCCTACCCGCCGGCCAAAATCATAGATCGTCCATAGGAGTGTCAATGTTTCTTGATAGTAGCTGTGGGTTCCGGGGATGCCGTTGGGCACGATAAATCCCGTGGGACCGGGTGCTCCCGGCCCCAACTTACTCGAAGTGGCGCCGTAGTCGGTCCCCAAGGTAAGCTGCGGCCAAAAGGGGCCAAACGTGGCTTGCTGTTGACCGCTGGCTCGTTCGATGGCGGCCCGGGCCGACTGCAGCCGAGGACTATGTTTTCGGGCAAAGACAATGGCGTCAGTCAACGAAAAGGCCGCGGCCTCGGGCTTGAGACCGGGGCCGGGGGCTGGCAATACGGCTTGATCGCCTCGACCGTTGAGCTTATCCAGCTTGTTAGCCAGGTCGGCGTTCTGGCCTTTGGGAATGCGGAGCTGAGCCTGCACCCCGGCCTCGGTGAGTTCCGGTGGGAGAGGGTCAGGCCGATTCCATGGCGCGCATCCGGCGAGGAGCAAGAATAAGAGGATTCCGGCGCAACCAAAACGATATAAACCGGCAACAATCGCGCCAATGACCTCATAACTCCAGAGCAGTGCGGGGTTTCTGCTATCGACCATGACCTAGGAGGGGCTTTGTCTGAATATCACAATCGTAGCAAGATATTACCTCACCTCCAAATGAAAGTTTATTAAAGTTTATTAAAAATTAAGTGGGGGCGGACTTCAACCAGTTCCCCAAATCAAAGATCTGCTAGTCAAGGTGTTTAAAATGCATTAATATTTCCCTCTCTATTACACTGCCTATGTTATTAAGGATTTTTTAATCAGGGAGATTTTCCTCCCTGGCTTGATAGAATGCCTTTACGCCGCTTGGTTGGGACCGTGAGAGAGTAATCCGGTGTCAGAAAATGGAAGTCGAGGCGCTCTAACTTGCCAAATTCGGCAGTTATCACGACTTTTAAGAATTGCAGATGGTTGTGAATATAAGGATGGCGTTCTAGAAGATGAGATTGATATGTCGTTATGGGAGGATATGTTGAAATTTCAACGGCTTGATAAGTTTTCTAATGAGAGCAGCTATCCGCAGTCTTGATGAGCCAAAGGACTATTTTGGACCGAGCGCTGTATCGGCCTCTTGGCAAGACTGCGCCACCACATTATCTAAATTTAGCTAAAATCTGTTTTGCTCATCCGGATTTTCAGTGTGCCTAAGAGTCCTCCCCTCCGCCCGCATTTTTTTCCAGTTCCTGGTGGTGCAAGGCCGCGTGTTGCTTTTTCTTGTCAGACCATTCCAGCAATTTGGCCATAGCATGAAAGGCCCAGCGGGGGTTGTCTTTGTAAACATATGGTTCCACGTTAACACCGATGGCATCATCTAGCACGGGACATCCCCGCTGAGTGCGCGCAATAACCATGGTCCAGCCTTCGGGCGCGCCCAGGCCACCGAAGGACAGGTCCGCATATTCGGCGGAATAATCATCGCAGTATTGGCAGGCGTATCTTTTCATGAAATCCAGCTTATCCAGAGGAATGTATCTGACTTCCCCGCTGTGCAAATGCACCATGAGCTCTTCTTTGACATTTATCTTGCGCACATCGTCCCAACGGAAATTGCCAATACCTTCCAGTTTCTGGCGCTGTCTATCCCCGAAGTAAAAGTTCCCGGTACAAAACAGACCGAAAAGGTATCTTATGCAATCCGAGGGAACTATACCCAGGGCTTCCATTCTCCGAACCGCATTAATCTGACAGGGCGTGCCCACAAAGGCCACTCTGTTGAGATGCCCTTTGACCAGGTGGCTAAGGGCCATGACAGAAGGGGAAAAAGTTGAATATATTTCAGAAAAGTGCTTCATGCCATGAGAGGTATCGAAATGGAAACCGGCGGCCTCCACAATCTCCTCCCTGGTTCTAGCCAGCCAGGGTTGTCGTTGAAAAGGGCCCAACTTCTTGCTCACAATAGCCCCATCTATGAGTCCCCGGTCCAGCAAATGGATCAGGAGACTGGTCACTAGTCCCCCGTCGGTGCCGCGGGCGCGCACCTCCGGGTCAGAGGCACGGGCCGCCATAAGACGCATCACGGCCCCCATGGGAGGACTCCAAGAGGCTTTTTGTTTTACTTCCTCATCCAGTTCGTCAATTTCGGGGCAAATGGAGTAGCAGAGACCGCATTCGATACATTTTCCCTCATCTTTGTAGCAGGGTCGGCCATCTTCACATAATTCCAAGGCCCCGTAATTAATCGCTGTACAAAAGGTCACGCATCCCCCGCAATGATGACAGAGACCTGGATTCTGAACCTCTTCGATCAAATGAGAAAAAGATTTCATGATTCCTCCCATCATGCCGCATCCCCCGGCTGGCTTCGGGGGATGTGAAGGAGTAAATTTACCGGTCAGGCTGGTGAACTGCTGAGGATGTTGGCGAACCTGGAAGTCGGGCGGGTGTTCCAGGCCGGAAATCTATCGGGCTTTAACCTGTACGGTGCGCTGCGGGCCGGTCAAGCAGCTGGGGCGGAGTGAGTCGCCAACATCCTCGTGTAAACCAGGTACTTGTCCTCTTCTGTAAACAGGTGCGTTTCAAATCCGCCTTTCTCATACCCTTCCAAGGCCTGCTGGGCGTCCTCTCTGGATTCGTATGTAACCCCGTCCCACAGAAATTTTTTCCCGTTCACTCCCCTGGATAAGGGTGTGGTGGGGCTGACGTCGGGGGACGTCAGGGAGAGCGGCTCCATCGATCCCAGGGCGGCATTCACTTGGGCCTCCAGTTGCATCAAGGTGAATCCGGCCACGTAAATGCCCTCTTTCGGACAGGTAGCCATGCAGGAACCACAGCCTTTGCAGAGAGTCTGGTTCACCTCCACCGTCTTCTTGACGTTGCCATTCACGACATACTCCACTAGACTGATGGCTTGGAAAGGGCAGGCATCTATGCAAAAGGCGCAGCCGTCGCAATTTTCGTCAACTGGACGGGAAGTAAGGGATTCAAGTTCCAAGGTGTCCCGACGCAGAATAGTACTGGCCCGCGAGGCGCAGGCCAGGGCTTCTGCCATTGATTCTTCAATGGGTTTGGGATAATGGCACAACCCGGCCATATAGATTCCCGCGGTGCTGGATTCCACAGGCCTGATCTTGGGGTGAGCTTCGGAAAAAAAGCCCTCCGAATTGAGATGCACCTTATACAAATCCGCCAGCGGGGCATTTTGATGGGGGATAATGGCCGTGGCCAGGGTCAGGAGGTCCACCTGAAGTTCCATCGGCACCAGCAAGTCCTGATCCTCGAAGGTGATGGTGATCTTATCCCCAGCAGCATCCACTTGAGGAGGGTCATCAACATTATAGCGGAAAAAGAGCACGCCCATTTCCCGGGCGGTGGCATAGAGAGGTTCTCGTTGGCCGTAGGTTCGCATATCCCGGTAAAGAATATAAACATCCATATCGGGATTCAACTCTTTCAGCCGGATAGCATTTTCCACGGAATGACTGCAACACAACCGGTTACAATAGGGGCGCTCGGGGATACGGGAGCCGACACACTGAATAAAAGCAACTCCCTGAGCGTTCTTAACCTTGGGAGTACCCAGGAACAATTCCCGATCCAGGTCCAAGGAGAGCAGGACGTTGGGATGCTCTTTATAGAGATATTGGCCTTCAGGCCGCAGCGGCTCGGCACCGACGGCGATGATTACCACACCGTGCTCAATCTCCTGACCGGTGGACAAGGTCGACTTATAATTGCCCACGGAACCAGAAACTTCCTCTACTAGAGCCGACAAGTGGATGGTTATCCTGGGATGCTGTTCAATTTTAGCAATCATGTCAGCCACCACGGTGTGCACCTCTTCATCCCGCCAGGTGCTGTGGAGTTTGCGGGCATTGCCCCCCAGATGCTCCGTTCTTTCCACCAGGTGGACATCGAAACCTTGGTCAGCTAGCGATAGAGCGCTGGTCATCCCGGACATACCACCCCCGATTACCAGGGACCTCTTGTCTATCGGCACTGAGAGATATTGCAAGGGCTCCAACAGCCTGGCTTTGGCCACAGCCATGTAGATCAGGTCAAGACATTTTTCGGTGGCTTTTTCCGGCTCCTCCTGGTGTACCCAGGTGCACTGGTTGCGGATGTTGGCCATTTCAAACAAATATTTATTCAGGCCGGCATTCCTGAGCATATTCTGAAACATGGCCGCGTGGGTCGTGGGGCTGCAGGCGGTCACTACTACCCGGTTCAGGTTGTGTTCCTTGATCATCTGAACCATTTGATTCTGGGAATCTTGTGAGCAGCTGAAAAGATTTTCCTGCACATACTCCACATTGGGGATGTCCCGGGCTCTTTCCACCAAGGAGGGGATATCGACCACGCCGCCGATATTCCTACCGCAATGGCAGATAAATACTCGCTGCCGAAGCCGCGGCGGAGCTCCCTTCCATCACCGAATCGGGGATATCCTTGGGGCCGGTAAAACTGCCGCAAGCAAAGATTCCGGGTTGAGAAGTGGTCACCGGGGAACAGAAGTTGGTCTCAGCAAAGTTGGCGGGGGAGAGCTCCACCTTTAATTTATTAGCCAGTTCGACGGTTTCCGGGGCAATCCCCATGCCCACGGATAGAACCACTGTATGAAACTCTTCCGTCTGGACGCGGTTGCTGGCATCGATATAGGTCACCTCCAGGTTATGGGTCCGGGGGTTCTGCACCACCCGTGAAACCATGGCCCGGAGGTAATTGATCTGATGATGCTTTTTAGCCTGCTGATAATAAGCCTCGAATCCCTTGCCATGGGCCCGCAGATCAAGGAAGAAAATAGTGGGTTGAATTTTGGCATCGTGCTCTTGTGCAATGATGGCCTGCTTGGTAGCATACATGCAGCACACTGACGAGCAATAGGGTCGTCCCTTGCCCGCATCTCGAGACCCTACACATTGTATCCAGGCGATTTTTTCGGGCTCGGTACCGTCGGAAGGGCGCTTAATATGACCAGCGGTGGGTCCCGTGGCCGACAACATCCGTTCGAATTCCAGGGAAGTGAGGACATTAGGATACCGGCCATAGCCATACTCCGGCTTTTGGCGGGCATCGAAAATCTGGAACCCGGGTGATAGAATCACCGCGCCCACCTGGATGTTCAAGGTCCGGTCTTCCTGGGAGAGATCCACCGCCTGAGTGGGGCAGAATTTTTCGCAGGCCCGGCACCTGCCCTTGAGAAAATAGATGCAGTGCTTCTCATCTATGGCATACTTCAAGGGAACCGCCTGTGGATAAAGGACATAAGCGGCTTTCCGGGAACTGAGCCCCTGATTGAATTCGTCCGGTACCTTTTTGGGGCATTTCTCGGCGCAGATCCCACAGGCGATGCACAGATTTTCATCAATGTAGCGGGCTTTCGAGACCACCTCGACGTTATAGTTTCCTTCAGTTCCCGATATTCCCGTCACTTCGGCCGGTGCCAGAATTTCGATGTTCAAGTGGCGACCCACTTCCACCAGTTTCGGCGCCAAGGTGCACATGGAGCAGTCGTTGGTGGGAAAAGTCTTGTCCAACATCGGCATAGTACCGCCGATGGCAGGCTTTTTCTCCACCAGGTAGACATAAAAACCGCTCTCCGCCAGATCCAGGGCCGCCTGGATACCGGAGATGCCACCCCCTACCACCATAACTGCGCCGATGGGTTGCCTTTGGCCTGGAGACGTGTTGGCAGCCATCGCTTAAGCCAACCCCCTGCTCTTTAGTAACGGCATGGGATCCACCACATGTTGGGCCAGCCACTTGTGAGCGTCGGGATGGCCCAAGGCTAGGGCAATCAATTCTGTAAAATAAAACACGGGCAAATAATAATCCTTACCGAATTTCCGGGAAATGCGCTCTTGGGCAAGGTCCAAATTGGCCTGGCACATCTGGCAGGAGACCACGAAACACTCGGCCTTGGCCGCCAAGGCCCGCTCATAAAGACGCTGCACCAGAGTATCGATGATATCCGGCCGGGCCACGGCCAATCCGGCCCCGCAACAATCGGTCTTGAAAGACCAATCGATGGGTTTGACCTTCAAAACCTTTAGCAGGCGTTCCATATTGCGCGGGTTTTCGTAATTCGTTTTCCCTGTTACTGCCGGAGGACGGGCCACCAGGCAGCCGTAATAGCACACGGCTCGAAGATTTATCAACGGGGCCACTACCTTGGGGGCGAGGGCTTCCAGGAAGACATCTTGGGTCAGAAAATCCAACAAATCCCAAATCTTGATGGCACCCTCATAGGGAATGCCGAGCTCTTCCTCCTCCGGATCCAGCAAGGCCTTTTCTGCCACTTTTAGCCGGTTGAAGCATAGGGCACAGGGCGCCACCACATCCCGCCCGACTTTTTCGGCCAAGGCCAGATTGCGGGCCGGCAAGTGTAAAGCGATCTGGTGGCTTAAACAGTGAGCCGAACTTGCCCCACAGCAATTCCAATCGAAAAGTTCCACCAACTCTACGTCCAACAGCGGAGCTATGCCGGCAATGGACGCGGCATAATCCACCGCCGTACCTTCTAACGAACAGCCGGGATAGTAGGTAACCTCCATAATCTAAAACTCACCTTTGCGAAAAATTTCTTTGATTTCCGCTTTGCCTTGCAGAGCGGGAGGGCCCATCAAGCGTACCCGGTTCCGTTTCCAAAGCTTCCATCCCAAGTTAATATTTTGCTTGAGTTCAGTCAGATCCAGTTTGCGCCGCATTTTATAGAACGTGTAGTTCCGCAGGAGTCGGGTTTCCGATACCCGACCCGAGGAAGCCAGGATGCTCTTCAGGAAAAAGCGGTGAAAAGCCATGACCTCTTCATCGGGGATGGGTCGACCCCGCTTGACTGCGGTCTCCTTGAGCCAGTCCATCACTCCGGCGATGTCGATTCCGTTGGGACAGCGGGTCGTGCAGGTCTGGCAGGCGGAACAAACCCAGATAGTCTCGGAGTCAAGCACCTGTTCCTCCTGGCCTAAAAGTGCCAGGCGGATGACGTGGTGGGGCAGAATATCCATGGCGAAGGTCAAGGGACAACCACCAGAACATTTTCTGCAGAAGAAACAAGAACTTACAGGAAGGTGAGCTTTGGTTAGTTCTTGCGCCAGGGAAACCTGCGGTTTTATGGGTTGATGGGCCGGTTTCTCCATGGGGAGACTCCCCTAAAGCGAAAATATATATATTTTTACATATATAAGTTTACTATTACAGAGCGATGCATTTTGCAACAATAAAAGTGGACCGCTTTCCCGCGGAACCCGATGCAGCCTGACCAGAAGCTTATTTCTGCCCAACTGATTTTTTCATTCCAGGGGGCACACTCTTGCAAGGGCCCTCAGGCATGATAATTTGAACACCGGATCTAACTTTGATCATCTGGATAATCGGACAAGGTTAGCTAAGATTTTAATCTGAGATTAGGCGGCAGCCCTGGCCACCGCAGTAAAAAAGGTTGGGGACCCCTCTTCCATTGTTTATGGCAAACAAGCCTCATCTCTTGACAGTCTATTGCTTTGTGGACGGCACCGTAGCACAAATTTTTGTGAAAATTTAATTTTTCCCTGAATTTTGGGTATAACTAACCCTTAGAACCCAAAGCCCGTAGTTATCACCTCTCCTGGAAGAATAGCGGAGATGTTCTGCATAGTAAAAAGAATCCTAAACAGGTGCCCAAATTAACTTTGGATTCCTCCCGGGGTCTAAGGCCTTGCCAGCCGAGCCCTGTTTGGTTATACTACGAGAAAAAAATTACAAACTCTGGAGAACGATTAAATAACGGCCCAAAAGACCAAAAGACCTTCCTGGCCACGGCAAAGTAATTGCCTGCCAGAAAAACGGCGTCTGGAACATGGCCGCCGGCTGTCCTGAAATCCTCCCCGGCCTTTATTAAACCCCATCAAAAATATACCCGGCCAGCAGCATGATCTTCGGGTAATCACCCCGATAGATCGGCTAACATTTCTGGACAGCTACGGTCTGATATCCAAACGTTAAAGCAGCGAACAAAACCGACAAAAAGGAGAGAAATATCTCTATGGCCATCATCACACCCTTAAAGGAGAAAATCTTGGGATAACCCGGGCCTCCCTGGCCCTAATGGCTTTATTGTTCCTCTCGCCAGGCTCTGTCAGCCATGACAGTAACTGGTGGGAGCAGGCCCCACCCCCCGTGGTACACGGTAAGGTCATGCCGTGCGAATGGTGGGAAGAGGCCAAGCGCTCAGGCAAGCGCTATCATGTCAACCCTTTCCTGGTGGCCGCCGTGGCCTGGATTGAAGGCAATGGCTGGGACAGCGACCGGATTGGCCATAGCCCCTTCTGGGGACCTATGGGGATCAACGAGCGGTGCCGGAAGATCCCCCGCTGGAAACTCGATGACGACCTGGCCAACATTAGAGTGGGGGCCCGGGCTCTCAGAGGCAAAACCCCGGATGTCTTAAAGCGCTACAACGCCGAGTGGTACAAAAATCATTACATCAGGGACGTTATGGCCTTAAAGAGGCAATTGGAGCGGGAGGCTCGGATAGAAGTTGGTCTCACTTTCGAAGGCAAAGGCAGAGGGGCTTCTAGAAGAGTAAGGATAACGGCTACAGGGCCGCGCTTGAGCTATTTAATCCGTCCTAACTAACTTCAAAATCAAAATAGCAGTGTGGCGGCTTAGGAAGGTTTAAACAGCCCGTCACTCTGATGAGAACCACAGGCAGGGCCAGCCATGGCCCTGCCTTTTTGCTTATTCGGTTAAGGATACCTTGCTGCCGTTTATGAAGTATCCCTTAATAATCTCAGATTCATAACACAAGGTCGGAGAATCCGTCATTTACACATATCTTTCATCATATCTTTCATATCTTTCTTCTCTTGCTTCACTTTCTGCTGGGAGGTTGTCTCCGGACACGTTGAGGCAGGGGGAAAGGCGAACCGCCAGATCACTGCGGCACTTGCGGCCATGAGAAGGACGACTGCCAGGGCGATGACCATGGGCCTCCACCTGGCGCTCTTCTTTGGCTTCACCTTAGTCTTAGCCTTCACCGTTTCCCCTGGCTCCATCAGGACCTTGTAGGCGCCTATCGGTTTGACGATATTCTTGACGACCTGCTCCCCTAGATACTCATAACCAAAGGGCAGCTTGGTCTCGATGTGCTCAAAGGCGGTCTTGGAGACGCAGATGCCACCAGGTTCCGCTATGGACTCCAGCCTCGCCGCGATGTTCACCCCGTCGCCGTAAATGCGGTCTTCCTCCTCAATCACATCCCCCAGATTAATCCCGATGCGGAACTGCATCCTTCGGGTCTCGGGTAACTCCAGGTTGCGGACCTGGATCTCCTTCTGAGCCGCCACAGCACATTGCACTGCATCCACTACACTGGGGAATTCAGCGAGGAGGTTGTCGCCGGGAGCATCTACCACCCGGCCTCGATGCTGCTGGATCAAGTCCGAGACGACCCCTTTATAAGTCTCGAGGGTCCTTACCGTTGCTGCCTCATCCTCCCCCATGAGGCGGCTATAACCTGCTACGTCGGCACTGAAGATGGCAGCGAGTTTGCGTTTAAAACCTTTTGTGGTCATGAAATCGTCTCCGAAGGTTTTGGAAGGGGGGCTTCAAACAGTAAAGAGTTTGAAGCATAACCGTCCTAGAGCCTTACGAAGTATCCTTGAACCAGAGATTATATGTGAACTTTAACCGTGTCCTAAATCCAAAATTAACCGGCTTTTAAGCCTTCTTATGTATTAAATTTTATCACTGGGCCTCAACAAAGCAATCGGAAATTGTCTAGTCTGCCCATCCTTGTGATAGTCACTGTAGGATAGGCTGGATGTCTCGTCCCAGGATTTATTAATTTCCCTGGCCCTGGTTGATATACATTATGCCGGTGATAACCTGCCATTATCGGCGCTTGTCTATCGTTGGCACATTATTTCTCACCACATTCAGGTCCCGATAGTTTTCTGGTAGATGCGATACGTCTTGTAGCGATGCCCCCCGACACTTTCGATGTCCCGGCGCATCTCGACGTTGGGCTCACCGATGGTGGACCCTTCTGCGTGGGTGTAGCCTTTGGCCACGGCCCGCCGGAAAAAGTGATGATACATGGCATGGGACACACCCTTGTGGCGGAAAGCCGGCACCACGAACATGACAAAGACGCGCAACCAGGTTATTTTGCGCCTGTAATAAAAATATTTCAGCAACCCCAGCGGTGTCAGGCGGCCGTTCAAGTGAAGGAAAACCTGGTTGTAGTCCGGGAGCCCTACCGCGAAACCGATGGGCTCGTGGTCGGCCCGGGCGATGACCACAAAATCCGGATCGGCCACCTGCCGCAAGCGCTCGGCCACGGCCCGAACTTCTTCAAGGGATGGCGGGATCATGTCGACCCACTCGGCGGGAACGGCGAGGTCGAGAACACGTTTAATATCGCGGATTTCCCGTTCAGTGTTGGTGAGATCGACGGTCTCCAGGCGAAAACCGTAGCGCCGGGCCGCGTATTCGACAATCTTTCCAGGGTCTTTGGCGAAAACCTGATCCTTGCTTAGCAGGTAGGCATACACGTCGAAGTCTTTGTTGAACCCCTGGCCTTCCATCAGTCTTTGGTAATAGGAGGGATTGTAGGAAGTCATGAACACGGGAGGCCGATCAAAGCCCTCCACCAAAAGGCCTTTGCTATCATCCTCGTGGGGCCCGGCCGGGGACACCGGCCCTTTGAGGACCCTCATGCCTCGCCGGCGCAGCCACTCAGCCGCGGCCTCAAACAAGTGGGCTGCGACTTCCTCGTCATTTATGCAGTCGAACAAGGAAAAGTATCCGATCTGGGAGCCCTTAACCAGGTTCAAGGCAGGGTCGATGAGCACGGCCAGGCGACCGACGGGGTGACCCCCAGACTCCGCCAAGAACAGACAACGCGTTTCCTGGTTCACCGAGGGGAGGGAACGAGCCAGCAGGCGGCGCTGCTCGGATATGAGGGGAGGCACCCAATGCGCATCACCGCGGTAGATCTTCCAGGGCAGCCTGATGAACCGCCTCAGCTCCCGGGAAGACCGGACGGGCTTCACGGTGATCATGGCGGTGTCCGGGAAACTTCCTTGATGTTGCCGTCGACGCTCACCCGATAGCGTATCCCCCGCCAGGTGACATAAGGGCTTTTGAAGGGGAACAATAGATAGAAGGCCATCAACAGGTCGAACAGGAGCGGCAAGACGACATCGACGGGAAAGATTCGATCTTTGGTCACCAGGCGCTGGAGCAGGCCGGCGGCGGTGCGGCAACCCATGAACCCGAGGCAGAGCCCCAAGAATGCATAATCCTGAACCACCAGGGCCACGAGGAGCAGAATCCAGTACCAGGACAGCATGAACCCATAACCCAGGGTCTCGAGGGGGATGTGCCTGCGGATGCCGATGGACACCCGCTTGAAGTAATTAAAGGTTTTGTCTTTTTCCAGCCGGTCCACATGGCATTCGATGAAAGGGCCGAGAACAATGCGGAGATTTTGCCGATAGAGCTGGTTGCCCAGAAAGGTGTCCTCGAGAAGGCTCCCGCCGAAGCGCTGCAAACCGCCGATTTTCTCAATAAGGTCCCTGGACATGGCGAAGGCCGCGCCGGTGATGCCTACATTTAACCCCAGCCAGGCGAAAAAGGCCCAGTAGAAGTCGGTCTCGCAGTTCTGGAGATAGGTGAAAAACCGGGTCCAAAAGTCCCGGCCGCCGAGGTTGATCTGCCCGCAGCTGGTGGCGCCGACCTTTTCGTCCGCCAGGGGCCGAACCATCTTCACCAGGAAGTCGGGCTGCACCCGGGTGTCGCTGTCGCCGAAGACCATGACGTCATGAGCCGCGGCCTTAAGCCCGTGCACCATGTTGGAAATCTTGCCGTTCAAGCCGGGGATGAGCGGATTGACCAGGATTTTAATGTGGGCCTGTGGGTGGCGGGCAGGCAGGCCGCGGACCACCGGCAGCGCCGGGTCATCGGCGTCCTGGAAGCTGAAAATGTGCTCGATGGGACCGCCATAGTCCTGAGACAACCAGCTGTCCAGGTTTTTTTGTAACTCGAAGTCCAGGTCCTTGATGGGGTGGATGACGCTGACCGATCTGGCGATGTCCCTGGCATCGGAGGGCTGCGGGGTGTAGGTCCAGCGTAAGTGCTGCCGCACGAAAACTAGCTGGGCCACCCAGTAAAGGCAAAAGATCACACCGAGGATCATTGCCAGCGAGGACATATGATCCTAACTAACAAAGAGGGGAACTTTTAGCAACCCGGCGGTGAGGTTCCCAGGATTTACACCGTGCGACCCTAAAGCCGCCATTTGGCGTAAAAATAAGTCTCCAAAACGCTTGGGGCTTTCTCCCGAGCCCACACTTCCAGCCCCAATTTCTTTATCAGGCACAAGTTAAAGACCTTGGTGTTATGCAACAATTTGGCATTATCCCTATAGGGATGCAGGAAGTCACAAGGGAACTCCGGGCAGTCACAGCACAAGTGGACTTTTTTCTCGGCGGCGCAGGGATAAACCCGGCAGGGCATGGGGATATGGGCGGGTTGGCCGTGGACTTTGCGGCAGCCGGGGCACACGGCCTGTTCCAGTGGCAACTCCAACACTTGGGCAACAAGGTGGCGTTTGGTCTCATCTTCATTGGCCAGATACATATAACAGGCAAAGCACGGCAAGCCGCAGGGCGCGGTAAGGTCAGAATAATCCATGCGAAACTCCTTTAGGTTCCAAAGAAGGCGATTCCTGCCAAACCGTGGGGGGTCTTAAACAGACCGTCCAGGCCTGTTTCCCGGGAATATTTTCTTACCAGACCACGAGAAACACTTTATCGCCTCGTTTCTCACCCCGGGCTTTTTCCATGTGCCTGAGGGTGGAGAACTCCCTTTCCAACTGAGGCATGGTCAGCTTGCCATCCAGGGCCTCCAGCAGCGCCTCGCGCTCCAACCCGCCGGTTTCCTTGAGAAGGCGCAGAATTTCGTCTTGTATGGCCGTCAGGGTAACGGCGCCGCCGGTTTGGCGTTCCAGGGAGGTGGCCGAATATACCGCCCAGGGGTCACAGGTTTTCATGGTGTCCAGGGCGTCCATATAGCAATCTTCACAAAGCAGCTGTTCGAGATGTTCCCGTTCTTCCCCTGCTTCAATAGTGGTGCTGCACTTCTCACACTTCATGCTGATTCCTCCTTCAGCCGAAAAAGTTCAAGGTTCAAGGTTTAAAGTTCAAAGTTAAAAACGCAACTTCCCTGTATGGTCATCAGGTATAGGGGCAGGCGCCGGGGCGCGCCCTCGGTTTTCAAGGAAAAATCAAGGTAGCCTTTGACCGGCATGTTCCTGCGTCACTGAGGACCGGCTTCCTGGAGGCTTGCCCCTTTGCCTCCTTCATCAATTTACTGAGGTGGTTTTTGAGGCAAATCAGCTGCGCCTGAATCTGCCCTGAGGGGCAATCTCAGAGTCACTCCCCGATAATCTTCACCAACACCCGTTTCCGGCGGCCGCCGTCGAACTCCCCATAGAAAATTTGCTCCCAGGGGCCGAAGTCCAGTTTGCCGTTGGTGACGGCCACCACTACCTCCCGGCCCATGATTTGGCGCTTCAGGTGGGCGTCGGCGTTGTCTTCCCCGGTGTCGTTGTGGCGATATTGGGAAACCGGGGCATGGGGCGCCAGCTTTTCCAGCCAGACCTCATAATCACGATGCAGGCCATATTCATCATCATTAATGAAAACGCTGGCGGTGATGTGCATGGCATTACAAAGGAGCAGGCCCTCTTGGATGCCACTTTCCCGGAGACACTGGTTCAACTGAGGGGTGATATTGATCAAGGCCCGGCGCCCGGGGACTTGAAACCACAGCTCTTGGCGATAGCTTTTCATCTCAGCCTTCCTGGCAATATTTCCGCTTACCCTATCTCGGACGAGGGCTCAGATTTTTCTTTCCACTGCCCCGATATAGATTTGTCTGGGTCTTTGAATGGCGGTCTCGTCCAGCATTTCCTCCCGCCACTGGGCGATCCAGCCGGCCATGCGGGAGATGGCGAACATCACGGTAAACATGTTGAGGGGGATGCCGATAGCCCGGAGCATAATACCTGAATAAAAGTCGACGTTGGGAAACGTATAGGCAAGCTCCAATAAAGGATCTTCTTGGTTAAATTCTTGTAATAATTTATGTACGGTTTGTTTTATGATTTTGGCGCGAGGATCATAATTTTTATATATCCTGTGGCCAAAGCCCGGTAATCTAATCTTTTTATTTTTAGCATCATCGATTAACTTATCAATAGTAGTTTCCTTCGAATTTATTCTCTTCAATATATGAATGACTTCAACGTTAGCCCCGCCATGCAAAGGTCCCGACAAAGATGAAATTCCGGATGACACCGAATCAAAAAGATTAGCCTCGGTAGACCCCACCATGCGAACCGTAGAGGTGGAACAATTTTGTTCATGGTCGGCATGGAGCATCAAAAAAAGATTTAAAGCATCGACAGCCGTATCAGAAGCAATATGACACTTATTGGGAATGGAAAACATCATATGTAGAAAATTGCTGCAATAATCAAGCTCCGGATTGGGATACATTATCGGTTGGCCAATGGAATATTTATAGCTGAAAGCCGCAATTGTCCTTACCTTACTCAGAAGTTTCGCCGCAGCCAGAGTGAAGTCCTCATCATCGGCAGGATCAATAGCCCGTAATTCCGGATTATATAAACTGCTGCATTGAATGGCCGCTGACAAAATAGCCATGGGGTCGGCGTTGGGCGGTAAGGAGTCGAAAAATTTCCTCATGCCCTCATCCACCAGTTCAAATCTGGTTAAGAGTTCCCGAAAATTTTCCCTTTCTGCAGGATTGGGCAGTTCACCAAAGATAATTAGCATGGCCACATCAATAAAGCGGTATTTTTTCGAGGCCAAATCATCAATATTATAGCCTCGATATCGCATGATGCCTTCTTCGCCATTAATATAAGTTATTTGTGAAATACAGGCGCCGGTATTTTTATAACCTGGATCATAGGTTATAACGCCACCTTTAACCGGGTAACCGTTAACCATAATTCCATCTGTTTCGGGCCGAAGCTTTCTAATATCAATCCCTAACTCTCCCTCAGTCCCTATAATTAATGGTAATTCAATAATACGCTCTCCTATTGTTAAGGTTGCCTTCTTGATTTCCTTCTTTTCAACAGCCATTTCGTCCTCCGGTCTCGAGGCGCGGCAGGGCCTCGGGAGTTGTGGTTATTCATCCGGTGCGGCGGCAAAGTCCGGGCCGCTACGTTACCTTGCCCGGCGTATGGTAACCAAGATTTTGCCGAATATAAAATACATATTTTATCATATATACTGACCTAAATCATGGGAACGAAGGGGGAGATTTCTGCCGGTAAAAAATTATTCAGGCTTGGGGGGAGGGGACGGACGGTAGGGCAGGAGCATGGGCACCTGTCGCTGGTAATCACGGTAAGCCTGGCCAAAGGTTTCCACCAGATCGCGCTCTTCCAGCCGGGTACCGATGATTATCCAGCCAGTCCACAGTAAGTTGAAGAGCAATCGGTCCGCGGTCACGTCCGGACACGACCAGATTAACAGGATTACGCAAAGGTATAAGGGGTGGCGGACCCAACGGTAGGGACCGCGCACTACCAGACCCTGTGGCTGAGCGGGTAGGGCCAGCCGGTCCGGTAATATCGGCTTGAGGCCGAAGGGATCAAAAAAACCCAGGGATAGCACCCCCCAAAAAAACCCCGCCATGGCCAAGAAAAATATAAGGCGCGCCACCAAGCGCAGCCAACCCGTCAGCGTCAGCAGGTGATAGTCCAAGCCCTGCCAGAAGAAAACCACCCCGAGCAAAAACACCCCTGAAACCATGGTATATGCGAGGCCATGGTATTTCTCTGACAGGATGCGACCTAACTGCCGGCGGCAGGATTGACGGATCATCACGCTATGCTGCACAAAAAAAGCCAGACTAATACCGGCGTCCCACCCCAGGGCCGTGGCCGCGTCCAGGCCGAGGTTTACCAGATCCAGCGAACCCAGAAAAAGAAACAGCGCAAATAAAAACAGGGACCCCCCGCCCAACAGGGAGGTCATTACCACCAGCAGGTAAATCACCAAGGTGCTCCTTGGAAGAGGGGAAATGGGGATAACCGCGGCCCCGGCCACCTTTCCCCAATTATGAATCAGGGGGCCTGGAGTTACTTGGTTGACTCGGCGTATTTTTTTACGGCCTGGAACAGTGCCTCCACCAGCTTGGCTTGATACTTGGGCAGAGACAGTTGAAGTTCTTCTTGTTTATTTTTTATAATTCCGCACTCAAAGAGCACCGCCGGCATGGTGGAGTTTTTTAACACAATTAACTGGTTATATTTGTAAATACCTCTGGTTTTATCCATCAGGGCTTTGTCGTCGCCGGTGAAGTGTTTGACATGATGCAAGGTGGGACAAAAGCCGGCCCGCAGCATGGCTGTTCCGAGGATAATGGCAAACTTCAGGCTGTCCACCGGGCGGCCGTTTTTTTCTGAGTAAAAGATGGAATATCCCGCGAACTTATCGCAATAGGGCATAATTTTTCCTTGATGGAGCCAATAAGAGAGATCTTCGGGGTAGACGGAATCGTGATGGATGGCAAGGAGCAGATCGGCCCCCCGTCGCTGGGCGATGGCGGTCCGGGTTGCCAAAGAGATATTGTCGCCGCTCTCATTTATGAGGAACGACCCTTTAAATCTCTTGTCTTGTTTGAGTCTTTTATACAGATGGGTGGCGATATTTTTGTTGAAGAAATATTCGGGCACACCTCGGGCGCTAATGGCGCCTGGACTTTTTAGGGTATGGCCGATATCGATGGCCAGGCGAAATTCCCGGGCCCAACCCGTGTCGCTAATGGTGGTCCCCAGCAAGAAAAACGCCATCCCCCATACCATCAAATGATCGACCAATTGCCTCATCCCATTTACCTTTAATCTCTCGGTGTCATTCAGGAGGGGAATATAATTCTCACTTTGACGGAAAATTTGTTAAGTAATGAATAGACGACCCGTTTCACAGCAAGGTCTGCTCCCTGAACCGGATTATCTTGTCACGGAGGAGGACTATGAAAGAGTCAGTCTTAACGATATTTATCCTAACTTTGGTGATCCTGGTAGCCGGGAGTTTTACTTTGGCGCAAAAAACCGGCAAACATGGACCAGCGGTTCCCAAATGGGCGCCCATACCCGGGGTGTCTGGAGTGGAGTATGCCCCCAATCTGGCTCAGGACCTGTTCCGCTACAGAGGAGGGTTTTATAACTTCCAGGGCGGTGCGTGGTTCCGGGGCACCGCCGCTACCGGGCCCTGGTCACCGGTGCGAGAATTACCCCAGGTATTTTACCACATCCAGGCTCCCTATTTTAAAGTGCCCCCGGGCTGGGCCAAAGGCAAAAAAACCGGCTGGGGCGGTGCGTCAATGCCCCCGGGTCAGACGAAAAAATTTGATCAGGGCCATATCCCCCCGGGCAAGATGAAGCAAAAAGGCGGCCCCAAAAAGTGAGTGGAGATTGTGGAGCTGAGATTTTGGGAAAGGGGCCAGGGTTGAAGCCGCCTGGCCTGCCTTTGGCCCCGGCCCGCCCCTCTCAAGAACTGTCTAACTCCCTTGATTTTCCCTGATCTTCAGATGATAATAAAGAGTGGGGCAGCTTAGACCTCTTCAGGCTATGTCCCGGTCCTCGGAATGATTTCGAGGGATTGCTGTGCATGTCAAGGAGTTTTAGCGTATGGCCCGAGTAACCATTGAAGATTGTCTCCGCCAGGTACCCAACCGCTTCGCACTGATCCACCTGGCCGCCAAGCGGGTCCGCCAGTTTCACAAAGGCGCTCCCGCCCTGGTGAAAACGGATAACAAGGAAATCGTCATAGCCCTGCGGGAAATTGCCGCCGCCAAGATCATGCCCACCGAACCGTTGCCCGCTCTGCCTGAAAAAACCTAGCCAGGAGGGTCCATGCCGGCCAACCTCCCTCCCCAGTACTTCGAAGTGGAGAAGCGCTACCGGGAGGCCAGGTCTGTCAGCGAAAAGCTTAAATACCTGGAAGAGATGTTGGCCATCATGCCCAAGCACAAGGGCACCGACAAACTCAAGGCCGACCTGCGCCGGCGCATCGCCCAACTCAAGGACATGGGCGCGGCGCGCAAAGGCCCCGGCCGCCGGGCCCCCGTTTATTTGGTGGATCGGGAAGGGGTGGGCCAGGTGGCGCTGCTCGGCCCCCCCAACACCGGCAAATCCTCCCTGTTGGCCGCGCTCACCAAGGCCCAGCCTGCCATTGCCGACTATCCCTATACCACCCGCATCCCCCTGGCCGGCATGATGCGTTACGAAAACGTCCAGGTGCAGTTGGTGGACTGCCCGCCCCTGGGCGAGGAATACCTGGAGCCCTGGTTCCCTGATCTTCTGCGGCGGGCCGACGCCTTCGCCGCGGTCCTGGCCCCCCCGGAAGACCCCGCCGCCCAACTCGAGGCCCTGAAGGCCACCCTGGGCGGTTTCCATCTGGCCCTGTCCGGCCCGGACCACACCCCCCCGCCCCCCCGGCTGGAGGTCCGGCGGACCCTGGTCATTTTTAACCAGGCCGACCTCCTGCCCGACCCCGAGGAATTGGAGTTGTACCTCGAAGTTCTGGGCGATGACCTGCCGGTCCGGGTGGTGTCCGCGCTCACCGGCCAGGGTCTCCCCGAACTTCGGGCGGCGCTGTTTGAATTTTTGCAGCTGGTGCGGGTTTACACCCGGGCTCCGGGCAAGGCCGCCAACTTCAAATCCCCCTTCGTGGTGCCGGCCCAAACCACCCTCCAGGAGTTGGCGGACCGCATCCACCATGATTTGGGCCGAAGTTTTCGGTTTGCCCGGGTGTGGGGCAAGGAGACCTTCGAGGGCCAGCGGGTGCAGCGGGACTACCTCCTCCAGGAAGGTGACGTTGTTGAAATTCACACCTGAGGGTGGCTAGGAACGTAGCTTATTGATGAGGTATTAATGCAAGTGGCGGGATGCGCTTCGCTTTCCCGCCCTAAGGCCCTACGGCCCTATTTCTGAGACCCAAAAGACGGTCAATGCTCTGATAAAGAACAGTAAGTGCCTCATCTAAAACTTCATTCATAAAAAAGGCAGGGCCATGTTTGACCCTGCCTTTGGTTTCTCCCCGATGTGTGAGCTTATCAGCCCCGTTTTCTCCGCCGGCCTAAAAGCCCCAGACCCAGGAGGCCGGAACCCAGGAGCAGCATGGAGCAGGGCACCGGGGGCGACTAAGTTGCCCCCTTCCAGGAAGTCATAGGTCAGGCCGCCTTTTTCCTGCCGAGTCTTGGCGAATTTTTTAAGAAACCAAGGATAAAATTTTATACGGAATTTTTTATTGTTTAGGTGTTTTGAACATAAAAGGTAAGGCACTTCCTTCCTTATAATAAAGTGGGGTTAACGCTTTATAATCATATTTGGCCCAATCAGAAACAATGCCGTCCCGGCGAACTCTCACGGACCAGTAGTACTCCGTGTTTGGTTTAAGGGCCTCTTCCACTCGGTGTGAAGAAGTTGGAATTCCCTCGCGATAGTAAACCTGCCTGCCGATGGATCGTTTCGTTCCTTTCCAAAATGAAGTAACTTTTACACCTTCATAAATAACCAAATCGTAACTGGTACCGGGAGACGGCGGGGGTTCCCATTGTAATGTGGGTTGGAGGCTATCTACTTTTCTAGGCAGATGCGGATCACCAACCGCGGGGGAGATCGGCTTTACTTGGGATGTCCCATGCGGGGTTACGCATGCCGGGAGCCAAATAAGGATGGTCAACAATGTTGCATAGATCCATCTGTTCATTGGGTCACCTCCAATTGCAACAGACTTTCCACAGGAGTACCTTTGACCTCTGGAAACTTGCTCTTCAAGTTTTGTAGGGCCTGCTGTTGCTCATTATCTACTCGAAAAGCATACCGTCTTCCGTGCATATCTATGGTCAACGTCCCTAAGTACACCAAGGGTTGCCCTGCGGGCACTTCGAATCGAGCAGGAATCCGACCACCCGTAGTGAAGGTGGCAATTTTCCACTCAAATCCGGTTATGAAGTAACGCCCTTTCGGTAAATACCAATAGAATGAACCGTCATCAGTTAAATCATGGGCCACTGCTTTACTGCCGATTTCCGGCACGATGAATATCGTAAAAACCCCGCGCCTACTGAACCCCCTTTGCAAAGTCGAGGAAGGCCAGGTAATCGGGGTTCCTTCATCGATTACCTTAATCCGACCAAAAACGATGGTCTCTCCTGTGGGGGCGATTTTCTTGGAGGACACATCTATGGGCGAAGAAGCACAGGAAACAAGGAACAATAGTATGCTTATCAACGAAATATTCTTTCCCATCAGACCCTCCGACCCTGAACCTGATTAAGCGGAAAAATCCTAGTTAAATTAGGTAAGTTATGGTGAATATTTAACTAGGTGGCAATTTTCGGTTAGGTAGTTGGGTTTACCTATTGACTTCTCTGATTCCTCAACGGGAGCACGGAATCCATGAGAAAACCCGGAGAAAGTGGCGAAGTTGCCAGCGTGGAGCGGGGAAGTCCTGCTATGGATAACTTTTTAATTTAATATAGTTATGCCAGTAACGGTGGTCAATCTACCCTTAATTTTGTGCATAAAAGTTCAAGAACTTGGGGGCACAGGCCAGGTTAAGACCTGGAATACAGGAGGAGGTTTCCCTGAGAAAGTAAAAAATCTCGTATTATAATAAGCTGAAATCTCGTAAGTCTTACTCAATAGATGAAAAATAGGGTGCCACTGCTGTGAGCTATCCCGTTCTCTCCAGAGCCTTTCCCAACCGCAAAGGGCCTCAAACTTTGCCGAACATGCCCCCAAAAATTTAGAACCTCCCCTTGACAGGCCTTCCAGGGAACTTAATTTCTAAAAAATTTTTTCAGGGAGGGAAAAGGCATGGCCGACGTAATTGAAAGTTGGGAAACCCGGTTTGACTCCAGCCCCATGTCTGTCAAAGATTGGTTTATCACGATTTTTATTCTGGCAATTCCCATTGTCGGCATCGTGATGTATCTGGTCTGGGCCTTTGGCAGCACCGGCAACCTGAACCGCCGCAACTTCTGCCGGGCATCCCTGCTTTGGGTGGTTATCGTCTTTGCCGTGGTTTTTGTCTTTCTCCTGTTTGCCGGCGGGATGGCATACCTAAATCGCTAAGACCAATAACTTTTCCAGTCTATCACCCTAAGGAGGAAGGTTTCGTGAAACGCTCTCTCGTAATTGTCGGGTTAGTGTTGCTTTCGCTGACCCTGATTATGGCCTGCGGCAAGCCGGAAGAGCCCGCCAAGGCCCAAAAATCGGCGGCAAAACAGCAGGCAGCGGACGAAAAGAAATCGGCTGAGGAACCAAAGCCGGCGGCTACCCAGGGGGCTTCGGCTCACAAGGAAGCGGCACCTAAAGAGCACCACGCCCAGCATGAGGTCGAACACCAGGCGCCGGCCAAGCACGAGGCCCAAAAGCCTGAGCCCACCAAGGCAGGGGAGAAGCAGGGACAGAAAACCGACTTAAACCAGGCTCTCCTGGCTTATTTGGCGAAAAAAGGCGACGACCCCAAATATGCCAATCCCCATAAGACCGCCCGGATCGATCTGAATGGCGACGGTTACCAGGATGCCTTGGTGCTGCTGGAAAACCCCATGTACTTTTGCGGCTCCGGCGGCTGCACCCTGCTGGTATTCAAGGGCACCACATCAGGGTTTGAGTTTGTTTCCCGCTCCAGCTTGATTCGCAGCCCGGTGCTGGTGAGCGACACCAAAACCCATGGCTGGCGGGACTTGTTGGTGGAGGTGTCCGGCGGCGGCGCCACCCCCAAGAAGGTCGCCCTGAAGTTCACCGGCAGCAAGTACCCCTTGAATCCGTCAACGCAACCACCATTGCCGAAAAATCAACCGTTTAAGGGAACCAAAGCCTTTTGAACGTAACCCCGATTTCGGGTGGCCTCTGCAATTACAAGTTTATGAGGGGCGGGAAGCCCATGATCCCTCAGCCCGTCCCTCAGGATCCAGAGCACCTTTAGTAACATCGTCAGGAGAGAGGTTCTATGAGACGAGTAATCCTGATCCTTGGAATAACCTTATTTTCGTTAAATCTGGTTTTGGCTTGCGGCAAGCCGGAAGATACCGCCAAGGCCACAAAAGCGGCAGCCAAGCCACGGGCGGTCCCGGCCAAGAAAGAGGCGGCCAAGCCGAAACCCCTGGCCAAAGAGCCTGGTCAGAAAGAAACGGCAAAACTCCAAATATACGATGAACCGGGCATGCCCATCAGGACCCAGTATCCCGACAATATGCAGGTACAGGGAACGAGCAGCAGCGAGGGTTGCGGATTTAACTTCACCTTCAAACCTCAGGGGAATGCCCTTGACCAAGCCGAGGTTCACATCTATCTTCCCCGGGGCGCCGCGACCGCGGCGGCTCAAGAACCCTTCGTCACGGGCCCCAACGGGCTTTTAGCCAATAATGGCTGGAAAAAGGAAGGCGAAGCCACCGCTACCGCTAAATTCCCCTACGGGTGGGTCAAAAAAATTATCAGCTTTTCCGATCCCGGGAACCAAGACATGGCGGGGAAAATTCTTTTAGGAGAGACCCAGGGCCAGGCCGTGCAGGTGACGCTGTACTACCCCAATGAGCTGGCCAATGATTTTCTAACTGATGCCAACCTGATTTTGGGGAAACTTCATTTCAAGAAGGACAAGCTGCCACTCAAGAGGGCTCTTTAAATTTCTGTTTGATGGGTCACATCAGACAGACTTTGGTCGTCTTTGGGTGGCAAGAAGGGTGGCTCAACCTTGGTCTTATTTCCGGGTCTCAGCCCGGACGATGAGCCAGTAAATGATGCCGAAGATAAAAATCCCCCCCAGATAGACCAGCTCCAATTTGATATCTTCATGGGACAGGGTGGCGATGAGCACTTTGCGAATGAAGGCCACCAGGGCCACGCCCACGAACAGGCTGAGCTGAAGTTCTCCCCCGCCAAGCCGGTCGCACTCGGCCTCCAGCAACTCAATGGCCAGCCACAGCATCAGCAAAGACCCTAAGGCCGACACCAGGCCTTTGTCAAAATCCCCTTGAAAGATGTGCATGATGTCATTCAAGAGCACCACCACCATCCCCGCGGCCAGGCCGATGAGGCCCAGAAGCAACAGGAAATTGAGGCCGAAGGTGAAACGTCGGCCGAAGCGGATCAGGGCGTCGTCCAATCGGTAGGACAGAAAAAACCGGCGCAGTTCGGCCTGGTGGTAAGCCCGGGCGATGGTGTCCAGGTTAAGATCCAGGATCCTGTCCAGGACATCTTCGGCAAATTCCCGCTCTGGGGGTTTTAACTCGCTGGCCATGATCTCCTTGAGGCGGGTTCGTAAAAAGTTCATGGCCACGTAGACAAAATGGGCCGACAAGCCGATGCGCACGTGGGCCTGGCCGATGCGCTGGAGGCGGCGGTAATAGCCCTCATCGTAGGGACCCTGGAACAGGGCCGTGAGCCATTCCCGGTGAGAGACCTTGAGGCGGGCCAAGTTTGCCGGGTCTTCCAGGAACTTGGCGGTATCAGGGATTTCCAGGAGAAATTGGTAGAAGTCCCCCACCACTTGATCGGCGTATGGCTCCACCAGGGGGCCAAGGCGGTGCAGCATATTCTCCTCGTCCTCCCCTAGGCGGTAGTTTTGGCGAATTTCCTCAAATGTCCGCATATGGCTTCCTTTCGGGACTACTCCTGGAGATCAGGGGCCCTCCCTTTATCAAATCACCCCGCCCCAGCTAAGCTTGCCGGAAGGCCACGGCCTCGATTTCCACGGCCGCATTCCGGGGCAGGGCGGCCACCTGGAAGGTGCTCCGTGCCGGCGGTTCTTGCGAAAAAAACTCGCCATAGACCCGGTTCATTTCGGCGAAATCGGCCATATCCGCTAGAAACACCGTGGTTTTGACCACATCTTGCAAGGTCAGTCCCGCGGCTTTAAGCACGGCCTCCAGGTTTTCGATGGCCTGAACCGTTTGCACCACAATATCGCCTTGGACCAGTTCTCCTTGTAAATTAAGGGGTATCTGGCCGGAGACGAACACGAAGGGACCGGCGGCCACGGCCTGACTATAAGGCCCTACCGCGGCCGGAGCCTGTTTGGTGGTAATAATGTCTTTTCTCATGGGACCTCACTTGATTGGATTAAAAACGATGAAAACGCCACGTTTCCCGGCAAATAACTCAAAGAAAAAGCTTGAAGATTCGATATATGTTTGTTAATGGTTACAAAAACCACACGGAGGACCATACATGGGGCTGTGGCTGAAATGCCCTAAATGCCAGGCGGCCAACCCGCTCGACCTCAAGTCGTGCCAGGAGTGTAACGCCTCCTTAGAAAATCTGCCCGCAGCTAAACGGGTTTACATTTTAGGGAACGCGGCTCCCGCCGCGCCCAAGGCAGAGGTTTCCAAGGCTGCTGCTCCCAAGGCAGCCCCCGCTGCTCCCAAGGCGGCTCCCGCTGCCCCCAAGAAAGCCGCAGCCAAGGCCAAACCCAAACCCAAACCCAAGCCTCCTCCGGAGGAAATGGACCTGGAGGTAATCGCCTCCACGGAGCCTCCCCCCAAGCGGGCCAAGGGACCCAAGGGTCGAAAAAAGAAAAAGTAAGTCCGTAGGCGCATGAAGCGTAGTTGAGCACGCCGAACCCTCCCTTTCCGGGACCACTCTCCTCCCTGGAAAGGGGAAAAACTCTCATGGAAAATCAGGAGGGGAAGACCCTCCTTACCACCCCTTTTTTTCCTCCGGCACCCCCGTATTCCCCTCTTGATCTGCAGCCACAATACCCAAAATAAGTGGGACCAGACGGGATTCGGCCTGGCCCACGGTGGCCACCACGTCCTCTATGGATATGGGGGCCATGGCGTCCGGCAGGTTGACGTTACTGATAATGGAGATGCCCAAAATTCGCATGCCGGCATGCACTGCCGCGATAACTTCGGCGACGGTGGACATGCCCACAGCATCCGCGCCGATGAGCCTCAGAAACTTGGTTTCCGCCGGGGTCTCCAGGCTCGGCCCCTTCACCGCCACATAAACCCCCTGGCGCAGGATGATACCCTGGCGACGGGCCACTTCACTGGCCCAATCCGTCAAGGCGCGGTCGTAGGCCTGGCTCAGGTCGGGAAAGCGGGGGCCCCAGTCCTCCACATTTTCCCCCGCCAAGGGGTTATCCCCCAAAAGATTGATGTGGTCGCGGATGAGCATGAGGTCGCCCCCCCGAAAAAGGGGGTTCAAGCCCCCGGCCGCATTGGTGATGAGCAGCTTCTTGGCTCCCAGGGCTGCCATGAGGCGCACCGGCATGGTCACCTGGGAGAGGGAGTAGCCTTCATAGAAATGCAGCCGCCCCTGAAAGACCAGGACCGGCCGACCGGCCAGATTCCCCCAACACAACCGCCCCTGATGGCTAGGGCTGGTGGCCGCAGGAAAGTGGGGCAAGTCCCGGTAGGATAAGGCTCCCCCATCAGTCAACTGTTCGGCCAAAAGCGTCTGCCCGGTACCCATGATGACGCCCCACTCCGGTTGCAGGGTAAGTTTGTCCGATACATGCCGGGCGCATTCTTCCACATGGCGGCGTAAGTTTTCCCCCATGGGCCTTCCTTTCGCAGGTGTGATGGCTGGCGTAAACCTTACTGGCATCCGGCGCCCCGTATGGAGCCACTGAAGTTTTTACAACATAATGCCTTTTGAAGTAGTCGTCAATCTTGCCGAGCCGGACGCAGATATTAGGGTTTCTCCTTGACAGCGTGAAAAGTCATGATTAAAAAAAGAATAATTTTTACACTCGGTGGGACAATGCCCAGACCTAAAAAATATCGTCTCGTGAAGCGGGAGCCAGGGGTGACCTTTTTTAAACCCCAGGGAATTCCTTTACGTATTTTGGAACATGTGCTCATCACAGTGGATGAACTGGAGGCCTTGAGATTGTCAGACTTCCTGGGCCTGAGTCATGAAGAGGCGGCGCAACAGCTCAAGGTATCACGGCCCACGGTCACCCGGATGTTGGCTCGGGCCCATCAGGCCATCGCGGACGCCCTGGTGAACGGCAAAGCCATCCGGATTGAAGGGGGAGATTATATCCTGGAAGGCTGCGAATGCCTCTGCCCCAAATGCGGCGCCCTGTGGTCCCCCCCGGAGGGGGAACCTGAGCAGGTCTGCGGTAAGTGCGGTGACACAGAGGGCGATAGCTCCAGTCTCTGACTCTCCTTTTTCGTCTCTATCCATCTTCTTGGGGACAGATTCCTAATAATACTGTCGCGGCCAGGGGGAAGCGGGTTTCATGAGCGAGCCCATCTCATATAAAGAAGCGGGAGTTGATATCGACAAGGCCGAAGCCTTTGTCCAGAATATTCGCTCCCTGGTAAAAGCCACCCATCGCACCGGCGTCATTGGCGAACTCGGCGGCTTTGGCGGTATGTTTCATCTCGACGTGGAGAAATTCCGCAACCCGGTATTAGTTTCGGCCACTGACGGGGTGGGAACCAAAATCAAAATCGCCACCCTCATGGACCGCCACCATACCATCGGCATCGACTTGGTGGCCATGTGCGTCAACGATATTATTACTTGTGGCGCCACGCCGTTGTTTTTCCTGGACTATCTGGCCATGGGCCAACTGGAATCGGCTACCGCCATCCAGATTATCGAAGGGATCACCAACGGCTGCCAACAGGCCCGTTGCTCCCTCATCGGTGGAGAAACCGCCGAGATGCCGGGCATGTATCAGCCCGGGGATTACGATCTGGCAGGCTTCGTGGTCGGAGTGGTGGAGCGGGAGCACCTGGTGGACGGCTCCGATATCGCGGTGGGTCAACGCTTGATCGGCCTGGCCTCCAGCGGCCTGCACGCCAACGGCTATTCCCTGGTGCGCAAGGTTCTCTTCGAACGCCACCAGTACTCCGTCCAGGATGACATTGCGGTTCTGGGAAATTTGTTGGGAGACGAGCTCCTAAAGCCCACCCGCATCTATGTAGAAACCGTCCTGAATCTGTTGCGAGACTTTCCCGTGAGCGGCATTTGCCATATCACCGGCGGTGGCCTCATCGGCAATCTTCCCCGGATCCTGCCGCGCTCCTGCCAGGCGATGATCAAACTGGACAATTGGCCGGTGCCCCCCATTTTTGGATTTCTCCAGGAACTAGGCAACATCTCTCTTACGGAAATGCTCCGCACCTTCAATTACGGCATCGGTCTGGTAGTGGTCGTGCCCCCTGAACAGGAAACCGATGTGCTCTTGCGTCTCCAGGGCCTCCAGGAAGAAGCCTACGTCATCGGAGCTATCAGCGAGCGGAAAAACGACGACCCTCCGATTGTTTTTGTTTAAGGTCTGGCATTCCTTGAAGAATTTCGTAGGGGAAAGGGTGTGCCGTGCACGCCAGACGGCGGCCACGGGCCGCCCTATTAAACTCAAGAAGTTGGGGGAGAGGGCTTGGGAGAGGGGGCAGGGGTTCGCGACCCCTGGCCCCCTCTCCCAAGATCTTTCTCCGATATGATTAAAATTGCGACAGCGTCCCCAGGCGTTTGGCCTGGTGAATGGCATAGGAGAACACGGCCAGGCTGAGAGGGAGAAGGATGATGGCGAAGATGCTCAGTACCATCACCTGGGTGCTCAACTCCATGACGGTCCGGCCGTTCAGGACCGCTTGGCGCAGGCCCTCCAAGGCGTGAGTAAAGGGCAGAAAGAACGACACTACCTGGAGCCAGCCGGGAAGCACGCTCAAAGGAAAGTAAACCCCGGCCAAGAGGGCCGAGAGGTGCCCCACCAAAGAGGTAATGGGGTCCCCCCGCTTGAAAATCAGGAGAAAACTGGCGGATAAAATCCCCAGAGGCAGATGGGCCAACAGGGTCAGGAGCAACATCACCGCGGCCGACAAAAAATCGGCCTGACCCAGGGGAAACCCAAAAAGCAACGCCCCAAAGGCCAGATAAACCAGGATGGACAATAAAGCAGAGACAAATTGGTACAGGACCGAGGAAAAGACGATGGTGGAGATGGGGGTGGGGGTTACCAGCATGGCCTCCAGTGTGCCGGTGTACATGCCATATTGGACAGCTCTGGAGATGGAGTTGAGGGCCACGTTTTGGAAGCCGGCCAGGGCCAAGCCCACCAATACAAAGGGGAAATAACCACCTCCGCCATACGCCGCCAGATGTCCGCTGGCGCCGCCGATTACCAAACGTCCTAGAAAATAGAAGGTGACGAGACTGAAAAAAATGCTGGCGCCCCGCCAGAAAAAGTTGAGGGGATAACTTAAATCCCACAGAAGATCTCGGACGAAAAAGGCGGCGACCTTATGAACCCGCATGGATGTTCTCCTCCACCATGCGGGCGTAAAGCTCTTCCAGGTTTTCCCCGGCCTCCCGGGTCACTTCCTGAAAGCGTCCTTCCTTGACGATGGCCACCCGACCTCCCAGCTTTTGCACCTCTTCCAAACGGTGGGTGACGATGATCATGGTCTTGCCCCGGGCCTGGATCTCGATTAGGAGTTGGCGCACTTTGGCGGCGCTCAGGGGATCAAGGTTGGTAGTGGGTTCGTCCAACAAGAGAATGTCAGGCTGGTGCAAAAGACCCCGGGCAATATCCAGGCGCCGCTTGATGCCGGTGGAATAGGTAAAAAAGCGGCGATCCAGATATTCGGTGAGTCTGAGGGTCTCCACCACCGGAGGGATGACGGTTTTAGGATCCAGATTTTGCAGTTGGGCGAAAAAAGCCAGGTTGCGCCAGCCCGTCAGACGGCCATAAAAGCTGTATTCATTGCAAGTGATATAGCCCAGACGCCGCTTCACCTGGAGGGGAAACCGGGCGGTGTCCAGGCCGTGCACCGAGATACGGCCATTGGTGGGAGCCAGCAGACCGGCGATAAGTTTGACGAGGGTGGTCTTGCCGGAGCCGTTCGGTCCCAGGATGAACAGGACTTCTCCAGGGAACAATTCAAAGTCCACCTCCTGCAAAGCCCAGACCCCTTGTTGCCAGGTGCCGGTGAGCAGGCGGCGCAGGGTGATGAGGGGAAAAAACTTGCTCAGGCGGCTGACGGCCACCGCCGGGGTTGTTCCCATCCGGTTTCCGGCCACCTCAGGTGATCTCCGCCAAAGGGGAATCTTGTCCGAGGGCCAGGCCCGGGCCCCGGTCTCGGGTCGTGAGAACCTCCGCCACAGCCGATCCAGCGGCGCGGGCGCCGAAAATGACAGGATGCATGGTGCTATCTTACTGAAAACCGCGCTCCTCGGAAAGGAAAATTACCCTCACTTCCCGGCTTGCATAAATTTCCCTGCTGTAGTAGGACAAGGCTGAGGGCAGGGAAACGCGTTCCCCGGCCCTCCCCACAAAATTGCGGTACTCCAAGGAGGCAGACTATGGTCCCCATCAAGCGGGCCCTGATAAGTGTTACTGACAAGAGCGGCTTGGTGGAATTCGGCCGGTTCCTGGCGGACCACGGGGTGGAAATCCTCTCCACCGGCGGCACCGCCAAAATGCTCCGGGAAAACGGGGTCTCAGTGGTGGAGGTTTCGGATTATACTGGCTTCCCGGAGATGTTGGACGGGCGGGTGAAAACCCTCCACCCCAAGATTCACGGGGGCATTCTGGGCCGCCGGGATCTGGCCAGTCACCGGGAGCAGATGGAGCAACACGGCATTGCGCCCATCGACCTTGTGGTGGTGAACCTTTACCAGTTCGAGAAGGCCGTGGCCCAGCCGGGCTGCACCTTGGCGGATGCCATTGAAAACATTGACATCGGCGGTCCCACTCTACTGCGGGCCGCGGCCAAAAACTACGAGGACGTCACCGTGGTGGTGGACCCGGCGGACTATGCCCAAATCATGCATGAAATGAAAGCCCACCAGGGGGCCACCACCGTGGCCAGCCGCTTTAAGTTGGCCCGCAAAGTCTTTGCCCTCACCAGCGCCTACGACACCGCCATTACCCAGTACCTGAAAGACAAGCTGGCATGCTGAATTCATCATCTGGCCCGGTCATCACCATGAGCCGGGGGAGGCAAATCGACCTCTCCGGGCCCCAATATTATCAGGATCTCCTCACCGGCATCGCCCAGGAGATCCTCAGGGAATTAGCGGAATTGGAGCAGATCAACTTGGAGAACCTGGAAGGCGAACTCCAGGAACAGGTGGTGGGCATCACCCAGATCCGCTTGCTGAATGAACTCTATTTTGCCCTGGGGCAACTCCGGGCCCAAGGTATGGAATTGGACGTGAAGCAGGCCATCCAGGACCTCAGGGACATCTGGAACCGTTACATCGATGGCACCAACCGCCCGGATATCCTTAAGTTTCACGAAGAGGAAAGTGAGGGGCCATTACAATAATCCTACCTCTGATCCCGGATCGAGGTGAATATCGTCAACCCGTCAAGGTAACCTTTGTCCAACTCTCCCGAATCAGCGGTTAGCACCTCCCGGCGGTTTCTGCCCCGAGTGGCGCTTCTCCTGTTTCTCCTGCTGTGGCCCCTGCTCCTGCTCCTGCTCGGTTTTTCCGGATGGGACCTGCTCCAGGATTGGTGGCACCAGGGCGCCAACTTTGCAACCTATAAGGAAACCATCCGGAGCTGGCTGCACTCCCTGGGCCCATTGGCGCCGGTGGGATTCATTCTTCTCCAGGCCCTGCAGGTGGTGGTGGCCCCCATCCCCGGGGAGGCCACGGGTTTTTTAGGGGGGTTCCTGTTTGGCGCCATTCCCGGCTTTTTATATTCCACCCTGGGCCTGTCCCTCGGCTCCAGCCTATCTTTTGGCGTCAGCCGCTGGCTGGGGGGGCGGTTCATGGAAAAGCTAACCAGAACGGGAAGGTTGGAAAAATTTGATGCTCTCTTCGAACGGAACGGGGCCCTGGTCGCCTTTCTCCTGTTTCTTTTCCCCGGGGCTCCCAAAGATTATCTGAGTTTCCTCTTGGGGCTCACCGCCATGCCCTTCAAGGTGTTTCTCCTCCTGGTGACCGTGGGCCGCATGCCCGCCACCCTGATGCTTTCCCTGCAAGGAGCCCAGGTCTACCAGGGCAATTATTGGACCTTCCTCATAATTCTGGGGGTAACGCTGTTTGTCGGGGGACTCCTCATTGGCTTTCGGGAACATTTTTACCGGTGGCTGCGACACTGGAGCAGCAGCCCCGCCCTCTGACATCCTACTTCTCCCGCTCCTCCCCTCCCTTCTTAGCGTTTACCGCCCCGGGCCCCTCCCGCCAGGAAGAGAAGTCCGCAGATTGCTGCCAGGATAAGAGATCAGCTCAAGATGGCCATTTCTTCTTGCACCGTGTCCCGGCCCCGGGCTTTTCAGTCCATCCTTCCCGTAGATTTCTCCTCATAAAAACGTTACCGGCTGAAGCGGATGGAATCGATGATCCGCTGGAGCACTGCCCGGTATTGCGGAAACTGGCTCGGTTCGGACGCGGCCATGAAGTTGTAATAATAATTTTGCCCGTCATAGCACTGCCAGATAATGCGCTGGAAACCGCCGGAGCCTTTTTCGGCCGTTTCGATGACTTCCCAACCGATAACGTTGCCCTGATTCCGGCGTTTCACCGACAAGTACTTGCCGATGGTCATTTCCTCCCGGGATTGTTTGTAACCGGCGTCCACCGCGGCTTTCCGGGGAAAGCTCGGGACCATCTGGGTGAAATGGAACTGGAAAGAAGCAGTGGTGCCGGGCTTCATGAAGACCGGCCGGTTGCCCGTGGGGTCTCCGGACTCCAGGCGCCAGCCCGCCGGAATGGTGTAGGAAAAGGGCCGTTTCTTGTTTCTATAGGTCGTGGTCGTCGCCAGGCCGGGGCCCCCAACTTCCTCATTCGCCACCCCGTGGGGCGCTTGTTGACCGGAGCTGGGGCTTTCCTGCTGTGTGCCTCGCCGGGCGGCGTCTATTCCCCGCTGGATGGGTCCCCACTGGGCGAACACCGCCGGAGGCACCAAAAGTAACACCACCAATAACCCTGCCAGAAACCAATACCGTGTCTTGCTGCCCATGGGTCTCCTCCTTGCTTTAGGTTAAGTGGCAAAAAATTTCCCTATTTGGCCCCATACTATAAGTGAAATTTTTTCTTGGCAAGGCTTCCCTGGGACTTCCGGGTTTTTTCTCGCCGGGAAAATTTGAAGGTTTTTGATACAATATGTTAAAAGTTACACAATAAGGAGTTTGTTATGGTTGATCTGAACCTCCAGGTAGTACGCCCGGTCAAACTTACCTCCGAGAGCCGCTTTCGGTTCCGCTGCCACCCGGGCGTCTCCTGTTTCACCGCCTGCTGCGGCAAAACCACCTTGATTCTCACCCCCTATGACATCCTGCGTCTCAAGCAGCGCCTGGGGATCACCTCCATCGAATTTCTGGAGCGCTACACCCGGCGGGATGTCCATGACAAATCGGGGTTGCCCCTGGTTATCATGGACATGCCCCGTTATGAGGGGACCTGCCCCTTTGTCAGACCGGTGGAGGGCTGCCTGGTTTACAGCGACCGCCCCGCCACTTGCCGTTACTACCCGGTGGGCCAGGGTTCGATGGTCACGGAAGAGGGGCTGGATGAGTTCTATTTCCTGGTAACGGAAGAGCACTGCAAGGGCTTTGAGGAGGACGCCGAGTGGACGGTGGAGACCTGGAAGAGGGACCAGGGAGCCGATTATTACGACGACATGAACCGGGAATGGCGGGCCATGATGCTCAAGCGGAGCTCCGTGGGCAAGCCCGACCTCGACGACAAGACTGCCAACCTTTTCTATATGGTAATGTACGATCTGGACCAGTTCCGGCGGTTCATCTTTACCACCCGTTTCCTCAATGTCTTTAACGTGGACGAGGACACCCAACAACGCATTTATGACGATGATCTGGAACTGCTCAACTTCGGTTACCAATACCTCAAGATGGTCTTGAACATCGAAGACACCATCCAACTCCAGGAATATCAGTCACCACCTCAGGATACCCAGTCGGTGTGAGGGGAACAGGCATTCTTCCGGGGATAGCCTCGGGAGAGTGCCCCCCCTCAAAATCTTGGCAAGCCTCAACTTACGCGTCGCTTATGCCGAAACATGAGTAGACTGGCGTGTGAGGAGGAGCGGCGGTGGAGATTATCCTGGCCTTGGTCAGCGGCCTCGGCGGGGCGTTGGTGGGAGGCTTCTTGAGCGGCCGCCTCATTGCCTATGCCCACTCGGTTCGAAAACAAAAGTTGGTTCGGGAGCAAGACGCCCGCACCCTGCTCAACCTTTTTCAGGCCCTGGAAATCGAGCTCAGCGCGCTGTGGACGGCGTACGAGACCCTGGTGGGAGGGGAACTGGAGGGCCTCGACCAACCCGATGAACTGGCCTTTGCCGGGGTTATCAGCGCCTCGCAGCACTATTTCGGGGTCTATGACCACACCGCCTATCTGCTGGGGACTCTGGAGCCCGACTCCGGCAAGAAAATCATTGATACTTATATCAACCTGAAGCTCTTTTTTGACGAACTCAACACCTTCCAGCGCCTCACCAGCAAACATCAGGAGGTTCGTCTGAAGAGCAATGTCAATTTGTACGAGGCCAGGGAAGTCAGGCAGGAGCACGAAAGCTTTTTCGCCTACCTGAAAAAGCGGCATTTCCAGGTCAAGGGCCTGGTACTGGGGACCCAAGAGATGCTCAAGGAATTCATTTCCCTGGGAGAGCGGGCTCGCACCGCAGTTACCTTCAAAATTTGACATTCACCCTCTTTTCCCCCATGGTAAAATAGAAAAAATTTCTGGGGGGAAGAGGGATTTTCACCTAATCATCCGCCCCACATCTCCCATCCCCATACCCTTGGGGGATGATGTCAGCCGGGCCTTGGGCCGGCTGGCATCAATAAACCCTTCCCCATTTGAGGGGTTGGGGGAG
>JARRKO010000031.1:0-25987 GCA_037388025.1 Syntrophobacterales bacterium
AGATGCCATGTTTTTGGGAAGCCTTTGAGCCCCAGGCTATCACTGTCCGGTAATGGGGAAAATCGATGGCCAATGACAAGTTCAAATCTATGGATGCAAAAATTCCATGTAACTTGCCAAACCCAATAGTTATCACCAGAACCTAAAGAATTGCAGCTATGGAGCGGATATCAGAACTGGGTAAGAGCAGGCCTAAGGAAAGGGCTTCCAGCCCTTCCAGGGTGGTGTCCTAGATGGTGATCTGAATTTGACGTTATGGTCTGGACATGGAAAGTTTTTAGACGAGTGATAAGTTTCTAAGAAGAGCAGATACGCGCTCAAGGCTACCTTGAGGATTGGCTTGAAGACCTTCAAGGAAGAACAGGCAGTCTCTGGCCTGAATTTTCATATCCTTACTTAAGCTATGTAAATCTAAGGTGGCCGGTCAATTAATTCGGGTAGAAACTATAATTTTGGAATAAATCAGAATCTGGGGTGACTATTCAATCGGGGATGCGATCGGGCTTATTATCAATTTCCAGTTTCAAGGATCCTCCGACCTCCCAAACAATTGATGCCGATTCTTTGCCTCGAGCTTGCTTTTAATGCGTTTGAGTCGAAAAATGTCCTCCTGCTCCTGTTGATCGAGGGCCTGCTGAATAAAATGGATCTGGGACCGGATAACCGGTATGACTGTCTGCTGCAGGGCATTTACCCGGCGGGCCGTCTTTTTGACTTCCGCAGCAATTCGGCGCAGGCGCGCTTCTGTGTTGGCCACCCGGATCAGCACCTGACAGAGTTTCTGGAATGCCGCCTGGGCCGCAATGGTCCTGCCTCCCATGGCTAAAGGGCTCATGGTGATTCCCTGGGAGGATTCTATGGCCAGCCGGGCCACCCGGGTGCCCCAGACACTATCAACCGTGGCCTGGGCCGAGAACCTGACCGGCATCCCCAGAGAAAGGGACTCCACGGTCTCGGGCCCATCGAAGGCTTTGGCCAACATCAGGGTGCGGTGCGCCTCCTGAGACGCCTGATATAGCTCCCGCCGGGCCTCGAGAGCCTCGTGGACATTGGCGACGAACTCCTGCACCAGCGCATCCCGTTTTTTCTCCAGGAGCATCATACCCCGGGCGGCCAGCCCCAACTGGCTGCGGCGGTTCAGCAGGTTCATCCGGGTCGGGCTTATCTCATTCATAAAACTTCCGGTGAATTTCCTCTGGAATATTCCAGAATTGCCTGAGCCGGTCGCCGTAGTACTTGCCGATATGATCCGAGGAAATGCGCTTTAACTCGGATTCCGGCAGGATGGAGAGCAGCGACCAGGCCAGGTTGAGGGATTCATCCAGGTCCCGGTTGTGTTGGCCCTGATGAATAAAATTCTTTTCGAAGCTGTCCGCGAAGGTAAGATACCGTTGATCGTTTTCCGTCAGCGCTTCTTCGCCGATGATGGCCACGAGCTTGCGGATGTCCACGCCGTTGGAATAGGCCGCGAAGAGCTGATCGGAGACCTGCTTGTGATCGTCCCGGGTTTTGCCTTTGCCGATGGCGCTGTTGGCCAACCTGGAAAGTGACGGCAGCGGATCAATAGGTGGAAAAAAGCCCTGGCGATTCAGTTCGCCGGAAAGCTGGATCTGCCCTTCGGTGATATAGCCGGTCAGGTCCGGAATGGGGTGGGTGCGGTCGCCCCCCGGCATGGACAAGATGGGGATCTGGGTCACCGAGCCCGGACTGCCGGCGAGCACCCCAGCCCGTTCATAAATGGTGGACAGGTCGGTATACATGTATCCCGGATATCCCCGGCGGCCGGGAATCTCTCCCCGGGAAGCCCCCACTTCCCGAAGGGCTTCGCAGTAATTGGTCATGTCCGTCATGATCACGAGCACGTGGTAGCCGTGGGTGAAGGCCAGGTGTTCCGCCACCGTCAGGGCCATGCGGGGGGTGAGGATGCGCTCCACCGTGGGATCATCGGCCTTGTTGAGAAACAGGACCGATCTGGCTAGAGCCCCAGTATTTTCGAACTCATTGATGAAATAGCTCACTTCACGCTGAGTCACCCCCATGGCGGCAAACACCACCGCAAAGGGGGTGGTTTCGCCGGGCACCTGGGCCTGACGGGCAATCTGAGCGGCGAGCTCATTAGCAGGGAGGCCGGGGGCCGAAAAAATCGGCAGCTTCTGACCCCGAACCAGGGTATTCATTCCGTCAATGGTTGAAACGCCGGTCTGGATGAACTCCACCGGCTTGCGGCGAGCCACGGGGTTGATGGGCATACCGGCAATGGCCGGGCGTTCTTCCGCCATGATCGGCGGCAGCCCGTCGATGGGCTCGCCAATGCCGTCGAAACGCCGGCCCAGCATGTCCTTGGACACGCCCAGGCGGGCCAGGTTCTCCACCAGGCTCACCGTGGTTTTGGCCAGATCCAGTCCCGCAGTCTCCTCAAGCACCTGGATGACCGCATAGGCCTCGGACACCTCGATAACCTGGCCGCGGCGCCTCCGGCCGGCCCCGTCCCGAATCTCCACGATGGCGTTATAGGCCAATTCCCGGGCGTTTTCCACGAACAGCAACGGTCCCGAGATGTAGCTTAAGGAGCTGTACTCCCGCTTTAACAGGTCCATATGCGCAGTCCTCAGCCTGGCTGGAAAGCCTGGTCAATCTCCCCCAGCACCTCGTCACGGTAATCATGGAAACGATCTTCGGCAATGAAGCGCGCCTGGGAGATTTTACCCAGAACCGGATTCTGGATGAGATCGTCTATGGGCACCCCGGTTCCCAGGGCCTTTTTGGCCAGCTGGTAAAAGTTCAGGATCATCTTCATGATTCCCAGGGCCTTCCCCATGGAACAGTAGGCGTCGTTCTCATGATAGGCGTCCTGCTGCAGAAAGGCCTCCCGGATGATGCGCCCCACCTCGATAACCAGACGCTCCTGGTCCTGGAGGGCGTCCGGCCCCACCAACTGCAGCATTTCCTGGAGCGAGGCCTCCTGTTGAAGCAGTTGGCTGACGGCGTCCCTGGTTTCCGGGAAATCCGACTCCAGGTTGTCGCGGTACCACTGCTCCAGCAAGGGCACATACAGTGAATAGGAGCCGTTCCAATTGATGGCCGGGAAGTGACGCCGGTACGCCAGCGAGGCATCCAGGCGCCAGAAGGCCCCGGTGATGCGCAGGGTGGATTGGGTCACCGGCTCGGACATATCCCCTCCCGCCGGGGAGACCGCCCCCACCATGGACACCGCGCCCTGCTCTCCGGCGAGGGTGGTCACCAAGCCGGACCGTTCGTAAAAGGCCGCCAGCCGGGAAGATAAATACGGCGGATACCCCTCTTCGGCCGGCATTTCTTCCAGCCGGGCCGAAATTTCCCGTAAGGCTTCCGCCCAGCGGCTAGTGGAGTCGGCCATCATGGCCACCCGGTAGCCCTGGTCGCGAAAATACTCCGCCAGGGTCACACCCACATAGATGCTGGCCTCCCGGGCCGCCACCGGCATGTTGGAGGTGTTGGCAATGAGCACGGTGCGATACATCAGGGGGTCGCCGGTCCTGGGGTCCAAGAGCTCGGGAAATTCCATGAGCACATCGGTCATTTCGTTGCCCCGTTCCCCGCATCCCACATACACTACGATGTCAGCGTTGGACCACTTGGCCAGGGACTGTTGGGCCACGGTTTTACCCGAGCCGAAGGGACCCGGAATGGCGGCGTTGCCCCCCATGGCCACGGGAAACAACACGTCCAGGATCCTCATGCCGGTAAGAAAAGGCGTGTTCGGATCAAGCTTTTCTCTAACCGGGCGGGCCCGCCGCACCGGCCAAAGCTGAACCATCTTAAGTTCGGTGCCGTCCTCCAGCACCACCACCGGTTCCTCTATGGTGGAGGAGCCGGCCGGCTTTACCTCCTTTACCTTCCCACGGACGTCAGGAGAGGCCAGGATCTTGTGGTTGAACTTGAACTCCGGTACCGTGCCGAGGATCATCCCGCCTGAGACCTCATCGCCCCTGTTAACCTTGGGGGTCCAGTCCCATTGCTTGTTTTGGTCCAGGGCCTGCGCTTTCACGCCCCGGGAAATGAAATTGCCGGTTTTTTCCTGGATGCTGTGAAGGGGCCGCTGAATGCCATCAAAGACGCCGTTTAAGAGTCCGGGGCCCAGTTCCACGGTCAGAGGCATCCCCGTTGACGCCACCGGTTGGCCCACCAGGAGCCCGGAGGTGTCCTCGTATACCTGGACAAAGGCAGTATCCCCCTCCAGGCGGATGATTTCACCGACAAGTTCCTCTTCGCCCACCTCCACAATATCGTACATGCGGGCCCCGAGCATCCCTTTGGCGATAACCGCGGGGCCGGTTATTTTCCGGATGGTGCCTCGGATCATGGTCCCTCCGCTATCGGCGCGTTGCGGATGTTGCTGTTTCTAAAGCTTAATCTCATAGCCCATAGTGTCTTTGATCATCTGGCGCATGTATGCTTCGGCATCCTCGACGGCCGCAACCGCCTGGCGGTGTGAGGGGGCTGCCAGCAGCACCGGGAGATCACGGTTACGCATCTCTCTGGAAACGGCCTGGTACGGGTCAGGCAACAAGGCCATGTTGACGATAATCAGGGCATACTCGTCCGATTGAACCAAGCGGGCCAAAGTTTCCCGGGCTTCGGCCTCGTCATGGGCCAGGGCCACTTCCAGACCGCCGAGACGATATCCCGCTGCCGATTCAGAATCAGTTAATATGGCGATTTTCACCGGCAGAAGACCTCCGCTTCTACGGTTTCAGGCGGCAATTCAAAAAAAGCCCGCCGGGCCAGCAGACGAATCCGGCTGGCCTCCCATTCCTTGTGCAGGATATAGTTGATGGCCATGCCGGCCCCCAGCACATCCTTCACGCCTTCATGGGCCTTGGCCAGGAGAAGGCAGCGCAAGCCATGTTCCAGGCCGGTGAGGTCCTTCTCCTCAGCCACCGGCTTAAAATCGGTATGTTCCAATTCCTGCAGCGCCGCAACTTCGCCCGACGCCAGCAACTCAAAAAAAGGCCGGTTTATCCGCATGCCTCCCGGGAGAAAAAACCGATCCAATTCTTCAGTAATCTCCATCATAGACAATTTGAGGGCGGTGGCCAGATTCACCGCATCGATCTCAAAACGCATGAAACGGGCCAGATAAGGCTGGTCCACATCCTGAGCCCGGCGCAGCAACGCCTTATAGAACTCCCGGTCAATCATGATCTCCAGGGCCAGGGGTTCCCGGGCGGCTGCCGCGGCACGCCGCAGGGCCCGGGCCAGGGGGTGGCCGGGCAAGGTCAGCAGTTGCGCCAGGGTGGCCGCATCCGGGGCCTCCACCAGAACATCATAAAGAGCCCGGGGAACGGTGCCCGCCTCCAGGTGGCCCAGGATTTCCTCCTTGGGCCAGCCGGCCTCTCTGCCGCGCAGAATGATTTTTATATTTACCAGATCCGCTCGCAGCAGCAGTAAACTGACGGCCTCCCGGGCCTGGCCTGCCGCCAGGCGGGGCAGGTCCCCCACCGTGCGGTGCAGGTGGACCATGACGGCGCGGTCTACCGCGGCAAGGTCATCCCCCGTGAGATCGGGGCCGTAGATGGTTTCGGCCAGAATCTTCACCAGTCCGGAAAAACCCAGGGTCAGGGCCTCGCCGAAGAAGCCTTCCGGCAGCATCTGACTCTGCCTCACCCGGATGCGGGCATTCAAATAGCCGAAATCGTCCGTCAAGAAGCTGTCCTCACTCCCAGAGTATTTTGGCAACCTCGGGTCCCAGGGTTCCCCAGGCGCGGCGCAAGCGCTCCGGCAGCGTGTTTTCTACGGAAGCGCCGCTTTGGCTCACGATCCTTACTCCCAGGCGCAGTTGCGGGTCCGTCCGGAGTTCAAGACCCTGCTCGCGGGCCCAATCTTTTACTTTTTCTTGATCGTCCGGATTGACCACCAGGGCCGCCGCTCCTGCCGCGACCTGCATGGCCTCTCTCGCCAGCGCCTGGAGGATCTCACCGTAATCCGCCTGGGCGGCAATCTTCTCCAGGGCAAGATGGACCTTTTGCCACAGCAGGTCCATAACCTCCCCTCTGGCCTGCGTCCGGCCGCTGGCGACGATGAGGTCGGCTGCGCTTTGGGCCCCTTGGCGGGTAGCGCGGGTTTCTGCTTTCAGCTTCTTTTGCTGCTCGGCTAGGCGGTCCTCAGCACGGCTTTTCGCCTCGCTGACGATCTTGGCCGCCTGCGAATCCGCCGCCGCGGTAATCTCTTCGATCTCCGCCTCCACCTCGGCCTTGAGGATCTCTGCCAACTTCGACATTAGAGCTTTCCGAGCAGGATGAAGGCGATGACCAACCCAAAGATCACCAGGGTTTCAGGCAGCAATAAGAAAATCAGGGCCAGACCCAGTGATTCGGGCTTTTCCACAGCGCTCCCCAGTCCCGCTGCGCCGATGCGCGCCTGGGCCAGGCCGGTTCCCAGGGCGCTCAGTCCCACCGCCAACCCCATGCCGATGGCGATCAACCCCTGATTCAAGGTGATGCCACCTCCCTCGGCGGCCCAGGCCTGAGAGGCTGCCAAGGCCATGCACACCAGTATCAAATTCAGGATCAACAGGATTTTGAATTTCATCACCTCTCCTCCTTGTTTTCGCTTTTGGTAGAGCAGCTTGGGAATGACTGGCCCCGACCTACAGCTAGCGTTCGCCGCCATGCATCTTGAAGGGCCGGTACGGTTTGCCGGACAAAATATAAAAATCAAATTTGGTAAAGAATTCCACCCAGATAAGACGAATGGGCTGGAGGACGTGATTGAGGGTCAACAGAACTATGAGGAATGAGTGAATCAGGAGACCCAGCAATAAACCGATTATAAACCCCACAATAATCCCCGCGGCCCCCCATTGGTGGTACAGGGCAAAACCCATGTTGGTGGCCAGATTAGCCAGGATGGCCGAAGCCAACCCCACCGCGTAGATCCGGATGTAGCTTAAGATATGGCCGCCCTGTGTGGGCAGTTCGGCGATCATAAGGGGCATCCGGGCGAGCAGCATTCCTGCCACGAAGAGCCCGAAGCCTGCCAGGGTCAGGATGAGGAGCCACAGAGGATAAGCCCCGGTCATGAAACCGTAGCTGAACAGGACCAGGCCCGCCACGCCGCCGAAATAGCCGGTGCCTTCCCAGAAATGGTGCCGATCGCCATGACGATGGCTGAGCCGGGCCTTGAGGAAGAACCCGTAGAGCACCTGGAAGACCCCGAAACCGATGGATACCAGGATCAGCATGTTAGCCGTGGCAGACGTTTCGGTGCGGGGGATCAGGGTGGGGATCAAACCCGGCTGGGACTCCACTCCGAAGATACCCAGCCGCTGGAACAGATTGCCGAAGAACTCTCCGTATACCAGGCCCCACAAAATAGTCCAGACGATCATGGGGGTCATGATACGCAGCAACTGGGCCACTGCCTCCGGGGCCAGCCGGATTTTGAAAAATTCCAGCCGGAGGGTCTGGTTGCTTCTCACGAAGGTATACAAGTACCAGGTAAGTCCGGCAAAAATCAAGCCATACCCGATATCTCCCACAACCATGCCGACCCAGAAGGGAAACAAGGTGGCAGTGATCCAGGTCGGATCCCAACTGTCATAGCGCGGCGTATTCAAAAATGAGATCAGGGCCTCGAAGGGCTTGACCCAGGGGGGATTTTCCAACATGACCGGAATCCGTTCCGGCGCATGATGTGCTTCGGCGGGTTCAAAGGTGTAGAGTACCTGGTCATCAAGACGATCCAAAACTTTCGTAACCTGGGATTTCAGGCTGACCGGCACCCAGCCGCACAGGGCAAAGCCATAACGCCCGGAGCCCATGGCCTTGAGGGTGCGCAGGCGGTTGGCTTCATCGGTGGCCCGCAGCCATAAACTCTGCAACGGCCCCCCCGCTTCCTGGCGCAATTGCTCCAGTTCTCCTGCGATCGCATTGAGTTCCTGCGGGATTGATTGGTACCTTTGCGTCAGACGCGCCGCCATGGCGTCTATATCCATCCGGGCGTATTCCCCCATCCGGGGAAGCTCGCGCAAACCTTCGTGGGCCAGAATGCCCCTGGCCTCCTCAGCTTCACGCTTCAGGGTAATGATGACCGCGGCGATGAGTTGGCTTATCGGGACTGACATGAGGAGATAGCGATCGGGGAGAACCTTCTCGAGTTCTTCCCGGGACTTGGCCAGAACTTCCTGCCTTTCCACCAGAAACAGGATAACCGCCAGCCGGGGGCTTCTATCCAGGCCATGCAGGGACTCGGATAAAATCTCTACTACCTGTTTATACTGGTCAATCAACTGGAGTTCGTCTTGGAGTTTCTCCCGCTTTTCCACCAACACGGCGGCTCGTTGCTCATAAGACGAAGTCCTGGCCAAGGCGGCTTCCAGGTCGCCACCGAAGGTCTCCGCCATGCCATCGGCCTCCGATCCCATGAGACTCGCAGCATGGTCTGCCGATATGGCCACTGCTTCCCATTGCTTGAGCCGGCTTTCCTCATTGGCTTCGAGTTGATAGGCGCTTAGCTGGTCTTGAGGAAGATCGTCAATCTGCACGACCCCGGCCTGCTGCAACTTGAATAGAATTGTAGGAGCCCATTTCTTGGCGCCCACAATATAGAGCTTTTCCATCCGGGCAATCACGGCAGGACCCTGGAGAGCATGAAATTTGCGGCCTGCTGTAGGTTCGGCAGAGCCTGGGAACGAAGGCGTTCTTTTTCCTCCTCGGCCCTCCTGCCAGCGGTCTCGGTCAGCCTGGCATTTTCCTCAGCGTTCTTCTTTTTGGTTTCTTCTGCCAACCGGTGGATTTCAGCCTCAGCCTCAGCCAGGAGACGCTTGGCCTCCGCTTCGGCGTTTTTGATCTTCTGGTCAGCGGACTGGCGAGCTTTTTCCACCTTTTCGGCCAGCTCGCGATCAAGGTCAGCAAGATTTTTAACTAGCTCAAATCCCGGCATGGACTCAGGCTTAGGTAACTGTCCCAGTTGTAGTCAAAGTATTGGAAACAGACTCTCGAATGCTAATCCAATAATAAGTCGACCCAAATCCATATGCAACCGACGGAACATAGAAGGTGTATTCCGGCTCGCAGGTGATGCAAGCGAAAAGAAAGAAGACGGATGAAAGAGCTGGTTACTTGCCAGAGCTTGCAGGTATCACCTCTCCTTGAAAAATTGCAGAGATGATCTGCATATCGAAACGTTGCACCCAAGGCCGAGGAAACATCTGACACCTGGAGAGTTTGTAGGCAGAAATAAAAAAAGCCCCCAGATTTTTCCAGGGGCGGTATAAGTTGCCACAGAGACACAGAGTTGGTTTGGAGTCCCTCTCTTTCTCTGTGTCTCTGTGGGGAATGGGTCAAAGGGACCCATTCTAATGACAGCAGCCGTTGTAGTATTTGCTAACCAGAGTATTGGCCACATTTTCAGCATTGGCCGTGATTTCTGCTTCCGGGACTTCGTCAATTTATTTGAACAGGGTGGACTGGTCTAAGGAGAGGCTATCACGAACCTTACATTTGAGACTTAACATCGCTACTGGAGTTTAGGTGGTGCGACCAAGCCATCAGCTTGCGCTTGAGGACGAACGTGAGTTAGATAAACAAACCATATGGACCCGGCTTGGAGCCAGCTCTCATTCCACCTCTAGCAATCCTAAGGTTCCTTTTGGGCTTCGGCGAGGGCTTCGGCGATGTGCTTGACCTTGACCTTGCTGTGGCGCTTATCCAGGCCTCCTTTCAGCTGCAGGACGCAACCGGGGCAGTCAGTGACCAACAAATCGGCACCAGTTGCCTCCACGGCATCCAATTTTTTCTTCAATAACTCAGCAGAAAGCTCGGGGAAGTCCATGGAATAGGTCCCACCCATGCCACAGCAAGTGTCTTCATCTTTGGTGGGCAGGTATTCCAGGTCGGCGATGGTCAGCAGATCCCGGGGTTCCTGCACCACGCCCAGGCCCCGGCAGAGATGGCAGGGAGAGTGATAGGCCACCTTCTTCTTGCCGCCCCTGAACCTTTCGGTCTTCACCTTGAGGACCCTGGTTAAAAACGAGCTAAAATCTATGAGTTTGTCCACCAGCTGCTCCGCCTTTACGGCTGCTGGAGTGCCGGCCAGCAGCTTGGGGTAGGCCTCCTTGATATGGGAGCCGCAGGAAGCGCATAAGGTCAGGATGTAATCGTAATCCGCCGGATCTATGGAAGCAAGGTTTTGAAGGGCCACTTCTTTGGCCACTTCCTTTTCCGCCATCATCTTGGCGGGGAGACCACAGCAAGTCTGGCCCAGGGGGTATTCCACCTGGACCCCTTGATCTTGAAAGACCTTTAGCAGAGCGATTCCCTGCCCCGGATAGACGAAATCTACCAGACAGCCTCCAAACAGGGCTACCCGATATCGGGGGTTAGACACCTCCTGGCGGAGTTGGGGCCATAGGTCCCTGAAAGGAGTCTGGGCAATAACCGGCAAACTGCGGAATCCGTGCTCTTTACCGAAAAAGAACGGCAAGTGGCGGATGAACCCTTCCCCCCGGGCCAGGGGGCGTTGGACCAGGGAGGCCCGTCGCAGGATGAAATGGAACAGACGGCGGTCCTTTAAAACTCGGCGCAATAGCCTATTTTTCCAGGGCACCTTTTTTTCGTCTTTCAGAACTTCGCAATAAGTTTCTTTGATGAGGTGGGGAAGATCGATGCCCGCCGGACATACCGCTTTGCAGGCCTGGCAGTTGAGACAGTTGGTCACAATGGCCCGGGCGTGTTTGCCACCGTGGTAAAAGTAAGTGAGGATCAGGCCGATGGCGCCGATATAGACGTGGCCGTAATTGTGACCGCCCACCAGGCTGTAGATGGGGCAAACGTTGGCACAGGAGCCGCACCGCACACAACGCAGGGCCTGGGAAAAAATCTCGTCCCGGGACAGGGCCAGTCGGCCGTTGTCCAAAAAGACGACATGCATCTCCTTCCAACCACCGGTGGCGCTGCGGCATTCATTGGCCCCGGTGATCCAGGAGACGTAAGAAGTGATGATCTGACCAGTGGCTCGAAGGGGCAAAATCTTGAGAATACGCAAGGCAGTGTGCAGATCGGGGACCAGTTTGTCCACCCCCACCAGGGCCACATGGACTCGGGGGAGAGTGGTGGCGAGGCGGGCGTTGCCTTCATTACTGATGATGCCCAACGTGCCGGTCGCGGCAATAGCGAAGTTGGCCCCTGAAATCCCCATATCCGCTTCCAAGAAGGCCTTGCGCAGTTCTTGGCGGGCCACCTTCACCAGTTTGGCGATGTCAGGCTCCTGAGGCTCGCCAGTGACCTGGGTGAATAAATCCGCCACCTCGTGCCGGGACAGGTGAATAGCGGGCATGACCATATGGGACGGCCCTTCATGGCGTAGCTGGATGATCCACTCCCCCAAGTCCGTTTCCACCACTTCCAATCCTTCGGCCTCCAGGTAGTCATTCAGGAAGGTCTCCTCTGCGGTCATGGACTTGGATTTGACAATCTTCTGCACCTGGTTGTTCCGAGCGATGTTAGCGATGATCTCGTTGGCTTCCCCGGCGGTGGCTGCCAGGTACACCTTGACCCCCGCAGCTTCGGCCCTATTTTTGAAGATTTGATAAAGTTCTTCCAGGTGGGGCAGGGCTTCATCCCTGGCCTGGGCGATCTCCCGGCGCCAGCCCTCCAGGTCCACTCCCTGAAAGATGTTGCCCTGGGCTTCCTTATAGGCCGCAGCAAAACTGCCCATGGCGGAGCGCAAAAACTTGTTATCCAGAGCCTTTCTTAGGCGTTTTTTATATTCCTTGAGATTTTGAGCCGTGTTGATCATGGTCCCTGGTCCTTAAAAATTAGAACGTGCAGTTCCTGTGGGCCGTGGACGCCGATGGCGAGGACACGTTCGATGTCGGCGGTGCGGGAAGCCCCGGTAATGAAGGCGAGGTAGCTGGGGGAGGATTCCATTAAACGGACCAGGTCTGCTTGCAAAGCCTCGGCATTCGGCCGGAGACGGGACAAAGGTAGGACTGCAATGTGGACTTGGGCCAGCATGGTGGCCAGACGCAGGTCTTCGGAGCTGGAATCCAATATGAGGGTGCCAGTAGCGGCGAGGCCCCAGTCGGCCAGGGTAAGGACGGTGTGCAGATTGGCGGCGTGCTCCCGCAGGTTATCCATCAATAAGTTCAGCCCAACCCTTCGACAGACGTCCTCCAGGATCGACCGGTCCGGGCCGTGCCAACCGAAAGCTGCCATAGATTTTCCCCCCTGTTTTCTGGTAAGAGTGGCAGCATAACCGAAGGCCTCAGCCATGTCGGTGATCTCGGAGATCATCACCTGGACAGCCGCAGCTCTTTCTTTAAAAAGATTAAGGTCAGATGGTGGTCCCATGCCTGCAAGCCTCTATTTTTAATGTTGGTATGTTTATTTGACTTTCTCAATACACTTCAGCCGCCAGGTTTGTTCCGAAAGACCTCCACTTCCTATCCTATAATATAATGCTAGGGCAAAAATACACACAAGAGTATGAATTGTGTTTCGGTTCGAATTGCCGGGATATGTGGAGTGGCATGGTTGGCCGGCGGCGTTCTATGCGCCCCACACCCATTCTTGCTCCCGTGTCCTTTGGAACGACAACGCGCAGGTGTGGGGCTTTATTGTTGCTATATAACTTGCCAAACCTCGCAGTTATCATCTCTACTTTAAAAAGTGTAAATATGCTCTGCATGTCAGAACTGGGCAGAATTGACACAGGGAGGGGCTGTCAGAGGGTAGGGTTAATAGCATTTATTCACAAGATGCTTGCATAAACCCCAGGTCATCGGCCCCAGGCCTGCAGGCCTCGGAAGCTCCAGGGCCACGGGGAGCCAAACCGGAGCGGAGGTTGGCCGTGGTGAACGGGGGGAGCACCGGGGAAGAATCTTCCCCGGTGGGGAAAAGTGAGGAAGCAGCCGCTGGGCGTGGTCGAACCGGGGAATATCCCGGGGAAGAAGCCACTCAGCAGGTCACGAAAAAAGGCGTAACCTTAAAGATTACGCCTAGTTAAACGTCAATGGTGCCGAAGGCGGGATTTGAACCCGCACGGGTCTCCCCACCACCCCCTCAAGATGGCGTGTCTACCAGGTTCCACCACTTCGGCATAATTTGGCTCATTTTGCGGGCGCGGTCGGCGTAGTGGGCGCCGCTGGTTTATCAGCCGGTTTGGCTGGCGTGGCCGGAGCAGGGATTTTTTCCTGAGTGGCCTGCTTGGTCTTCAATTTATCCATTACGGAGGATTCTTTCTGGTGCCCGATAAAGGTGAGGGTCAAAGAGGTGAGCATGAAGAGAACGGCCGCCACCGCAGTCAGTTTGGCCAGAAACGGGGCGGCTCCGGTGCTGCCAAACACCGTCTGACTGGAGCCCCCAAACGCAGCGCCGATACCAGCCCCTTTGCCGTGCTGCAACAGCACGATGGAAATCAGGGCCAGACAAACTAAAATATGGATAACCACAACAGCCGTAGTCATAATTTTATTAATATAAACAAGGGCTCTTACCTGTGCAAGCCTTTTTCACGGCTGGTTTTGGTCCACGCCGTGGTGGGGCGGGCAGCGAAATTCCCCGCAGCGCCGCCGCCTGCCCGTGGATAGCCGAGGGCGGCTGTCCCTAAATTAATAAGACTCTAGATAATAATTTTTATGGGCTCGATCAGGCCTGCCCCGTCCACCGGGTGATCCCGGTTTACACCGCCGATGGCGGCGGGTTTGGGTTGAATATGTAAGGGTCTGGCAATCCCTCAAAATTCCCCTTTAGGAAAGGGGGACTTGCCAAACTCCAATATGGATTGAATATAAGAATTAGTAACTTATGGAACACCTTTCGAATTCCTCGCCAGGCGCAAAGTATTGAGCATATCTAAGCACATCAATAAGCGCAGCTAAAGGATTTTTGAAAGGGCCTTTAATCAATTTTATAATGCTTGTGGACGGGTTTGGTGATGTGCCAGTAGCAGGACATGCCGTGGGGGAAGGTCACCAGATCGCCTTGGCCCATGGCCACCGGGTCGCCGCCGTCCGGAGTGACGGTGACTTCTCCTTCCAAAAAATAGCAGGTTTCCTCGCCGTCATAGGTCCAGGGAAATTCCGAGGCCTCTTTGGTCCAGATGGGCCACTGCTTGACGCCCAGGGCGTTGAGACGGGCTACGTCAGGGTTTTTCTCAATTTTAATGCCGCTCATCAACTGCCTCCTTTTATCCGTAAAAGTTCAAGGTTCAAAGTTCGAAAGTGGGTAGTACAAGTAAAAAAACCATCTTTTTCCGATAAACTATTTTACCATGAACAAAAATAAAGTTTCTTTGAGGGGAGTGGAGTTTGAAGGATAGGGCATCACCGGCGAGACGCCTGTGCCACCGGGTCCATGGTCACCCGGCCCGCGCTCCAAGATTCTTGCGCCTCAACCTCATCTTAGGGTTGATCGTGGCAGCTTTGCTGGTCACCGGAGCGGCTGGGGGGCAGGCTGAAGGTTTCCAGCCGGCCCGGCCCGGGCGGACCTGGCAATTCCCCCGGGACCACGGGGCCCACCCGAATTTCAAGACGGAATGGTGGTATTATACCGGCCACCTGAAATCCAAAGAAGGCGAGACCTTCGGCTATCAACTCACCTTTTTTCGGGTGGGCCTGAGAAAACCTGATCCCCAGGCGCGCTCGGCCTGGCGGGCCGATACCGTTTATTTCGCCCACCTGGCCGTGAGCGACCCCAACCGCAAAGTCTTCGCGTTCAGGGAAGAAGCCCAAAGGGGCGCCCTGGGATTGGCAGGCGCGGAGCTGGGCCGGCTTAAGGTCTGGGTAGATGACTGGCGGTTAGAGTCCATCGGCAAAGAGCACCACCTCCGAGCCGTAAAGGATGGCATCGGCCTGGACCTTACCCTTTCCCCCCTAAAACCCCCGGTGCTGCACGGCGAGGGCGGCTATAGCCGCAAGTCCGCCACCACCCCAGTGGCCAGCCACTATTACTCCATCACCCGGCTGGCCACCCGGGGAAAGCTCATCCTGGGAAAGCGGACCTTGGAAGTCACCGGCACCAGCTGGTTCGACCGGGAATTCTCCTCCAGCCAGTTGGCCTCCAACCAAGTGGGCTGGGATTGGTTCTCCCTGCAACTCTCGGACGGCGTCGACCTCATGCTCTACATCATGCGCCTCAAGGACGGCAGCATCGACCGTGCCTCCGCCGGCACCCTGGTGGACCCCCAGGGCCGGGCCCAACACCTCACCCTAGCTGATTTCAAGATTGAAGCCACAGGGACCTGGACCTCCCCTCACTCCAAGGCTACCTACCCCTCGGGCTGGCACATCAGCATCCCGGACGCGGGCTATAGCCTCACCCTGAAACCCACCCTGGCCGACCAGGAACTGCACACCGGCGACCAACCCCCCATCATCTACTGGGAAGGACAGGTAAACGTCCAAGGCACCCAAAACCAGCAACTCATCACCGGCCAAGGCTACGTCGAACTCACCGGCTACGCCGGTTCCCTGGGAGGGAGATTTTGATGGGGTGATTTTTTTGGGGGAGGGGGCAGGGGTCCGCGACCCCTGGCCCCCTCCCTCAATAAAACACCAAAAAATCAGGGAGCGGGAGACGGTGGGTCTCCTGCTCCCTATTATATATAGTCCCCCCCTTAACGGGTGAGCCAGCGATCGTTTCTCAGGGTGATCAGGGCGTAGGGTTGCACCCAGTTCAGGGCGAAGAAGGCGAAGTAGGAGTAGAGGATGCCGTAAATGAACTCCCCGTCCCGTTCCTGGTGAATGTAGTAATACATGTAAAACAGGGTAATGACTCCCAGGCCGGCGATGAATTTCACCAGGAGAAGGGGGTAGGTGATGAAGGAAAGAAGCAGGAGTCCCAAGAAGAGGTAGGTGAGGGGAAATTCCAGCTGGGTAATGGCGAAGTCCAGGATGGGGAGCACCCGGTCTTGATGGCGGTATTTTTTAAAGAGAAAAGTAAGCTGCACCCAGGATTCCCGGAAATTGGCACGGTCCCATCTGAGGTACATACGGCACAGACCTTTATAGGTTTCGGGTACCACGGTATGTACTCGGGCGGTGCGCTGATATACCGAATAGAAACCGCCGCGCACTACATAATTGGTGAGGGCCCGGTCCTCACCGATGGTGGCGGGGGCCCCCAGGAAGGTCTGTTGGCGCCATTTCTTCAGAACGGGGAGGATGGCGCTTTTGCGGTAGGCGGACAAGGCGCCGGGGGTGCAGGTGACAAAGCCATACATGGACTGGGAGGCCCGCAGGAAGTCGAAGGCCAGCACAAAGCGCACCGCCAGCATGCGGGCCAAGAGGCTGCGGAAGCGGTTATACACTTTGACGTTGCCGGCCACAGCGCCCACCTTGGGGTCATGCACCATGGGAGCGACGGCCTGCTTGATGGTGTCCGCGGAAATTACGCTGTCCGAGTCGATGGTAATGAAATAATCTCCCCGGCCCCGGGAGAAACCGGCGTAGAGGGCTTCTTTTTTGCCCCGGTTTTTCGGGAAACGGACGGCCTTGATGAGGTGGGGGTAGCGCCTTTGGGCCCGGTCGATATAGTTCCAGGTGTTGTCCCGGGAGCCGTCGTCAATGCAAATGATCTCCAGGCGGTCCGCCGGGTAATCCGAAGCCACGGCGGAGTATAGGGCCTTTTCCACCATGGCGCCCTCGTTATAAGCCGGAATGATAATGGTCACCGAGGGCAGGAGCCCCGGGGGCAAGGGGTAGGGTTTATAACGCCACCACAGCCAGGTGCGCAATACCTGGAAGAAGAGGACTAAAAAGGTAAAAGAGGCGCCCACGGCCATCAGGGGCGTGGCAAAGCTATGGCGGCTGAGCAGATTGACGTAGCCGCTGAAAGAGCCGAACTTGATGGCTGCAACGAAACAGACAAATAAAAAGGCCGGGACCAGAATTTTGAGAATAAGGTCCAGGACCTGTAAGCGTTGTTCTTCGGCAGCGCTCCATTTCCCTGAGTTCCAGGTGAGGCTGCCGGTTACAGTTCGCATGAGGGTAGTTACCTCGTAAAGGGAAAATTTGAAGCTGATGGAGGTACTATGCAAAGGCCTTGCCAACTAGCATTCGCGAAATATAATTTAAGGCATTGAAATATTTGATGAAAAAATTTTTAAAAAATTCCGGCCCAGGATCTTTTATCCAGAAATTCTCTCCTTGAGAGAAGGCGTAATAAGTTAGAAAATCTCTTCTCAAAATGAGAAAAATTGTGCAGAAAATTACCAGGCACGGCAAAAGATTTTTAGTGTCAGCCAAGAACGAAGGGAAAAATTTTGTCGGTGAGGGTGCATGATCTGCAATATGCTGAGTAATTACGAGGACTTGGTTGATGAAGAGATTTTTATTGTTACTGCGTTTTTTGCACAGGCTGGAAAGCTTGTGCCACCTGGTTCTTGCCGGCATGACGAATTATCCGGGTTAGGCGAGCGCGGTACGCCAGGAATAATCCCCTAAAAAAATTTTATACCGGACACCCATTCCCCCTAACCTCAGTGCTGTCCGGTAGGGTTTTGCAGGTTGGGGGGAGGGTGAATGGAACAATCTATTAATTTTGCTAGCAGAATAACCTCCCCCACCCCAGCCCTCCCCCATCCAGGGGGAGGGAGTTTCTGGATCGGGGGTTCCCTATCTCAGGAAGAGTTTCCGAAGCGGTTTTCTTCATTAATGCCCAAGAAAGCAGTTTCTCCTGAGAGTTCGTTAGCCAATGCTTTTAAAGGCAAGTTCCTGCCGAACGCTACTGTCTTAACCTCCCTTTAAAAAAGAAAGGATTTTTCGCTCCTTAAGGGCCTGCAAACCCATCGGCAAACATCCCATGAAGGGCGGGAGATAACACTTAGCAAAGGAGTCAAGGGGGGAACGGTGAGAAAAATCACCCTATTTTGGCTTTTCCGCGCCGAGTCTAGTTCACAAGGGGAAAATACTGTGATAAAAAGGTAAACGGTGTTTCAGGGGCGACAGGACATTGTCCTGTTCCACCATTGCCAGGGGAGAAACCATGACCGAGCCCAATAATCAGATCGATAAGCTCAAGTTGGAGCAGGTAGGCAAGGAAGTGACCATTCCACAAGGCGTCCGTGTGGTCAGGCAGGGCGACCCCCCAGTACACTTTTATGTGGTCATTTCCGGCAAGTTAAAGGTTTTCCGGGAGACCCACGACGGTATCCGCACCGATCTGACGGAATTGGGTCCGGGGGATTATTTCGGGGAGGTGGCCCTGGTCACTGGCAAACCCCGCACCGCGTCGGTGGAGGCCATGGATGAGAGCGCCTTGCTGGAGATCGGCAAGGAGGAGTTCGACTCGGTCCTGGACCAAAATCCCAAACTGGCCCGCCAGATCATTAACAGTCTGGCCCAGTGGTTGGTGGACGGTGACCAGCGCCTGGAAAAAGAGACGGTGCATCAGGTAAAGCTGCGTCAGATCTCCTGGTTCGACTACCTGCTGATTCTGGGGCTGAGCCTGGTGCTGGGCCTGGTTTTCAACATATACAATGATAACCAGATCCCCCTGGTTTACAGTGTCCACACGGCGGCGGGGGTGGAAGCGATCCCCCTGGAAAAGGTGAAGGAGCTCTACAAAGATAAGCAGGCTGTATTTGTCGACGCTCGGAAGGCCAACTTTTTTGAAAAAGAACACATCGAAGGATCCATGAATCTGCCGCAGCTGTTCTTCGATCTGCAATACCCCATGTTTCAGTTTATGCTGGACCAGCAAAAGGTGCCCAAGGATATGCCTATATTCGTGTATGGCGGCACCACCAGCCGACGCTTCGACATAGAGCTGGCCAACCTCCTGGAAGCAAAGAACCACCGCAAAATTTATATTCTGGCCGGAGACTACCAGGCCTGGAAGAAGGCCTTCCCCTTGGTAGAACATGAAAAGAAAGAAGTGTCCGCCATGCCCCTGGGATGGTCGGGATATATCGAATGGATCCCAGTGGGGATTTTTCTGCTTATCCTGATTCCCCCGGTGCGCCGAAGTCCCTATCTTTCGGCGATCTGCCGTTTAATTTTAGGGATTATCTTTGTGGATTTCGCCCTGAGCAAGATCATGCGGCCGGCGGTCTTTGCCCTTAATGTGGTGGAATATGGCATGATGCCCGCCTGGGGGGTGAACCTCTGGGCCCTGATCCTGCCTTGGGGTGAATTGGTGGCCGGTCTGTTTCTGATCCTGGGCATTCGCACCCGGGCCGCGGCCACCATCATCGGCGGCATGAACATAATTTTTATCATCGGCTTGGTAAACGCCATATACAAGGGGCTGCCCATCACATGTGGGTGTGTGGGGGAGGCAGGGGAACCGGTGACCTGGTGGAAGGTTCTCAAGAACACCGGTATGTTGGTCATGGCCCTGCAAATTTTCTTTTATGACCGTCTCTTTGTCCTGGATCGAGGAGGCTTTATTTGGCGGGAGAGAAAAATATGAAAACGCGCTTTCTAATAGGGACCATGATTCTGGGGCTGGTCTGTGGGTTGTTCTTGACGGGCTGCGGTGAATCCCGGACACCCTATGCCGGAAACTATAGTACCATAGAACCCTATGCTGGAAAAGGGCACGTTGAATTGGAATTGAAGGAAAACGGCGAGGCTAACTGGAAGATGCCCACCGGCAAAACCATCAAGTTCAAATGGCGGGTGGAAAACAACCGTATCTGGTTATACACCAAGGAAGGCGCCATCCTCCTCATCACTCCCAGTGAGGGTGGGAAAAAACTGAGTGCAGACATGACCGGGCAATGGCACCCCAGTTGCCCTGTAGATAAATGTATTCTGTTCCAGCGGGTGCCAGGGGGAGGCTCCTGATCCCCTTGGTTGAGAGAAATTTTTGAAGTGCGCAATCTGGGTTTAAGCCGCTTGGGGGGGCGCACCATGTTGACGGTTATTCTGAACCAGGCCGCCAACCCCCAAGTATCGCCCTTCACCGGGGTGGACCGGGCCCAATTGGTGGTGGAGTTCCCCCAAGCCCAGGCCGGTAAACTGCCGGCACGCCTGGCCGGGGACGATACCCTGGTGAAAAACGTCAGGACCGAGGTTTCAGAGGCCGGGGTCAAAATCATCCTGGAGATGTTCCCGGATAAGCCCTATACCATGACCCGGGAAATCCGTCCTTTACCGGAAGGTTTGGCCATGTTTCGTTTGGATTTGGAAGCCGGTGCCAGTGCCGCCCAGCCCAAGCGGCCTCCGGCGGCAGCCATGCCCGAGCCTCAAGAGCCCATAGTAACGAAGACTCCGGAGACGGCGGCGCCTGCCCCGGAACAAACCGCCAAAGCGGGTCCGGGGGAGCAGGCCCCCACCGAAGCCCCGGCGGCGCCGCCGCCCCTTCCGGAACCAACCGAGCCTCCCAGCGTGGGGGTGGCGCCCACTGGCACCTTTGCCGAGCTGTATCAGCTCATGCCTCAGGCCAAAGGTCTGTTGGAATTTCTCCGGGGGGACGGTTGGAGGGTGGTCCAGGCTCAAAGCTACGACCGTCCGGGCATGCGGTTCAGTCGGGGCTTTCACTTGACTAACCCCCGGTACCCAAAATTACGGATCAAAATCGCGCATCTGCCGCCCAATGCGCCGGCGGCCCCCTATATAAATATTATCGACCTATCCATGGAGGGTTTGACTGGGAGCGTCCCGGACGAGTATCGTACCCTCAAGCAATGGAATTTCAGCAAAATCAAAACCAAGTACGAAGACATCGGCGATTTTTTTGACGAGGCCTTGAAACCCCTGCGGGTGGACATCCGCCGAGAGTGCCAGCGTCTAGCTCTAAGCCATGCCGACTTCATTACCAAGTTTTTGCAGCAGGCGGTGCCCCAGAACCCCAAGTTGGCCGAGGAGGCCATGACCTATATCCGCAAAAAAGTCAGCCCCCGGTTCGAGGGAGTGCAATACACCCTCTCCGAGAATCCCCTGGTCATCTTGAACCTGGTGGATTTTCTATATGTGAGGGTCTATTATATCAGCGGCTAACAAGGAGGATACCATGGGCAAGGAGATCATCATATTCGGCAAGAGCAGTTGACCTTACACCCAAAAGGCCCGGGAGGCCAAGGGGCAAGAAGGTTACAAGGTGGACTATCGGGACGTGGTGGATGACCCCGGCCATTTGGAAGAGATGCTAAAATTCTCCCAGGGGGTGCGCAAGGTGCCGGTGCTGGTGGAAGAAGGCAAAGGCACCGTGGGCTATAGGGGCTCCTGAAGGGTCTAAGGGACCTGCGGGTCGCAGGTTCTCAGGATATCATCGCCAACCTATGGAGCCTTTGAGTTATTGAAGACTGCCGCCGGGGAACCCTGGTGGGAAAAAAGGAAGGGCCGGGGAGATTTGCTTCCCGGTCCTTTTATTGTCTGGGGAGGACATTTCGGGGGTGGCAAAATGTACGCATAGGGAAGAGACTTTATAAAATAGCATTATTTATCGTATAAAATGGGATGTCATTTTTTATGAGAATTTAGTTTAGTAATATAATTATTTAATATTATTATATTTATAAATTTATTAGGCATATTTACCCGTTATTTTTCTCAAAATGAGAATTTTCCCCACTTAGCCGATAATTTTGTTCTTTTTTTGGGAAACAATCCCATTTTTAAGGTAAATAATTTCTAAAAAACTGGACAAAAACCATCGTAATAAAAAGCACAAGAGAAGTTGTTTAATTTATATAAAAAATACAATAACATATAAAAAATGTGAAAAATTTTCTTGACACGGCTTTCCAGGTGGCCCAACCCCGGGGTAAGATGGCTTGCCCAAGAAGGTCGGGTCAAGACCGCCAACGGAAAGAAGAAAAACAGTAGTACCTAGCGGAGGCTTTGCCTCCTCCTTCCCATTGGCCGTTTCTTGCCGCCCCCTCACTGCCGTTTTCCTAGGAAAAAATCAAGATAAAGATAATTTAGAGGGAATCATGAGGACTTTGACGATCATTTGTCTTTTAGGGGTGGGGTTGCTCTTTGTGCCGCAACCCACCTTGGGCCTTAAGATGTCCATCGTCTCGGTGACCGCTTATTCTTACAACGGCGGTTCGGATCCCCACGGCATAACCGCCTCGGGCAAACAGGTCAAAGAAGGCATGGTGGCGGTGAGCCGGGATGTGGAGCGCAACTTGAATTTGGACTTTGGCGACCGGGTCCTGTTGCACGGCTTAGGAGTTTTCGAATTTCAGGACCGCATGGCTTCCCGCTGGCGCCTGAAAGCCGACGTGTTCATGCGTTCCAATAGCAAGGCCCGGCGTTTCGGGGTCAGGCGCTACGTAGTTCTGGTCAAGCTGGTCTGAACCCGTTACTTGGCCCGCTCGATGTAAGAGCCGGTGCGGGTGTCGACTTTCACCCGCTCACCCTCGTTGATGAACAGCGGCACCTGGATAACGGCGCCGCTCTCCAGGGTGGCGGGCTTGCTGCCGCCGCTGGCGGTATCCCCCTTGAGCCCCGGTTCGGTTTGCGCCACCGCCAGCTCCACAAAGGTGGGTAGGTCCACGGCCACCGGCTGCTGGTTGAAAAAAAGAACCTTGACATCCAGGTTCTCGATGAGAAAAAGAACCGAGTCACCCAGTTGCTCGGCGGTGAGGGCCAGCTGTTCGTAGGTCTGATTGTCCATCATATAGTAGTTGTCGCCCTCCCGGTAGAGGAACTGCATATCCCGCTCCACCAGGTCCGGCCGTTTCACCTTTTCCCCGGAACGAAAGGTCTGGTCCAACACCTTCCCGGTCACCAGGTTTTTGAGTTTGGTGCGCACGAAGGCGCCCCCTTTCCCCGGTTTGACGTGGAGGAAATCCACGATAATAAAAGGGGTGCCGTCCATTTCTATCTTCAAGCCTTTTTTAAAATCACCTGTAGAGTACATCAACCCTCCTTCTGGCTAAATGTGTCTGGTCAATAACTTACCTGCTTGCCCTGCTTGGGGTTGGCTGGATGGAAACAGGCAGTTTCCGGAATAAGGCACGAAATCGGGGTGCGAAGATGGGGCCGCTTAGCGCGCAGTCTTGGGAGTCCGCTGGGTGTGCCGGGGGCGCTGCTAAGGCCGCCTCTTGTCGGTTTTCCCCTTGGTCCCGGCTGGAGGCCGGGAGGGAATGAGAGCCGCCTTGACAGGTTGGTCCTTTTCACTGCGGGGTAATTGAATGATGATCTCGTTTTACCATTACCAGGACCAAGCCAAGAGCCAAGGTGATGAAAGTCACCAATTTGGTGCTCAACCTGGCCTTGCCCTTCCCCCTTGGCTTGGCAGACGACGTCACTTACGATCTCCCCCCAATCGCTTGAGCTATTTTGTCTGAAATACTAAGGTGATGCAACTAAAAAGTGAGCAAACCCACGGGACGGCGAGAATTTTTACCGTTTAAGCGGCAGCGAGACGCATCAAAGTGACCCTAAAACCTCAAGAGCCGCTGGGGGAGGCGCGCCTGCTGTTGACAGTCGAGGGGAAAGAAAGTACATTGGCACCATGTTGAATTTAGCGCCGCTGGCAGCCACCGGCATCGGCTCCGTCCCCTACCAGGACCCTCAGGGGACCGTGGCCCTGATACTGGAGCATCTCCCGGAGATGCCCTTCTGGCCCCAGCTCGTCCGTCTGGGCTTTCGGGAAGAGATGGTGGCTCAGGGAGCCGGGGGGCTGCCGGGATTAAAGGTGGACCTGGAGGCCCGCCAGGTGATCCTGGACCCGGAGGCTTCTCGAGAGATCGCCCTAGCCCAGTTTTATGAGATGGTCTGGGGTGGAGAACTGGAAGCCTTTGCCCTGTCCTCTGAGGAAGCCCAGGGTTTTCAAGCCCTGATGGAACAGACCCAGGCCCGCACCAATGGACCCTTGGCCCTGAAAGGCCAGGTGGTGGGACCGGTGACTTTCGCCGGCATGGTGAAGGATCAAGAGGGCAAACCCATCCTGTACGATAAGGAACTGACCCAGGCAGTCTCCCAAGGGCTGGCCCGCAAGGCCGCCTGGCAAGCCGAGCAGTTCCGGCGGGCGGGACGAGAAGCGGTGGTGTTCTTCGACGAACCTATTCTCACGGGTTTTGGCTCGGCCTTTCTGCCCATCTCCCGGGAGGAAGTCAGCACCTTGCTCACGGAGACTATAGAAGCTGCCAAGGAACCGGGCCCGGTAACCGTGGGCATCCATTGCTGCGGCAACACTGACTGGGCCCTGCTTCTCGAGACGCCGTTGGACATCTTGAGCTTTGACTCGTATGGCTTTTTTGATAATTTTCTCTTGTACGATCAGGCCTTGACCGCGTTTTTCCAGAGGGGAGGCATGGTGGCCTGGGGGCTGGTGCCCACGGGAGAGGAGTTGGCTCAGGAAACCGAGGAGAGTCTCTGGTTGCGTTTCACCTCCCAGGTAGAACGCCTGTCCGGGCTGGGCTTGGGGGTACGGGAAGTGCTTCAGCACTCCCTGTTAACTCCGGCTTGCGGGCTGGGCTACCTCAGCCCGGAGGAAGCCACCCGGGGATTGAAACTTCTCGATGAACTGGGCCGGCGGGCTCGCCAGTGGCTGGCCTCGCAATAATCTCACCTCAAGACTATTCCGCCTGAGAGAGCCGGGGAACCTATGAAAGTCAAGGATATCATGGTAAAGGAAGTGGCCACCCTGGATGTGGATGACGAGCTCAGTCTGGCCAACGACATTATGCGCTTAGGGCGTATACGGCACCTGCCGGTGGTATCCGGGGAGAACGTGGTGGGGATCGTCTCGGAGCGGGACCTTTTCCGCAGTTCCCTGGCTCATGCCCTGGGGTACGGCAACAAGGACACCCGGGAGGTTATGAAGACCTTACACATCAAGGACGTCATGAAGCAGGAAGTGGTCACCGTGTCCCCGGATATGGAGCTCAGGGACGCGGTGGCCCTCATGGTGGAACGCAAGATCGGGTGCCTGCCGGTGGTGCGGGATAATAAACTTCTGGGACTTATCACCGAGACGGACATCCTGGTACAGTATTGCAAGGACTTGGGCCACTGCTCTACGATAGAGCCAGAAACTGGATAAACTGCTTCAGAGTTTTGGGTTCGCAAGCCGGTCCCCGGAGGCCCTCCTTCTCCTGCAAAATCTTCAGCGCGGCAAAGGGAGTGTGGGCCGGGCGGTCCAGCAAGATACCAGCTAAGGCACGCTTCCACATCTTTGCCGTTTCCAAGAAAAAAAGGCAGGGCCATGGTTGGCCCTGCCTTTGGTTTCTTCGTGGTGTAAGAGTTAATTAGCTACGTTTTCTCCGCCAGCCCAAAAGTCCCAGGCCCAGGAGACCGGAGCCCAGGAGAAGCACGGAGGGTGGCAGAGGAGTGTGGGCAATAAGCATACCGTTGACGGCCCCAAGCACCATCGGGTCCGCCGGTATTACGTAATCATGGTTATTAAGATAGCCATTTAGCCCAAAGGTACTATCATAATAGATATTAATCGGTGTTGTGCTGGCGTTGAAGATATTTTCCAAGGTCTCACCGCCAGTATAACCAGGAGATTCTACCCCTCTTATTATATCCACGTACAGCGCGCCGCCTCCGCCGCCGTCGCCGTCATAAAGGTGTATCTCTTTTTGGTTAGTGATATATACGACATGCCATCCAAAGGCGTTGGGGTTAGTCGTGCCACCGTCCGCCCCGACGATATAGAAGTCATGTATCTTGTCATTTCCTACACCGCCCTTGATGAATCTCAGCCTGGCCTTGACCGTGTTCCAGTCAGTATTGTTGGTGGTTGTGTTGATGAAATCACCCCTGATGCTGAACAGGTCTTTGTTGTGGGTCGCCTGGATGTAGCCGGGGTCGTTCACTGTCAGGTCGTTCTGAAAATCCTGAAAAGAAGGATCGCTGATATAGGCGTTGTTATTCACAAAGTCGCCGTTCCAGATGACGTCGGCGTCGGTGGTCTTGATGGTGTCATTGTTTACCACGTCGCCAGTCACCGTGACCCCGCCATTGATGTTTAATTGGCCCACGCCGCCGGCGATGGCAGCCTCATCCACACCAGCGGCAACCATACCGTAGACGGCAACTTTATCCTGGGGAGAGACGCGGGAACCACCGGCAACTTCACCCAGACGAGTGGCAACCTCA
>JARRKO010000032.1:0-32851 GCA_037388025.1 Syntrophobacterales bacterium
TTCCTGAATCTCAATTCCATGGCCAGTTCATAGGGAAGCTTCTCAGCCGGGTCGGAGTAAACCAGGGAAAAGTCGTCGCGCCTTAGAAACTCACGGAGCAGGCCGGCAAATTGCTGAAACTTTCTTTCCTTTTTCAAGTACTCGGGTTTCCCGTACTCAAAGGCGTTAGGATTCTGAAGCGGTCCGAGCCTTCTCACCAGGAGGTCCAGCAGCAGGTCAATTTTCCATCCCGATCGGTGTAGGAACCAGAAACGCTGGGGAGTGACGTCGGTCAGGAGCTGGGAAACGAACTTTTCCCCCGCGAGGGGGGTAAAACTGATGGTGGGGCTTTCAACATAACCTCCTCTCAGCAGGGGATTGAGAAATCTTCTGGGGAACTGGGTATATTCGTCGCCCCTCGCCCACCCCCCCTCGGCCTGGAGGGCCAGGGAATACTCAAAGGAGGAAGTGACCGAACTCACCTGCATAAAACTGGGGATTTCCATATAACGGAGCCGGACAAGGTTCAACAGCAGCTCCTCATTGTTACTCTTCTGAATGCTGACGTTGTAACTGAGGCGGTTCCCTTTGAGTTGCCGGGGGCCGATGGTGCACCCCACCGGGAGCAGGCAGAGAAGGAGGAGGGAGGCAGTTAGAGTTAGGATGGGACGTCTTGCCGAAAACCTGCGCCAGGCCGATAAACGAAGAGGATCAGGCACCTTCTCTTTCCCCCAAGAGATTACCTTCAACCTAGTCCAGTCACTGAACTAATTTTAATGGCGACCATAGTATGCTTTGGCGCGAAAATCAAGAGGAACTCGACCTCCAAACACTCCGACCAAGAGAAGGTTAGAAGGAGGAAGACCTTCCTGGAAAAATTGGATTCCAGCCGCGGGTTTTGGTGCGCACCTTGCGACCGAACATATACGTTACGTCGCAGAATTCACCCTGGAAAGGGCAGCCCCGACTGGTTACCGAAGGGTCCTGGGATGCCGGCCTTCCCGCCAGTGGGTTTCTATCTCTTCCAGGGAATGTTTCCCGGTTTCCGGAAGGTAAAACCGGCAGAAAAGGAGGCCACCGACTCCCACCAGGGCGTATATCCACAAAGTGAAGCTCATGCCGATATAGCTGACAATGGTCGGAAAGGTTAAGCCGATCACAATGTCGAAAAGATAATTGGCGGTAATAACTACGCTCATGGCTAGTCCCCGCAAGCTCTGGGGATAGATTTCGGATATGATCAATCCGTTTACCGCACCCAAACCCATGGCAAAGCAAGATACGTAAACCAGGACCGCACCAACCACGATCCATTTAGCCGGCCAGAAGCTCTCGATCAAATGAATTGCACTTCCCAGAACTGCCAAGCTGACAACCAGCCCCACCAGCCCCAGGGAGAAGAGGGTCCGCCGCCCCACTTTATCCACTACTCGCATGGCCAAGACGGTAATAATCAGATTGAAGAACCCGACACCCACCGTGGGGAAGATGGCCCCCAGGGTGGAGGTGAACCCTGCGGCCTGGAAGATAGTCGGCGCGTAATAGATGACCGCGTTGATGCCGGTGAATTGCTCAATAAACACGAGAATAAACCCGATGATCAGAGGAGGGCGCATCCAGGGCTGTAGGAGGGCCGAAAGTTTGTTCTCAGATTTCTTGGCCAGGCTCTCCCTGATCTGGTCGATCTCTCCGGCGGGATCAGACACTCCTAGCCAGCGCAGCATGCGCCGGGCGCCGCTGATTTTTCCTCGATTAATCATCCATCGGGGAGATTCGGGCAGGAAGAGCATACCCAGGGCCATTACCACACCGGGGATGGCACAAGCAATGAACATGGAACGCCAGCCCTCGGCAACATTGGCGAAAATGGCATTGATGAGGTAGGATATTAAGATCCCCCCCACCAGTGCCAGCTGGTTCATGGTAACCAGGGCCCCTCTGATTTTAGCCGGGGCGATTTCGGCTATATAGAGGGGTACAACCAGGGAGACGGTACCCACGGCGATGCCGGTCAGGAAGCGCGCCGCCAGAAGCCACCCCAATGAAGGAGCCAGGCCGTTCGCAAAGGCCCCCACGACAAAAATGACGGCGAGGCCCATGATGAGATAACGCCGTCCGAAAAGATCGGCCGCCCAGCCGCTGATGGCGGACCCCAAAAGAGCTCCGCCCGTGAGCGAGCTGACCGCCAATCCTTGGGCCACCGGGCCTAGGGCCCACTGTTCCTTGATCAAGAGAAGAACACCGGCGATGACCCCGGTATTGAGTCCGAAAAGCATGCCGCCCGTGGCCGCCACGGTAGCCGTAATGTAATAGAGGATGTTGCTTTCTTTGGTCCGCTCGGCCCATTTGACCCAGAAATCTTGGATCGCTTTGAAAGAAAGACCCTTGGTTTCTGGAACGAAACGCCGGCAAAAAAACCAGGCTGCAACGGCAATTAAGGCATAAAGCCACAGCAGCCAAGCTATGCCGAACCGCTCTATGAAACCCGGGAACCAGAAAGACACGATACCATTGAAGAGCCAGTGGGATACTGTGGGGATGCTCATGGCCAATCCCCGAATCCTGAGCGGGTAAATTTCAGCAATTATCAACCAGCCCATGGTCCCCAGGCTGAGGGCGAAACAGCCGATGTAGATGAGCAGACTCGCGATCCCCAAGCCATGGAGGGCCCAAAGAGATTGGGCTTGAAAAAAGGTATACCCCAGAGCCGCCAAGCTGACCGCCATACCAATAATGCCGATATTAAGAAGCGGCCTTCTCCCCACACGGTCCACCAGGAAAATAGCCACCAGGGTCATGAGAACGTTCACTACCGCCATGATGTCCGATTCCCAGAAAGCCAGACCACTGGGGATGCCGGACAGTTCAAATATGCGGGGTGCATAATAGAGGATGGAGTTGATGCCGACGAATTGCTGGAAGAAGAAAAGCCCGATGCCTACAAACAGGGCTGGCCTGACATTCGGGCGAAACAGCTCAACCCAACTGTCTCCCGGGGCCTCCGCGGTCAGTTCTTCTTTGATATGGGCAATCACCTCTTCGTGATGAGTAATTCCTAAAGAGGACAGAGCGGCCCGGGCCTCTTCCTCATCATCATGAAGCACCATCCAATATGGCGATTGGGGCAGAAAGAGGGTGACGATACCGAAAAACAAGGCCAGCGTTGCCCCTAACATGAACATGTGGCGCCAGCCGTTTTCGACCTCGATCAGGGGTTGGCTTGCCAGATAGGCTATAAGGATGCCAATGGTAATCGCCAGTTGGTTGAAGGAAACCAGGGCGCCGCGGTTGCCCGGAGGGGAGATCTCCGCCAGATAAAGCGGCACGGTCAGGGAAACCGAGCCGATGGCCATGCCGGTTATCAACCGGCCACCGATGAGCCACCCCATAGAAGGGGCCATCCCGCTCAAAAAGGCCCCTAGCGCAAAAAAGCCGGCGTTTACCATGATGACGTCACGCCGGCCGAGAAAGTCGGCCATCCTCCCGGTGACCGCGGCTCCCAGGATGGCGCCCACCAGGACTGCGCTTACCACCACCCCTACGTTCACGGCATTCAGCCCCCAGGTCTTCATAAGCAGGGGCAGGGCCTCCGAGATCACCGCAGTATTGTAGCCAAACAGGAGACCGCCGACGGAGGCCACTGCCGCCACGAGGAAAACCCGGAGAGGACCTTTTGATGAAAGCGCCATATTCTCAGACGTTGGAATTCAGGGTCTTTCGCTTTGGGGGTCGGCAGCGAAACCGGTAAAGGACAAGCAACCTCTCAGCTGGCCACCCCGCTATATCCCACACCGAGCCACGCCCGTCCCCCCACCGGCAGGGTTAGCCGGTGCCGCGGGCTTCGCTTTTGCCGACTGGAGCGACAAGAGCGCGGATACGCAGGGGAAAATCCTTTTGGAAAGGAAATCGCTGTCAGAAATGTAAAAAATGCCCTGCTGGCTGAGGCCGAGAAGTTAGCTGAACCAAGCCTCTCCCTTGGACTATTCTCGTACAGATCGACATCTGGCGATCCAGATGGCAACCCCACCGATAACAAGCGCTGTCGCGGCCAACCACCGAAAAGCCGAAAAGATAGGCATGCCTGAAAGATCAGCCCCGGACAGCCAGGCTGCCAGGCAAAAGGGGGTGAAAAGGGCCACTTCAACCGCATAAACGTGCCACATGTAAGGGCTAAACATGGTGGCGGGTTCGAGCAAGGCCACCGGAATGGGAGTTATGGGGAAGAAATACCGCCGCAAGGTCAAAGGAATAAAGAGCCCAATCCCCAATCCACCATCTGTCAAGGCATCCAGGAGGCCGTGACTCCCCATGACCGAAGCGACCAACAGCCATACCAGTATAAAGGTGAAGAGCGTGCCAGGCAGGATCCCGGCAAGATTGCAAGACATGGTGATGCAAAACGCGGCGACCAGGGCAAAAGGCAAGGAATGGGCGAGGCCGCGGTGGCTGAGCGGATGGGAATACGGAAACCAGCGCAACATGAGGACGTCAAGGTCAGGCAAGAGGCTCGCTATTACCAAGAGCGCCAGCCAGTCAGGGAAAGACATGACCTTGCCCAAGGGTGTTCTATGCAGCGGGGCGCAAACACTAAGGGCAACCAGGGAATGTCCGACGAAGGTGGGCATGTCAAGGAATATATCATCAGTGACTCCGGTCTTCAAATAAAAGGTCAAGGGAGAACTGGAAGCCTTGCCCCTCCGTATGGCCGCCTTTGTCGGCGCTCGGGTCGCTTCCCAGCGTGGCCCTACCCTCCGCACAGGTTAATTTCTTAAATAAAGTAATTTTTACAAAACCCCTTCTCTTGACAGCCTGTTCTGCCATACTTAATTTTCATGTGAAAACCGTGTTCAATAGGAATCGGCTTCAACAGGGAAAATCAAGATTATTTTCCCAGGAACAGAATTCTTAAAACCCATTTTTTGAACGTAGCGGCCAAGTCTATTCATAATCTCAGTTATTAAGTGCTTAATACTTATAAGGGATATTTATAGAGATAATATAATTTAAGGTTGAATGTCCCTTTAAGCGAATATGATAATATATGAAAAAGAATTGACAATTGTTCAAAGTTAACTGATAAAATAATAATAGGTATCGGAATTGCAATTATTAACATAAGATTGAAGTGGGGGATTAAAGAAGAGATTTTTTATAATTATTTCTTTGCTTGTTGCGTTTTATTGAGTGTTATTTCCCAATGGACTATACTTTCATCCAACTTCTAAGTCCAGATTTATGGGTCATAGGTAAGATATCTATCGGACTGTTTACCAATGAAGATAAATTTTGCTTCATTCTTGCCTGACAATTTCAGATCATACCTCGCCAGATTGTACCTCGCCTTAAATAAATGCAATGATGAATATACTTCTGGATACAACTATTCTGAGGCTCTTACAAATGATAATTGTTTTCCATTATCGTTTCAACAGTATCTTGCCTGGTTACTTTGCAATAAACATCCTCACAATACGATGTGGGTGATACATGATACCATTATACTGCAAGGTTCTTTAAACGTTACTGCTTTTCACGAAGCACTTTATAGAGTTTTTGAACGACACTCTTCCCTTAGGACCAAATTATCGATAATAGATGGACAACCATATCAAAAGATTACTTCTATTGATGAATTTTATGTAAACCAATACTTTGACTTAGATCACAAAAAGGAGTTAATAGATTTTGCATCCATAAATAATATAGTGCTTGAATCTGTAAAATCACCATTCTGCTCTCTTGATGGCCCCCTCTGTAAGGTCAAATTAATGACCGTTGGTGATTATACAGTAATCACATTTGTTGCCCATCATGCTATCAGCGATGACTTCTCAATTAGAATTTTCTGGGATGAACTATGCAAAATATATAATAATATTATTTTAGGCAAGTCTGATAATGGCTTGCCGTTAAACCGTCAATATGTAGACTTTGCTCTGTGGCAACGTGGTTTAATGAAGCAGAGGATGTTTAGTGAATCGCGAGCATTTTGGATAAATCATCTTTTTGACCACAAGCCAACCCGCTATATCCCATTAGATCGTGATAAATTTAATAAAATTAATCTACAAAATTCTTTCACAGCAATGGTGTTAGATCAAGACTTGGTTAAACGTTTAGACATTATTAGCTATCGATATAAAGTGCCATTATTTTCAATGATGTTATCAGCTTGCTTTTGGTTATTACATAACATTTCTGGAAATAATGATATAGTCATTGGCACAATATTTTCTGGACGAAATAAATTTCCTGAATCTAATAAAATTACTGGAATGTTTATAAATACATTGCCGATAAGACAAATATTTTCTCGCGGGATGCCATTTGATGAATTGGTAACCTCGACAAATAAAGCGGTATATGATGCCTATAAATATCAAAATCATCCTTTTGAGACTTTTTTCTCTGAGAATCACTTTCTCAAGATAAAAGAAGTTCCTACATTACAAGTGATGTTTAATATGATTTCTTCCGAACCGTTGGAAGTTAATTTCCATCAACTAGAACGGGTTATAATCGGTAAAACTGTATCAGCGATGTCACCATTTGACCTGAACATAGTTGTTCATAGGTATTTTAATAACGCTGACATTAGTTTTGAATACCCAGATTCTTTATTTAACAAAGAAACTATCAATAAAATCTTTGACGATTATCTCGATATTCTTTACAAAATAGCCAACGGTAATATGCTGATTTAATAGATTATAATTGTGTTTAATGGAGAATTTTTATGAAGGATAAAATTAAAAATATGTTGGGTATCGTTAAAGAAGATGCTGAATTGCCGGATAAAATCTCTGACCACGCAAATATAATAAATGATGTGGGTTTGGATTCTTTGCAGTTACTGAACTTTTTATTATTAGTTGAAGAGACATTGCAGGTTGAAATAAATTTCGAAAAATTAGAGGCTCGGTACCTATCATCTATAATTAATTTTTGTGATTTTATATCAACTGAATGTTCTACAGATGATTGGTAAATGATTTAGGCTTCTATTAAGGAACACAAATCTCTCTTTTAAATATTTTAATTGGACTATATTAATTAAGAGGTATATTAAGTGGACAGGACAGCTACTTTATTTATGGGAACTTTTAATTCTGAATATTTTCTAAGGGATAATACTATTTGTAAGATACCATTTTATAATAATGAAGAAGCAAATGCCATAATAAGTGTTATGGATGAGCTGTTATTTGTTTTTTCTCGCGACAATAATGATCTAGTTATTACAAGAATACCGATGGATGATTCTCATAAAAACTACCTCTCAGAACTTGGTATTAAGTTTAATAATAATGAAATGCCTGTCTGCAGCTTAAAGGATGTCAATAATTTTCGGGTCCCAACCCAGATATGCAAACTCCTTGTAAATTCTAATCATGATAGATATTTCCAGAAGATAATCTCTCCTAACTTAAATTTTAGCCCATATTCAGTAGTTCCTGAAACCCATAACTTTTGTGACTTTTATGGTCTTAAAAAGAGTTTTACAGATATTGAAATTGTGAAGAAAGTTAACTCTAAATTATATTCTTACACCATAACGGAAAATCTATTTGGTTATACACTTGGTAGTATAGTGGAATCTTCCGATGAGCTTAGATCAACCGGAAGTTCTCTTCTTAATAATGGCCCATTTTTATTAAAAGATTTATTTGGTGTATCTGGCATAGGAAATATATTGATAGAGTCCGCTAACCGTTTAGAGTTGATGGTGAGACAATGTAAGAAGCAAGAAAAAACAGGCAAACGGACACAATTTCTTATTCAACCATTGTTGAAAAAGGAGGTTGATTTTTCATGCCATCTGGAGGTTAAGTGCAATGGCGCTGTCAATTTTTTATCAGTTCAGATCATGAGTAACAAAGGATTCAGTTTTTCAGGTATAAAGACCGCAAAGGATGAACTGATAAGATTCCTCGAATCCTCGGATTATTTCGATTGTATCAGAAAAATTGGGAGGAGACTTTTTGAAGACGGATATCATGGATTTGTGTGCATCGACTCGATGATTCTCCAAGATGGCGGAATTGTTCCAATTTTAGAAATTAATGCTAGGAAATCAATGGGGTTAATTAATTATCAAATTAATCAATTTTTTTCCTTATATTCAAAAACGGTTGAAATGATTTCGTTAGATTTAAGAGTACCGAAAACTATTGAATTCGAGCAACTCTTAAATGAAATGAGAAGAGAGAATATTCTTTTTTCAAATAATAGTGCTTTAGGAATTATACCTCTTACTGGAAATTCATTCCATGTCAACAGCAAGCTTGTAGATAATGAAACAAACAATCAGAACCATGTAATGGGCAGATTGTACTTAACACTAGTAGGTGGAAATGATAAGGAAATCTATCAAGTTTATCGAAAGGTAGATTATATTCTTAATAAACTTAACATAATTCGTTTTAATTAAGGATGTTTCAAGCTTAATGCCTAATTCGATTATCACGATACTTTCTTCCGGTGTAGCTTTAGGGGTATATGTTCCCCCGCTGATCATGCACAATCAGCTTCGATTTCGGGGGGTCAAATCCGATTTTATTGTCTTAGAAAGTATCTATCAAGATGAAATGCAATCAAAAATACTTAACTCGAAGTTTGCGTTCCACCGAAATTTTAAGCTTGCCCAGGTGGGTCACAGGATGGCAAAAACCACGACCTCAAACCTTGATAAAGTTAAGGTTGATGCGCTTTTGCATAAATGGTCTGTTGAGGGAAGGACTCGTTTCCTGATATTTTCAGGATTTTGGATTCCGATTTTAGAAGAATACCTTCAAAAATTCATGCTCCACCATCCAATGGATATTGAGGTGTGCCATATAGATACCTCCTTCTCCCCTTCCTTTAAAAGTTGCAATTGCGATCATTCATGGTTGAGGCACACATGGCTGATGAGCTACGAGAAGAGAAATATTAATTTTAAAATAGACGTTTCACAGGAGCCACCGATTCCATACCATTTGAGGGATGATCGTTGTGTTATTCATGGTGGTGGTTGGGGGATGGGCAACTATAAGGAAGTTATTCAGGAATTGGAAGACGCGCACATAAATCTAGATATAATTGCTTACGAAGATAGTGATATTGTTTATAAAAAATATCCAAATAGATATTTTATGATAGACCCATCTTGGCGTTCCTGGGAAAAAGGAAAAGAAGGATGTCACATCTTTCCTCCCTTCTTTGATATTTCTGGAGATATTAAAATATGTAAAGTTAATAATAGGTTTCATGGCAGTTACACGCTCGTTGCAAATGGCAAAGCTGTAATAAGCAAGCCTGGTGGAGGAACAATCTTAGATTCATTATCTTCGGGGACTCCAGTGATTTTTCTTGAGCCATTAGCAGAGCATGAAAGACATAATCAACTTCTCTGGTCATTCTTAGGTTTTGGCATTACTTATGACGAATGGAAGTCAATAGGGTTTTCGTACGACATATTGGAACCATTATCCTTGAATATTATTAAAGCGAATGAAAATAGCCAGAATTATATGGAGCAATTCTATGCAGCCTAAAACTTCTGTCAAATTAGGGGAAGATGCTTGTCAAAGAATTGTAAGGTCAGCGGGGATGAAGTCAAAAGCGGCCCGCATGAGAAAACAAAACTCGGCATATGCAGCTGAAATACCACAGGAATTAGGGATTCAGCTTACTTATCGATGTAATCTTAGATGTAAGCACTGCTTTCAATGGAATGAGAAAGGTTTTTTTAAAGAAGAAACAAAATCGATTAGCAAAATGGATTTAGATCTGGAGATTATTGAAAAGGCTCTTAATGAAACCCGCAAAAATAAGGCTAATCTTTCTTATTGAAGAGAGGTTGGATAGTATTTGTCGGATTTCACCCAATTTAGCAATTCTTGTTAGCATAGACGGGCTAGGCCGTCATCATGATGCCATCCGGGGTAGGGGGACATTTAATCGAATTGTCAAGAATATTAATCTTCTTTTAGCATTGCATAAGAAGGGTATTTATAAAGGTCGAGTCTCAGTAAATTGTGTAATAAACAAGCATGTAGTTGGTCACCTTTATGATTTTGTAAGTTACTTTGAGATGATGGAGATAGATACTGTATACCTCTGCTTTCCATGGTATATTCCAGAAAGAATATGTAAATCAATGGACAAATTTGTACAAAGTAATTTTCCTTGGCTAAAGCTTGATAGCGAGGTGAGAAAGCCAAGTTGGTATTCATATTCGTATCATTTAGAGTCCGAGTACTTAGATATTTTGAAGTCGGAGATTAATAGACTTCTCTCTCGAGAATGGAATATTAGAATAAGACTTCAACCGGCGATCGAAACTAACGAAATAGATGATTTTATATCTGGAACAGAGCTGACTGCACAAAATAGATCTCAATGTTTTGCGATATCTAATCGTATGGATATCTTGGCGGATGGACAGATATCTTCATGTAAGCTCTTTCCCGAGTTTAGTATCGGAGATCTGTATAGTAACGGAGTGGTTGATCTCTGGAATAACAAAATGTTTCGGGATTTCAGAAGAGTTATTAGTAAAGGATTAATGCCAGTTTGTTCAAAGTGTGTATTGCTATACTTAAGTGGTCAATAAGAAAAATAATGTGAGATTACTAGACTTGGTAGCCAATTAAGATTTTATTACAATATGGAATGATGACTATGTAATAAATGGAATTCATCAAAGTTCAGCGTTATTATAGAATTTAATAAAAAACAAATGTTGTTTAATAAAATCCGTTTCGGTATCTTAGGAGCCGCAAAAGTAGCTATTCGATCTATTCTGGAACCTGCACGATCCTTGAGAAATGTTGCTATTTGGGGCGTGGCTGCTAGAGATTAAAAAAAGGCTGAAGCATTTGCTAAAAATCATGACATCCCACATGTGTTTTCAGACTATGATGCATTGTTAGAATGTAAAGATATAGATGCTGTCTATATTGCACTTCCCCCAGCTTTGCATGCTGAATGGATAATTAAAGCCGCAAATACAAAAAAGCATGTTCTTGTAGAAAAGCCAATCTGCCTTTTTGCCAGCACTCTTGATGTTATTTCCAATGCAGCCAATAAAAATAAAATTGCAATTGTTGAAGGGATTATGGTTCAACATCATCCTTGGCAAACAAAAATTAAGGAAATAATTCAAACAGAGTTATTCGGCAAGATTCGATCTATTGTGACTAAATGTTCATTTCGGTTAAGGGAAAATGATGGCTACAGACTAATTCCCGATAAGGGTGGGGGAGTCTTCTTTGATCTTGGCTCTTATTGGGTACAGTTCATGCAAATTTGTCTTGGATTGCAACCCGTTTCTTATGATGGTCAGTCCGATTTCGATGGACCTAATGGAATAGATACAACGTTTGAAGCTGTGATGAATTATCAAGATGGCGCACAGGGAACATTCTTATGCTCATTTGAACTTCCTTATGAAGCTACCCATCTGATGTATTTTGATAAAGCCCGTATTCGTATAAGAGATTTCTTCCGGGCTGCTGTAGGAAGTCATTCAATAAGTATAGACATTAAAGAAGAGCACAAATTGGGTATGGATAGAATTATATTTGATAGTCAAAACTATTATGTTAACCAACTAGATTCTTTTCTAAGGACAATTATTGGAGATATAGAAAAACCAAACATGTTCGAATATAAAGAAAGAGTGAAAATTATGGAGCAAGTATATCGCTCTGCCTTGTGTAAGCTAATTAATAGAAATGCAACTGATAATTCTGATAATGCATATTTGGAGCACCTTAAAGCATTTTATATAGAAAAAGCTTCGATTACTAGTTATAAATAGATTTAAATAACCATTGATAATATGATAATCTTTTCTGTGAAGCATCATACCGATGCATAATTATATTAAAATATGAATTATATAAATAGCAAATTAATAACTGATGAAATCTTCTTAATATTTATTTGGAAAAATATGAAGATATATGCTATTCTAATCGCATTTTACTCGGATAACAGACATTGGTTTAATATCAACTTTGGCCAGCAGCAGCTTAGCTTTTTCCATGGCTACTACGAAGAGCACATGTACCACCTGCTCTTTATCTTCGACGGTCATAGCGGCTTTCCCCTGGCTGCGGTGCTGCACCCCGGCAATACCCACGCCTCCCACCGGCCCCTGGCGGTGCTGAAAAGGTTGATCAAGAAGCTCAAAAAGGCTTATCCTGGAGCCCTGATCCTCTTCCGGGCCGATGCCGGTTTCGCCGTGCCTGCGCTCTATCGCTATCTGGAGCAGCAGGAGGTCCGCTATGTCATCGGCTTCATCACCAACAACCGGGTCTTGACTCAAGCCGTCTCAATGAATATAGATTCTATATTTATCCCCAAGAATAGATTGAACCTTTAATACGAAAATAATTTTCATTCAAGGCCGGTTCCATGAGAACAATGTCGGCAAGGCACCGGACCATGTTGGTTACTTCCCGGGCCTCTTCCGGGGTCAGAGGTTCCCTTGGCTATCAAAGGCTATAAATACAGGTAAGCAGCCGGGAAAAGGCGGGGAACTCCCAAACAGGCCTTCCCTATCAAACTTGACCGGCCCAACAGGCTCACCATCAGGCGAAGCATATATCGCAACCATCACCTTTGGTACAGGGCGACTTGATCTGAATCTTGCTTGATACGAACGCACCCTCCCCTTTGCTATCAGTCTTAATGCTAAAGATGATCTTCCCTCCTGAGTGTCCGATTTCTTCAAATTGGTCGGCCATCTCGCGCTCCAATGGAATGAGCTTCTGCTTTCATGCACAGGATATGCACAGGCAAGAAAATAAGCTTTGAACCATTCCAACGTAACTTACTGAAATTATTGGCGCGCCTGGCAGGATTCGAACCTGCGACCGTCGGATTAGAAGTCCGATGCTCTATCCAACTGAGCTACAGGCGCTCTGCTTGGAGGGTTGGGAAAACTTATCTATTCGAGGGGTGGGGCGTCCCTCTTGATGATAACTTATTTTTTAAACCTCTGGTTTTGTCATCCTAAAACGATGTGAAGGATCTCAACCCCCTGAAAATGCGAGATTCTTCGCTTCGCTCAGAATTACATTGTTAGAGGATTTGAGGTTTTGCAATTGCTTGGATACAGTAAGTTTCCCCCCGGACCGGTGCTGCTCATCTACCCCCAAAGCCCTCAGGCCCCGGCGGCTGGTGGTTGTCATGATACGAAAATAATCAAGGCCCTGCAACATACTGCTGATATGGGTGCCTTATCCTCCACCACAAAGGTCTTCCTTTTTCTCTTACCATGATTATGTTTATACAATAACAAATTAAAGCAACCGTGGTCTAACTAAAGCAAAGGAGAAACAGGATAAAATTTTTCTTATGTTTCCTATATCCCATCTCCAAAGGCAAGGTGGAATGACATGCTACTGAGAACACTGAGATCAAACCTCTGCTGCCGCTCAGCCGCGACTGACGGGCGGCTTGCCGTCCAGACCCGGATTTTTCTTTTCCTTCTGGGAATTCTGCTGATCAGCGCATTCATCGCGGTCGGGGCACAAGCCGGCAGTGAGATCTCCTTGCAGAAGAAAGGACACGCAACCATGCCACAAGCCGCACCGGCTCCTAAAAAAGACCTGCCGCCCCTCGATGCGGTGCAGCCCGCCCGCGTCGAAACCTTTACCTTCGGACTCGGGTGATTTTGGGGAGGTTTCCGGTCCTGGTCCCGGCAATACCAGAACGTGGTCTTCTACCACAATGATGAACAAAAGCAGATGGCCGAGGAGAGCAAAGCCCGGGTGGCCGCCAAAACCGGAGGGGAAGTCCACACGGCCATCCTGCCGGCCACTGAGTTCACCCTGGCCGAAGACTACCATCAGAAATATTATCTCAGACAAGTCCCAGGATTATGGCGGGAATTGAGCCGTATTTATCCGGACCTACCAAGCCTGGTGAATTCCACGGTTGCGGCCCGGATGAACGGCTACGTGGCCGGCTACGGCTCAGTCAGCCAACTTGAAGAAGAACTGCCGGGCTTGGGCCTGTCGCCCGACGCCGGCCGGCAACTCCTGTCCAGGGTGGCAGCCAAAACAGGGAAGGCTCAGGGCTGCCCTGTTCCGAGGTAAGGAAGGGCAAGAATGATTGTGGGGGGAGGGGGCAGGGGTCCACCGACCCTTGGCCCCCTCCCCTAAAAGCGTTCCCCAAATTTACTTCGCCATGACGAATTTCCCGTTTTTCACTTCCACGATGACCATGGAATCTTCGCCCAGGCCGTTGTGGTCCTCCGGCGTAATGTTGTAAACCCCCGAAACCCCCACATAGCCCTTAGTCTGCTCGATGGCATCCCTCAGCTTGTTCGGGTCCGTGCCGGCCTTTTTCATGGCGTTGGCCGTGATCATAATGGCATCCCAGGCATAGCCCGAGTGGGTGTTGATGGGGAATTGTTTGTCGTAACCACTTTCCTTATAAAGCTTCACAAACTCCTGAATGACCTTTTTCTGGGGATCTTTGTCGGAGAGCTCATCCACCACCATGAGCTTGGTGGCGGGCATCCGGTCTCCTTCCGCGGCCTTGCCGGCCAGCTCGATATATTTGGGGCCCGGCAGGCCGTGGCACTGGAACAGGGGAGTTTTGATGCCCAGCTGGGCCTTATTTTTAGATACGATGGCCCCGGCCGGGCCGATGGTCCAGCAGATGATGGCCTGGGGTTTGGCATTTTTAATCTTGGTCAACTGCGCGGTCATGTCGGTGTCTTTGGGACCGAAAGACTCCTTGGCCACGATCTCGAGGCCATACTTTGGCGCCAGCTCTTCTATCCATTTGGCCCCGTCCTTGCCAAAACCGTCCGTGGCGTAAATCAGCCCGATGGTTTTGATCTTCTTTTCTTTAAGATAGGAAAACAACCGCTTCACTGCGGTGGAGGAGCGCTGGGGGGATTTGAAGACATACTTGAAGGAGCCGAATTTCCCACCCATGATCACCGGGTCGCCGCCGACGGTCATGAAGGTGGGTATGCCCGCCTCCTCCACGATCTTTTTAACATTCATGCCGGTGCCGGTGCGGGTGGGACCGATGATGGCCGCCACCTTGTCCTGGTAAATAAACTTCTTGGCGATGGAGGCCGCCTTGGCCGGATCGCTCTCGGTATCGCCGATGATCAGTTCCAGGGGACGACCGTTGATGCCCCCTTCCTTATTGATTTTGTCCACCGCCATCTCGGCCACCAGCTTGGTGGGAGTGCCGATGCTGGCCGCAGGGCCCGAGAGGGCGAAGAAGGCGCCTATCTTGATGGGTTCTTTGTCCTTCGCGGGTTTTTTGTCTTTGGCGGCATAGACCCCGGCCGCGGCCAATACCATGATAATCGCCAAAAAAACTGCCGCTAATTTCCTTGTCATGATGACTTCTCCTCTCCTTCGAAATAATTGAGATTGCATGCGCGTCTGCGTGAATTATCCACTAAGTGGGGACATATTAAACCATGCCGGGGAGGATGACCACGCCATACCCTTAATACCCGCCAGGCATACCCGCCGGGCAGCCCGGGGAGCAGGTGGGGTCGTCTCCCCACCAGGAGCGGGACTCATACCCCCGGTACATCGACCTGCTAACATCCTGCTCCGTGGTGGCGCAACCGGGAGCCAGCAGCCAGGTCAGCAGTATGATCACCAGCGTGGTTTTTAAAATAATCTTCATAGGTCTCACCTCCTGGCAATCTTCCTGAAATCGAGTATTGCTTCAGGTCGTTGCCCAACCGGGTGGCTGTCACCCCCAATGACGTGAAGGGTCTTGCCTTTATTTATCTTACTAGGCCACATTCCGTAAATAGGATAGTGATGCTAAGAGCAAAATCACGGGAAAAGTTTACCATTTTCCCCTTTTTCTGAGGGATGTTAAAGTAATTATGTAGGGGTTCAATAATACCCTTAAATCTCCCTTGAGGAAATAAAAATCAGCCGCCTTCGGGCACCCCCTCCACCACCTGGTCGGTGATGCGGGTATCAAAGACCCGTTGGCTCTTGCGCTCCGAGCGGGGCAACTCCCCGTAGCCCATAATTTCCACTTCCGGGGTGACCAGGAGTTTGTGTTTGATGACGTAGCGGACTTCCCGGCCCAACTCGTCCCCCCGCCCGGCCTCCACGCCCTCGCCGCGTTCCACCTTGAGCAGCAGGTGGTCCCGGCCCCGGTCGTCCCGGGTCAGGTGTACCTGGTATTCGGAGCCCAGGCCCGGGACCTCCGACAAAAGCCGGTCGATGCTGGAGGGATAGATATTCACCCCCCGGAACTTGAACATATCGTCGGTGCGCCCCCGAATGCGGGAGTGGCGGGGCATGATGGTGCCACAGGTGCAGGGTCCCGGAATAATGCGGGTGATATCCCGGGTGCGGTAGCGAATCAGGGGCGCGGCTTCCTTGGCCAGAGAGGTGACCACCATTTCGCCCCACTCCCCGTCAGGTAAGGGTGTCAAGGTGTCCGGATCGACAATTTGCAAAATATAGAAGTCGGCCCAATAATGAATACAGTCGTGGTGGGGACACTCGATCCCCGTGCCCGGCCCGTAGAGTTCGGTAAGCCCCGGGATATCAAAGAGCTCCGCGCCGCCGAATAGCTCGGAGACCTTTTGCCGCATGGAAACGCTGGAGCGTTCGGAGCCGTAAATAATTTTGCGGATATTGATTTTGTCCGCCAGGCCCCGCTTGTGGATTTCCTCCGCCAGAAGCAGCCCCATGGATGCGGTGCAGCAGAACACGGTGGACTGCAAATCCACCAGGAACTCGCACTGCAGGTCCAGGTTGCCCGGCCCCACGGGCACGGCCATGGCCCCTAATTTTTCCACACCGGCTTGAAACCCCACGCCCGCGGTCCACAGGCCGTAACCCACCGCGATTTGCACCCGGTCCAGGTGGGTGACGCCGGCCATTTCATAGCAGCGGGCGAAAAAGTGGGCCCAATCGTCCACGTCCTTCTGAGTATAGCCCAGAATTTTACGTTTCCCCGTGGTGCCGCTGGAGGAGTGGATGCGCACGATCTGCTCGAAGGGCACGGCCCGCAGGGGAAAAGGATAATTGTCCTGGATGTCCTCGCCGGTGGTAAAGGGCAGCTTGGTTAAGTCCGCCAAGCTGTGGATGTCGCCGGGACGCACGCCGGCTCTATCCAGCTTGTCCCGGTAGAAGCCGGACCCCTCATAAGCATGGCTCACCGTCCATTTCAGGCCCTGGAGCTGATGCGCTTCGAGTTCTCCCAGAGTTTTAAAGGGCGGCATAAAGGTCTGTCTGGTCATATTGGGCTTTTCCAGTCGAATATTGGTCAACCCGGCGGCGCCCAGGCGGCTGGCGGCCGGGTTGTTGTCGGAGGCGGCGCCTAAAAAGGCCCGCCGCAGGTCTGCATCCACCAGGAGTTTTTCACTGCTGCCCGAAGTGACGATTCTGCCGTTGGCCAACAGGTAGGCCGAGCTGGAGGCGGTGAGGGCCCGGGCGGCGTTTTGCTCCACCAGGAGGATGGTCACCCCGGTCCGGGAAAGCTGGTGGATGATGTCAAAGATTTCGTCGGCAATGAGGGGGGCCAACCCCAGGCTGGGCTCATCCAATAACAGCAAGCGGGGCTTGGCCATAAGCGCCCGGCCGATGGCCACCATTTGCTGCTCCCCGCCGGAAAGGGTGCCGGTGGGTTGGTGGGTCCGCTCCCGCAGCCGGGGGAAGCGTCCCAGGACCTCCTCCAGGCGGCGCTGTCGTTCCGAGCGGTCCACCTTCAGGGCCAGGACCCCGAGTTCCAGGTTTTCCCGAACCGTAAGGTCCCCGAACATCTCCCGCCCCTCAGGGCAGAGGGCCACTCCTTTGGCGGCCATGACCGCGGGATTCGACCCCGTAACCTCTTCCCCGTCCAGATAAATGGCCCCCCGGGAAGGAGACACCAGACCCATGATGGCCTTCAGCAGGCTTGATTTGCCGGCACCGTTGGCCCCCACCAGGGTAACGGTTTCTCCGGAGTCCACCGTCAGATCAAGGCCGAACAGAGCCTGGGCTGAGCCATAGTGGACCTGGAGATTTTTGATGCGTAACAGAGGAACGGTGGCGCTGCCCATAGATAAAGAAAATTACCGCAATTTTTCATCTCTTGCAATGGCAGAAGCAAAGACTGACCCCAAGGGAAGGTTTTTGTAACCGGCCGGCTGCGAAGAAAAGAACCAGCCCAATACCCACCTGAGGGGCTCACTTTTTTCCCTCGGAATCCATCCGGAAATCAGGAAAAAATTGCGGGACGAGTTGATATCCCCGAATAAATTATTATGTTATATTAATGGTTGCGTAATTTTTCACAGAATTTGGCCTACGCACCAAACCAAAAATATCTCGTGCCTATGGAGAATGTTTCGGAAGGTCGTCCCTCGGGTGATCGTCTCCGGTCTTTATAGAAGGTCGAGGTAAAAATTAAGGGGAATTGCCATGCGCACCGAAACTGGCTTAGATATGACAGAATCGACGGTGAATTTTGACAGGTTGATCACCGCCGTTCTACCTCATCCATATCATGGTCGCTTAGTGGAGCGGCCCATCTTGTATGTTCGTCCGGACCTCACCCTGAAAGGGGAAAGATATAAGCTTACCTGGTGGGGCGAAGGAGTGGCTTACTACGAGCCTTACGCAGCCTAACAACCTTTTTCCCTACCTACCAACTGACATAATATCTAAAGGCCAGGGTTATCCGGCGCATTGCCCTTAACCCTGGCCTTTTTGCCTTAACCCACAGTCTAGGCCGTTAGGCTCATCCGGCCCAGGTAGGCCTCCAGGACCAGCGGGTTGGTTTGCACCTCCTCTGGGGGCCCGGACGCGATCATTTTTCCCCCATCCAGCACCACTACCTCATCGGCCACGTCCATGACCAGCATCATGTCGTGCTCCACCAGGAGCATGGTTTTGCCGTGCTGACGGAGCTGTCGCAGCAGCCCGGCAATCTCCGCGGTCTCCTCCGGGTTCAGTCCCGCCACCGGCTCATCCAGGAGGGTCAGGACCGGTTGGGAAACAAAGGCCCGGGCCAGTTCCACCCGCTTTTTATCCCCATACGGCAATACTCCCGCGGGAAGATCCGCCTTGTCCGCCAGTCCGAAGGTGTCCAGGGCATCTAAAGCTTGCAGCTTCAACCGCCGTTCCTGGTGGCGCAGGCCGGGGGGCCTAAGAAGCGCTAGCACAAAGGAATTTCGGGCCTCCAGCGTGAGGCCGCACAGCACGTTATCCAGGACGCTCAGGCTGGGAAAGAGACGCAGGTTCTGGAAGGTGCGGCTGATGCCGAGGCGGGCCACCTGATGGGCCGGGAGCCCGGCCAGATTTTTCCCGTTGAACCAAATGGCGCCCTGATCCGGCGGCAACACCCCGGAGAGGCAGTTTAACAGGGTGGTTTTGCCGGCGCCGTTAGGGCCGATGAGCGCGGTCACCTGCCCCGCCGCGGCGCTGAAGCTCACTTCCATCAGGGCCGGCAGCCCGCCGAAGTGCTTGCTTAATCCTGAGATTCGCAGCAGGATGTTTTCTGGGAAATTATTAGGAATCATGGGTAAAAAATTGTCTAATTATACTTCAAAAAAATAATGGGTTTTTCCACACCCCCCCATGCCGCTTTTAGGCTTGTTGGGAGCCGTAACTTTGGCTCCTACCTAACTATTTTTCCAAACCCTTAAGGGATTGGGGGAGGGGGTGCGGGGGATGGGGTAAGAATCCACGACCCTTACCCCCTCCCCCGGTATCCTTTACAAGGCACTCCTGACCGCTTCCCGGGCTAAACGCCTACGGGCCAGGTAGACCCGCACCTGATCCCAGAGGCCGGTGATAAAGCCCTGGGGCAGAAACAGCAAAATCAACACCAAAATCAGGCCGTGGATTATATCGAAGTAATTTTCCAGGGGCTCTAAAATATAGGGCAAGATCACTATAAAGCTAACCCCGAACAGGGTCCCCCAGATGGAGCCCAGCCCCCCCACCACCACCATAATGACCAGGTCCAGGGATTTGAAAATGCTGAAGGTGTCCGGGTTAACGTGGCCGAAATAGTGGGCGTAGAGGCTCCCGGCCACCGAGGCGAACACCGCAGAGAGCACAAACACACGCACTTTGTCCCGGCGCACGTCCACTCCCAGGCAAGAGGCGGCCACCTCGTCCTGGGCCAGGGCGGCCAGTCCCCGGCCCACGCCGGTGCGCACCAGGTTGAGGCACAGGGTCAGAGCTATTAGGGCAAAGGCCCACACCAGGTAGTAAAATTTTAGATCGGTATTGAAGCTGAGCCCTCCCACCGTGAGAGCCGGAATGCCCGACAGGCCGCTGGGGCCCCCGGTGACTTCGTCCCACTGGACAAAGGTGATGTGCACCGCATAATTGAAGCCCAGGGTGGCCATGGCCAGGTAATGGCCATGCAATCTCAGGGTGGGAACGCCGATGACCAGGGCTACCAGGGCCACGGCCCCCGCCACCAGGAGCATAGTGGGCCAGGGCGGTAATTGGTAGGTGGCCGTAAGGACCGCAGAGCCATAGGCCCCCAAACCGAAAAACGCGGCGTGTCCCAGGGAAATTTGGCCGGCATAACCGGTGAAAAGGTTCAGCCCTAAAACTACGATGACGTACAGGCCGATGAGATTCAACAGGCTCAAGGAAAATGGGTTGGTAACGTAAACAGGTGTCAGGGCGAGAAGCACGGTCAGACCGATGACCGTCAGGCCCGTCAGGTGCCTGAGGACGTAAGACTTGGTTTGTTGCCACACTTCTTTACCCAATCCCGCTTACTCCCCGGCCGTCACTCCATCGCCGCTTTGATGCCTCCCCTGAAGGCCTGGAGGTTCCTTTCCCGAAACCGTTCCGGAGATTTCTGGCGAATAATTTCTTCTAGGAGATCATCCCCGCAGAAAAGCAGCCGTTTCCCGGCGGCGAACCCCAAAAGAATGAGGTTGGCGGCCACCGGCGGCGAGCCCAAGCCGGACGCCAGACTCAGGGCCTCCAAATGCAGGTAATCTCCCGGAGTGGCGCAGTTGACCACCAGTGCCCCTTGTGGCTTCATATAATGCCGGTGCACCGGCAGATTTTTTTCGTGGAGGAAAAAACCCACGTCCGCCGACCCTGCCGGGACCAGAGGACCGCGAAAAGGCCCCACCTTGACCATGGAAATGACTGTGCCGCCCCGCTGGGCCATGCCATGGGTCTCGGAAGTAATGACCGGCAAACCCAAGGCCAGGGCCGCCTCCGCCAGAAGCCGGGACAGGGTCACCACCCCCTGCCCGCCCAAACCGCTGACAATTATTTGTTGTTTCATAGTTGTTTCCCGGTGAGGGAGGAGATCAGAAGGTCCCCTCCCTCACCGAATAAAAGCTTTGTTGGGGGGAGGGGGTAAGGGGCCGCGCCCCTGGTAGCACGGACTTCCAGCCCGTGGGAACCCCCCTCCCCCACAATTCACTTCGACTTCCCCACGATGGCCCCTTCCGGGCAGACGTGGAGGCAGACGCCGCAGCCGATGCAGCGGATTTGGTCGATGTCCACCCGGTTGCTCAGATCGTCGAACACCAGGGCCGGGCATTCGAAGTCATCCAAGCAGTGGCGGCAGCCGATGCAGTGCTCGGTGACCTCCATTTCATAGACCGCCTGGGTTTTTCGGGCTTGCCGGTCCAGAATGCAGGGATGCCGGGCGATGATTACCGCCACGCTGCCTTCGGGGCTCCGGCAAAAACGGTCCGCTTCGTGGAGGAGGCTTTTCATGGCCGGGACATCATATGGGTCGCATGTCTCCAAAAATCTCACCCCGCAAGCCCGGACTAAGTCGGAAATATGCACGGCCTGGCCCGGCTCTCCCCCAGCAGTCACGCCGAGTTCCGGAGTGGGCTGATGGCCGGTCATGGCCGTGGTGGCGTTGTCCAGGATCACCAGAATAAAGCGGGCCCGGTGAAAAGCTGCGTTCAGAAGGGCCGGGATCCCGGCATGGAAAAAGGTGGAGTCCCCGATGGTAGCCACAATGGTGGGATATTCTCCCCCGGCATCAACAAAGGCTCGGTAAAAACCCGCAGCCTGGCTGATCCCGGCCCCCATGCAGTGGCAAGTATCCACCGCGTTCAGATTCATCCCCAGGGTGTAGCAGCCGATGTCGCTGGGAAAGATACCTGCCGGAAAGGCCTCCCGAATGGCGTAAAACGCGGCCCGATGGCCGCAGCCGGCACAGAGGGTGGGCCGGGTGCCGCCCCCCGCCGGAAGGGTCGCCGGGGAGGCCGTGGCTAGACCGAAAAACTTCTCCAGAATGGGCCGCAGGACCTCGGGAGTAAGCTCCCCTTCCCGGGGCACGGTCTGAGACTGGCGGCCCTGGACCGGGACTCCGGCCAGTTGCAATTCCATTACCGGGTAAGTCTCCTCCAGCACCAGGACCTTGTCGTACATCAGGGGCATCACCTCCACGAAATCACGGTGCAGGGGATAGGGCATGGTGACCTGGTAAAAATCGACGCGGCCGAGAACTCCCAACTCCTCCAGAAGGTCCCAGGTATGGGCGAAGGCCACCCCGGAAGCCACCAGGCAGGTCCGGGGGGAGGAGCCGTCCCCGGGATGGAGCAGGGGCGCAAAGATTGGCTCCCGGGATATGCGGTCGATTTTGTCGTTCAGTTGTTTATGTAATTCCCGCAGAAACTGAGGGGTGGCGCACCAGCGGCCGGGGTTCTTGTCGAAACGGGCGGTTCTACCCAAAGCCGAAGGCTTCGCCACGGTGACGTTCTGGCGGGCATGACACACCCGGGTGGTGGGACGGAGCATCACCGGGATTTCATATTTTTCCGACAGCTCGAAGGCCCGGGCCACGAGATCCTTGGCCTCCTGGGGAGAGGAGGGGTCCAGCACCGGCACCTTGGCGAACATGGCGAAAAACCGGCTGTCCTGCTCGGTCTGGGAGCTGTGGGGCCCGGGGTCGTCGGCGCTGATAACCACCAAGCCCCCGGTGACGCCCAGGTACGCCGAGCGCAGAAAGGGGTCCGAGGCCACATTCAGGCCCACCTGCTTCATGGAGACCGCGGAGCGCCGCCCCGCCATGGCATTGGCCAACGCGGTCTCATAGGCCACTTTTTCGTTTACCGACCACTCGGTGTGGAGGCTGACCCCTTCTTCTTGGGCACAGGCCACCACGGCCGCCAGAATTTCCGAGGCCGGGGTCCCGGGATAGGAGGCCGCCAGGGTAACGCCCTGTTCCACCAGCCCCCGGCCTATGGCCTCATTCCCTATGAGGAGGCGTTGCATTGAAATATCCTTTAAGTTAGATACCTTACGTTTTATAGCTTCCCTAACGTTAAAAAGAAAGCCCTTAGAAATCCTTAAAATTTCCCTCCTTTTCTAAAAGGGGGGGTAGGCGGGATTTGTTCTGGCGTCTGTTGATAACAATTCAGACTCCTTAGCTGTAGTCTCCTCGTCGGCTCGTAACACAATTCATGATGTTTTTTTGGTCTTGAAATAATCTGCCATTCTCCCTACAGTTATCCCAAAATTCCTTTAGGCCGAACGAAGAGCACCAGCAGCAGCACCAGAAAGGCTATCACATCCTTATAGGCGCTGCTCAGATATCCGGCTCCCAGGCTCTCCAGGAGGCCCAGCATAACTCCTCCCACGATGGCCCCGGGAAAGGAGCCGAAGCCCCCGAGGATGGCGGCGGCGAAGCCCTTGAGCCCCAGGAGCACCCCCACGTCGTAGGCCAGGGTGGTGATGGGGGTGACCAGGCAGCCGGCCAGGCCCCCCAGGCCCCCGGCCAAGGCGAAGCTGGCGGCCTTGACCCAGCCCACGTTCAGGCCCACCACCCGGGCGGCATGTTCGTTGGCCGCCACCGCCCGCATGGCCAAACCCAGGGTGGTCTTCCGGAAAAACAGCACCAAAAGCAGGATGGCGGCGCTGGTGAGCACGATGATCCACAGGGTTTGGGGCAGGATGGTGGCCCCGAGGAAGTGCACCGGCAGCTCACCGGTCAAGGGCGGCACGGCCATGCGGGTTTTCCCCCAGATGAGTTTCATCACCCCCCGGAGGATGATGGACAGGCCGATGGTGAGAAAAATAAGGACTAGGTGGCTGTCGGACCTGGCCGGCCGAACCCCCAAAACCTCCACCACTAAGCCCACCAAAGTCACCCCCGCCACCGCCAGGGCCAGGGCCAGGGGCATGGGTAGGCCAGCGGTGAAGAGGGCGCTGAACAGGAGCATTCCCCCCAGGGAGACGAAATCCACCTGGGTGAAATTGACGATGCCCATGGTGTTATGCACCACCCCGAAACCCAGGGCTACCAGGGCATAGATGGCTCCGCTGGTGAGGCCGGCAAAGATGAACTGGAGGAAGTCCTGCACGTTAAGGTCTTGAATGGATTTCTAAAAGATAGAAGTTATCCCACGGCGGCACGCCTGGCAAGGAAAAAGGCAGGCGGGCCAGGCCCTGCATCTCTACAGGTAGGCTCCGGACTCGTTTTCTCGCCACTGCGTCTTTTGATTGATGTTACAATAACGAAGTTAGGCACCACAGCAAGCATCTTGTTCCAATTCGGGGGAGTATTATGTCATTCAATAACATTCTTCTCACCAAATCCGAAGGCGTCGCCTCTCTGACTTTCAACCGGCCGGACAAGTTGAACGCCTTGAACCGGGAGATGGCCGGGGAATTACGCCAGGCGCTGGAGGAAGTGGCTCAGGACCCTTCGGTCCGGGTACTGATGCTTTCCGGCCAGGGTCGGTCTTTTATGGCCGGCGCCGATATTACCAACTTTGTGGGCATGGACCCCCTCGCGGCCCGCGGCTTTGCCCAGCGGGCCCACGCCCTCTTGTCCCGCCTGGAGAGCCTGGAAATCCCGGTCATTGCCGCAGTGCACGGCTACGCCCTGGGCGGGGGCCTCGAAATCGCCCTGGCCTGTGATTTTATTTATGCCGCGGCGGGGACCAAATTCGGCCTTCCCGAAATCACCCTGGGCTTCATTCCGGGGGTGGGCGGCACCCAGCGTCTGGCCCGGCTGGTGGGTCGCAGTATCACCAAGGAAATCATCATGACCGGACGCTTCCTGGACGCCGAGGAGGCCAGAACCTTAGGCCTGGTGGCCCGGATCTTTCCCGAGGAAACCCTCTTGGAGGAGGCCGGGAAAATGGCGCAGACCCTGGCCAAAAAAGGACGTATGGCCCTGAAAGCCGCCAAACAGGCCGTTGACCGGGGCGCCGATATTGACCTCGCCACCGGCTGCTCTCTGGAAATCGAACTGTTTGCACTCTGCTTTGCCAGCCCCGATGTCCAGGAAGGCGTCAAGGCCTTCCTGGAAAAACGCCAGCCGGTATTTGAGGATTGATTTGAGGGGAGGGGGCAGGGGTTTTGACCCTTGGCCCCCTCCCCCAAAACTCACTATTTCTTCCTGCCGATGAGGATGCTGGTCTGGGGACTGGTGGGTTGGTGTACCGGGGTGGTCAGGCCGGCGGACTCCATGAGCGCGGCCGTTTCCCGGTGGGTGTAGGCGCGGCCCCCGGGGGTGACGGCCAGCATATGCACGGAAAACATAGCCGCTTCCGGAGGGCTGATGAGGTCGTCATTGAGGAAAAAGTCCTGGATGACCATCTGACCCCCCGGGTTCAGGGCCTTGGCACCTTTTTCGATAATGAAACGGCACTGTTCCTCGGTGTGGCTGTGGAGGATCTGGGAAATCCAGATAAAGTCGTAGCCTGAGCCGATGTCGTCCTTGAGAAAATTCCCAGCCTTGGTGTCGACGCGGTCCGCCAGTCCATGGCGGCGAATATTCTCTTTGGCAATTTCAATGGGTTGAGGGAGGTCGAAGACCGTGGCCTTGACCGCGGGATTGGCCTGGGCAAAAGTGATGGCGTAGGTGGCCGGGCCGCCGCCCAGGTCCAGCAGGTGCTTCACCCCGGTGAGGTCCACCAGGGTCGCCACATGGGGCGCTAAATCCCGGGCAATAGCGTGCATGCCCCAGATAAATTCCCGCACCCATTCCGCCTCCGGCTCTTCTACCCGGTCCAGCCAACGCTCGCATTTGGCCATGTCCGCGTGGCCCCGCTTCACCGTGGCCTCAAGGTCGGACCACCCCCACCAGGTATGATGCATATGTCGGACGATGGCCCCCCGGTAATCGTCTTGGCCACGCACCAGAAACCTGGAGGCCAACTCACCGTTGCGGAAACGCTCCCCCTCTTTGAACACCACTTCCAGGGAAGCCAGGGCATTGAGGAGGATGCTCACGGCCCGGGGATCGGCCCCCACCCGGGAGGCGATGTCCTCCGCAGTACACCACTCCTCCAGATGGTTGAATATTTCCAGGTCCGTGGCCACCATAATAATCTTTCCAGGCCTAAAGCCACGCACCAGATTCATGAGCTCTTGAAAATTGGGTTCAGGGGGTGCTGTCATATTCATACCTCACTTTCGGGGTTCTTCAGCATTGTCGAGTTTTGACGCGCTTTTCCGGCGATGCCACTCCTCCAGGCGCCGAATCCACAGATACAAAGTCTCTCGAAAATAATACGTCAAGACCGCCAAAACCACACAAATCCCCACCAAGATAAGGGACATCCAGTAATTGCCCTTATAGACCTGGGCCCCTTGCAGGGTGAGCATCAAGGTGCCGGGGAGCCGGCCGATGGTGCAAATCACCAAGAACACCCAGAGGTCCATGGGGCTCAACCCTAAGATAAAGCTCAAATAGTCTTTGGGGAACCCGGGTATCAAAAAAAGAATAAAGGCCACCAGCACGCCCTGGCGTTCCATGAGAAAGTCGAAGCGCTGCATGGTTTTCGGGGAAACAACCCGAGTGACGAAGCGCTTTTCCAACCAGCGGCCCAAGAGAAACGCGGCCAGGGAGCCCAGGGTGAGGCCCAGGGTGGAGTAAAGCAGGCCCAGGGGTATGCCGAACAGATACCCACCGATGAAGCCGGTGGCCTCCCCCGGAATGGGGGCCAGGATCACCTGCAAGCTTTGGATGGCAATGAACAGCAGCGGGGCCAGGGGCCCGGCGGCCTCGATGGCTGACTTGACCCGGTCTTTGTCCGTTAAGAATTCATAATAGGGAGTAAGCCAAGCCCAGAGGGGCTGCCAAAATTGCCAGGCTAGGTACAGGCCCACAACGGTGGTCGCCAGGGCAGCCAGGAGCCACCAGGTTTTATTGTTGCGGGTCGGAGCAGGTTCAGGCACAGGCATGGCATCAGCAGGCAGGGAGGGGCTCAGGGTGTGGCGCGGGGTCCCGGCCATGCCAGTGCATTATATCCGTTTTGGGAAGATGTGCCAGAGATGGAAATTATTTTATTGAAGGCGAGTGCTCGGTAAAAAGGGTCTCTTGGGGGCCACGCCCTTTAGCCCCCTCACCCGCCAGCGCTCCCCTGACGGCTGCCCCGGCGGGTCAATTCCTCCTTGATGCCTTTGAGCACTTGGGATTTGTTCAAACACCAGGTGGGGGCCACCAGTTCCTCCGGATGGGGGTCTCCGGTGAGGCGGTGGATGACCAGGTGGGGGGGCAGCAACTCCAGGAAGTCCGCCATCAGGCCAACATATTCCTCTTTCTCTAAGGGGCGGTAGTTACCGGCCCGGTACATCCTTTCCAGACCCGAGCCCCGGACGACGTAGAGGAGATGGATTTTGACGCCCTGGAGGGGCAGCCCTCCCAGATAACGGGCCGTGGCGGCCATCTCGGCGGGTCCCTCCCTGGGGAGACCCAGGATGACATGGGCTACCACCTCCAGGCCCCGGGCCGCAGCCTCCCTTACCGCCAGGGTGAAACACGACACGTCATGGCCCCGGTTGATGAGCTTCAAGGTGTGATCGTGCGAGGACTGCAGCCCCAGCTCCAGCCAGAGCAGCCGCTCCTGGGCCAAACCCTCCAGGAGGTCCAGGATTTCCGGCGACAGGCAGTCCGGCCGGGTGCCGATGCTCAAACCCACTACCTCCGGAAAGGCCAGGGCCTCATGATACAAAGCCCGGAGGGTATCTGTCGGGGCATACGTGTTGGAAAAACTTTGAAAATAAGCGATAAAGCAGGAGGCTTTGTAACGTCGGGCTAGGCGGGCCATACCCTCCTGAAGTTGCTCCGTGATGGTTTGGCCCCGGGCCCAGGCCCCGGTGCCGGACCCCCGGTCATTGCAATAGAGGCAGCCCCCCACCCCTACGCGGCCGTCCCGGTTGGGGCAGGTAAGCCCGGCGTCCAGCGTGACTTTCTGGACCCTGACCCCGAAGCGCTCCCGCAGATAGGTGTTGAGATCGCGGTACGGCAAGGTCCCGCTCACGCCAGGTCCCCCCAGGCGTATTGCAGGAGGGCCACGGCGGTCAGCGCCGCGGTTTCCACCCGCAGGCGGCGCGGCCCCAGGCTTACCACCTGGAAACCCGCATCCCGGGCTTGGGTCACTTCCTCAGAGGTGAAGCCCCCTTCCGGGCCGATGAGGACCCGCACTCCTGCGGGCCGGGGGCGAGTGACACAGGAGGCCAACCCCCCGCTCCGCTCGGCCTCATAACAGAGGAATTTCACCTCCTCCGGTCCCGGCAAAAGCGCGGGAAAATCCTGCACCGGTAGAATTTCAGGAAGGTATAGGCGCTGGGAGGATTTTAAACTTTCCCGAGCCTGGCGCTGCCAGCGGGCCAAGCGACGGGCCGCCCGGTCGGGAGAAATCTTTTCCGAATACGTGGATACAAATGGTATAAGGCGATGCACGCCCATCTCCGTGGCCTGCCGCACCACCTGCTCCACCGCTTCCCCTTTGGCCAGACCCAAACCCAGGGCCACTGCCAGAGGTGATTCCGCCTGGAAGGACACTTCTTCCTCCAAACTCAGGACCGCTCCCGCCGAGGCCAGGTCCCGCACCACCGCGGCGGCTACCCGGCCCCGGCCGTCACAGACCACTACCCGGGCTCCCTCGGCGAGACGCAACACCCGACTCAGGTGATGGGTCTCCTCCCGGTCCAACACCACCCGATCACCCGCCCACTGCTCCGGCGGGGCAAAAAAACGCCGCAAGTTGGTCATGGTATGTTTTGTTGGGGGGAGGGCAGGGAACCGCGTTCCCTGCCCTCCCCCAAAAATTCATCCTCATAACCTCCGTAAAATCAACGCGCTCCATTCTTCTTGGGAGAGGTGGCCGGCTTCGGTGAGGCCGTATTGGGAGAAGCGGGAGATCACCGTCGGTAAATCCTGGGTCAGGAAACCGGAGATGATCAGAGCGCCCCCGGGGAGAGTCCGACCGGCCAGGGCTTCGGCCCAGTGGGTCAGGTCGGCGGCGGTGAGATTGGCCAGGATCAGGGCGAATTGCTGCCGCAGGACCGGCAACGGGGTGGCTTCCACCCAGATTAACTCCTCCAGGGCGTTTAGTCGCACGTTCTCCAACGCGGCGGCCACAGCCTCGGGGTCGATGTCGATGGCCAGCACTTTGGCTCCCATCCGGGCCGCGGCCAGGGCCAGAATCCCGGAGCCGGTACCCACATCCAGGACTTGCCAATCTCCTGGCGAGTTGGGCAGAGCCAAATTTTCCCAGACCTGCTCCAGGGCTTTTAAGCACAAAAGGGTGGTGGGGTGGCGGCCGGTGCCGAAGGCCATGCCCGGATAGATGGTGACCACCGTTTCTCCGGGCGCGGGATGGTAGTCTTCCCAGGGAGGCCTGATAACCAGGCGCGGGGTCACCTTTACCGGCTTAAAATGAACCTTCCAGGCCTCGGCCCAGTCATCCTCGGCAGCCTGGCGCACCTCCAGCCCGAGGGGAAAGAGGTCATAGTCACTGAGGCGGGCCAAGTAGCGCTGCAACTCCTGGCGTTGCCAGGGGCCGAATTCTTCGGGACGGAAAAAGGCGCGCACCACTACGCCTTCAGCCCCGGGTTCCTCCTCGATAATAACTCCCCGGCCGCTGAATTCGGTGAGGAAGAGGGAGGCCTCCTCCTGCATGCGGGCCGGTGCCAACAGACGCACCTCAATCCAGGTTTTTCCTGTCATTAAAAGACATTATAACGGCGGAGGGGGAGGCCTGCAATCTTAGCGTGGGTGTTTTTGCTCAAATGAGATGTTGCTGTCAGTGGGAGGCGGTCTTGAGTCTTTTCAAGATGGTTTCCGGCAGAAGGTCGCGGTTGTCTGGTTTGACCGTAATGAGGCGGGCGCCTGGCTTGGTTTTCAACCGGGCGATGAAGCCGCCGCCCCTCTGGGCCACGGTGATCAGCAGGGGTACCGCGGCCGTCCACAAACCTTCCACTGCAGTGACAAAGCGCAGTGAGAGGCATTCCATCTTGCCCACTTCGTCTACCACGATGAGGTCGATCCCCGGGGCCGGCTCCAGGGTCGGTAAAGCCACCCGGTGGAGGGCCTTTAGGTCCACCCCGTATTTCCCCACCCGATGGGGACCGGGAAAGTCTACGTGACTCAGCCAGGCGACCTCTCCGTCCAGGGTGACGATCTCGAACCCCACTCGGCGCCCGGCCACCCGCACCTCTCGGGTGTAGAATCCGGCGGCCTGTCCTGGAAAATCCTCCACCACGCGCCGCGCCACCGTGGTCTTACCGCACTGCGGCGGTCCGGTGAGGAGGAGGCGAGGCGGAGAATTGTGCTGGGGGAAGGGGGCGGGGGTCCGCGACTCCATCACCGTCCCTCGATCCGGCGCACCACGGGGAGGACCCAGGGCAGTAAAGCGAACGCGGGCCAGGCGGCCAAAAAACTGAGGAAAAAGAAATTGGCGTATCCCAGAGACCCGGCCCCCACTCCCCCCAGATACCCGAAAATGCGGGCGCTGAAACTGAAGAGCATGGCGAAAAAAGCATAATGCATGGCGCTGAACCGCTTGTCACACAGGCTCATGAGAAAGGCCAGAAACGCGGCCGTGCCCATGCCGGAGGTAATACTTTCTCCCTGGGAGGCGAAATAGATGGGATAAATCGGCACGGCTTTTTCCAAAAAGGGCAGAGAAAGGTGGAAGAGGGCGTATTTGCCCATCCCCGGTAGGGCCGCGGCCCAGTAGCCCAGGTTGGAAAAAGCCTGTACCATGCCCATGGTCCAAAGACCCGTACCAATGCCCCAACGGCTGGTGAGCCAGCCCCCCAACAGGCCCCCCAGGATGGTGGCCGCGGAGCCGAGAATGCCTGAGACCAAGCCGTATTGGGTGCCGCTGAATCCCAGATCCTTCCAGAAAGGGCTAATCATGGAGGCCATGAGCGCGTCCCCGGCCTTAAAGGTCAGGGTAAAGAGGATAAGGGCCCCGAACGCGGGGAGAGCCTTGAGGCCACGGGCGGCCTCCACAATCTGGCTCAAGCCTTTGGCAGGGTTGGGATTACCTTGGACGGCCCAGGGTCGGGGCAGGCGAAAGGGTTTGAAGGCCAGGATGGCGGTGACCATGGCCGCCATGATCACGGCAATGCCCACGAAGGCCGGCTGCCAGCCCACCCAGTCGCTCAGGATGAGGAGACCCGAGCCGGCGGTCAGGGCCCCCACCCGGTAAGCGCCGTTTCTCACCCCGTTGGCCAGGCCCAGTTCTTCGGTTTCCAGAATGTCGATGGTATAAGCATCTACCGCCAAGTCCTGGGTTGCCGAGGCCAGGCACAAAAGGCCGGTTAAAACCCAGAATTGCCAGGAAATGGGCTGGGCCGCGAGGCTGGCCATGGCCAAAAGACACAGGACTATGACCCCTTGGGCCGGTACCAGCCAGGTGGCCCGGGAGCCGAAGCGGTCTACCAGGGGGCTCCAGAGAATTTTGAAGCTCCAGGCCAACCCCAGAAGGCTCAAAAAACCGATGTGCTCCAGGGCCACTCCCTGCCCTCGCAGGTAAAAGGCCAGGGTGGAAACCACAAACCCGTAGGGCACCCCTTCGGCGAAATACAAAACCCCCACCACCACCAGCTTCAGGGTGAAGGACATATCCCGGGAGGACTCAGCGGGTCTGGGCATCGGCCTTATTTTTGCGGGGGAGGGAGACCAGAGATTAATTGCCCCCTCCCCTAACCCCTCGCCTAAATACGATAGCACGGGCGGAAGGCCCGTGCTACCAGGTTTTTTACTGGGTATGAGGGCGGGAGAGCCTCGCTTCCCCGGCCCTGTGCCTAAATTATTCTTGGCTCAACTGCGCGCCGATCTTCTCGGCAGAAGTGAGCATGTCGGGACTCAATTCATAAGGCGGTCTCCCGGCCAGGTCCGCTTCGATGACTTTGCTATCGTAGGGCAAGAATCCCAAGATAGGAAGATCGGAAATATATTTTTTGTGAAAGTCCTCGTCTTCAGGTCCCCGGATTTTGTTGCCCACCACCGCCACCTTGGTGAGGCCCAGGTCTTTGGCCAGTTCCCGCACGTGCTGCGCGGTCTCCACACTGCGGCGGCCTGGTTCCACCACCACGATGAGGCGGTCCACTCCCCGGGTGGTGGCCCGGCCCAGGTGCTCGATGCCTGCTTCCATGTCCATGACCACCACTTCATCCCGGAAGAGCACGATGTTCGTCATCAAGGCCTTGAGCATGACACTTTCCGGACAGATGCAGCCGGAACCGCCTTTTTTTACGGTGCCCATGACAATGAGCTTGATGCCGTCCAGATTCCGGGAAAATTTATCAGGGATATCGTCCACCTTGGGGTTCATTTTGAAAAAGCTGCCCATCTTCCCGGGCTCAGCCTCGGTGCGCTCGTGCACTAAGTCCTTCATGTCACTGATGGGGGTGATGCTACCAGGGTCCGGAACCCCCAACGCCAAGGCCAGATTGGCGTCCGGATCCGCGTCCACAGCCAGGACCTTCTTTCCCTGGTCCCGAAAATACTTGATCAACAACGCGGCCAGGGTGGTCTTGCCAACGCCTCCCTTGCCGCTGATGGCGATTTTCATTCCTTGCCTCCTTGGTTTGCGCAACGTTTTTTGAGGGGAGGGACGGGGACCGCCAGACCCCCCGCCCTCCCCTCAAACTCCCCTCCCACCCCCCCTTAAGGGGTTGGGGGAGAGGGC
>JARRKO010000033.1:0-32234 GCA_037388025.1 Syntrophobacterales bacterium
CCCAGAATGAACAACCTGACTACCTAGTATGGTCTTAGCTACCCATATAAAATGAACAAACTGACCATCAGATATGGTCTTATTGCCTAAGTATTTATTTGTGGACACTTGACTATTAAATTAAATTATGATTAGAATAGAATATATTTTTCTCAAGAGATCCAGTGAGTTGGAGATCTGGGAGGTTTATGGAGCTAGAAAGCCATCAACCTAAGAAATTCAAGGAGAATAGGAAAGAAAAATGAGTATCAGAATCATTATTGCCGATGACCACCAGATTGTGCGCCAAGGCCTGAAACTGCTCTTAGAAAAAGAGTCTGATATGGAGGTGGTGGGCGAGGCGGAGGATGGGCGCAGTACTGTAACCCTGGCTAGAGACCTCACCCCTGATATTGTTCTTATGGACGTCAAGATGCCGGAAATGAACGGTATCGAGGCCTCCCACCTGATTCTCTCCGAGTTACCGGACGTCAAGGTTATTGCCCTGTCCATGTATAGTGATCGCCGCTTCGTCATTGATATGCTCAAGGCCGGGGCCCATGGTTACCTTCTTAAAGACTGTGCTTTTGAGGAACTGGCCCAAGCCATCCGCTTGGTTATGGCCAAAAAGACTTACCTGAGCCCCGGGATAGCCGAGATCGTGGTCAAGGACTATGTCACCCTTGACTCCAGGGATAGCCAGTCCGTTTTTTCTGCGCTTACCCCCAGGGAGCGTGAGGTGTTGCAAATGATTGCTGAGGGCAAACGTACCAGTCAAATAGCGAACCTCCTGCACATCAGTATCAAGACAGTGGATACCCACCGCCAGCAGATCATGTCTAAGTTGAAAACGCGTAGCGTGGCTGAACTCACCAAGTACGCCATCCGGGAAGGTCTCATCACCTTGGATGACTGATACCTCCAGAGGTCTGCGCTTCTCAATGAAGCCACCCGGCTGCTCCGGAACCAAAGACCTAGGGCAAGGGGGGTAGCTGGCCCGGTTCCCCGGCTTTTCAGCTGGGCCCGGACCGGGTGGACCCGGTCCTCCTCCGGGTCTTTAAGCCCGCTCACCCGAGCTGCTCCTGGACACCGGCCTCTTGGTCCTAGGAGCCGTAGGCTGGCGGAGGAAGCGGACCTGATAACCCCCCAATCCATTTAAAAATCAGAGGCAGGGCCAACCGTGGCCCTGCCTTTTCATTTTAAGCGAGCATGTTGCGGTCACTGCTCTCCATAGAATTATCACTGAGCCAAAAACTTCCCATATCCAGGTCATTCTGAAGCTTCTCTTTGGTCACCTTGGCCATATAAGTTGATCAGTTGGCCAGTGATAGGCCTTCGCAAGAACAATTAAAAATTCAATGGTCATTATGACCATGACTAGTGGTCAATCAGATTATGACTAGTGTTTGCTATTACCTAAATTGAGAAAAAAGCTTATAAAGACTAGTAGAAAATTATCATAAATCTCATATTTTTTCTTGACATTAGTTACAAATATCTAGTAAGGTGAAATTCCTACAAAACATTACTCATAGAAACTAGCTTCACTTCTTAGAGAGTGTGATCTAAATTCTTCGGCCTATCGAAAAACCTGAACCCGCCGAAAAGGGAGAGCTGACATGAAGGCTGCAAAGAGGCAATCAAAGTGGTTGGTAATGGCTGTCGTCTGCTGTCTGGCGGTGATGCTGGTGCCGGGTTACGCTCCGGCGGATGATCTCCTGGTCGATGAGGCTTACGGAAATCATCCCTACCATTTCTGGTGGGGCTTCCTTTCCAAGGATAATGTGACGGTGGGTGTCGGGGGTGAGGGTACATTCAACCATCTCTTTGGACTCGAGGTTGTGTGCCAAACCCTCACCCTGGGTGAGCAACCAGGCAGCCATGGTCAGTACATCATACCCGAATTATCCCTAGGCATGCTCACGGTTAAAAATGAGTATATCGGCCTGGGCGGCCGTGGTGACTTTGAGCAAAGGTCCGGCATTCACTGGGTGAGGGGAGATCTGGCCCTGGCCTACGAGTCCGACAGCATCGGTAACTACTCCTTATACGACGGCAAACTCAGTGTTTGGGGACATGAGCATATCGGTCGTCTGGGCGTCGGCACATTTAATCAGGAGGGCGGCCTCCATGTGGTCAATCGTCTGGTTTTGGGGAACCCAGACGGCGGCACCGGTACCTATAACTATGAGGGCGGCAAGCTGAAAGCCGAAACCATCGAAGTAAAAGAAAATGGCACGTTCAACGTCACCGACGTAGATGGAACAGTGTACGGCGACGTCCACATCTACGACGGGGGCATTGTGAAGACCACCAATGCCGACGTCACCTTTGCCGGCGAAATGACCATCGAAGTAGGCGGCACCTTCCAAAGTGACCCTAGCGAAATTGTGTTTTTGATGACACTAACTGTCTCGGGGAACATCCTGGCTTCCCCTGGAGACGTTTTGCTTTTTCATCAAGACCTTATCTTTGAGGGCGACGATAACTCGGCAGACTTGGCCGAAAGTTGTCTAGCCTTCGCGGATGACGAAGATATGACTCATAGTCTCATACTCCCAACGACCTATGACTTAGAGGTTGCCTGCCTCGAAGTTGGAGAAGGGGATGTCCTTGAATTGAGCGAGGGCAAGATCTATGCGGCAGTCTTAGAAGGGGTGGATGTTGACTTTGAGACCAAAGAATTCACCAATATAATCGGCAGCACAGGGACTATATTACTTTATGACCCGGAACAAAACCCCCAATTTGGAGGGGAGACTTTCAGTTTATTGGGCGGCGGCACGGCGTTACCCATTCCAGTGCCCGCCAGCGTACTGCTCCTGGGTTCGGGCCTCCTGGGACTGGGGCTTCTGGGTTGGCGGCGGAGAAAGTAGAGCATAAGAAAATCCCGCTCCATTGATAAATCGGGGTAAGGTCAGACGTAGTCCCTCAGCAAGTCTGATAGCTCATTGCCAGACGTGCGTTACCAATACGGAATCTGCTTTAAATCTGAGCATAAATCCTAAGCAAGGCTTACCCCCAAAAATCTGAAACGGGGGAGTTGACTCTCTGGCCGCCCCGCGATGGTTCACGCCTCACAACTAAGAGGAGGCGACATGTTGGCAAAGGGCACAAGGAGGTGTCCAGGCAACGACCTTCCGACAGTGATCTTGCGGCTGTAAGGGAGGTTTTTTGTTTGGAATGATTTGCAAAATTAGCAACCAAGTATGGGGGACGGAAAAGTGAAGAATATATTCTTAATGTTTTCGGTAGTTTTGGCACTTTTGCTGATGCCTATCCTGTCCCAGGCCACAGAAATGATAATTGATGGCTCAGGCGATATTGCCGTTACCTCCGGCGAGGTTGCCGTTGTTGCTGGTGAGGTTTCCGATGCAGCAACTGCCGATACGAGCCTTGCAGATGATGCTACCATTTCCGAGGACGATTCTACTATTGTAGTTCCCGTTATCGAAGATCCAGGTGGCGAAGAGACCATCAGTGAACCAGCTGATCCCATTGTCATTGAGGATCCCATCGAGGAACCCATTGAGGATCCCACTGAGGAACCCGTTATCGTTGATCCCATTGATCCCATTGAAGAACCCATTGATAATCCCGTTGAAGAACCCGTTAATACAACACCCCTCCCCTCAACTCTCGTATTGTTAGGCTCCGGCCTTCTGGCGCTATCCGGTCTAGGGTGGCGTCGGCATAATAAAAGGTGATTGCTTTGCTGACTTAAAATTTAAATTCAGTGAGCAAAGAGAGAAAATCTAGTCACCTCAACCTGGCTGGATTGCATAAGTCACCGTAAGTTCACGGATTAAACAAAAAATCTACGGAACTGTCTGTACCAAGGACCCCGGGCTCCCGAACACGTAATAACGTCGTCATTCTTAGGTGAGGACCGAGTCTCCTAAGGAAACCACTGCCTTGTAACCCTGCGAAGATGCCCCTCGAAGGGTCTGGGGTACAAGGACCAAAGGGTTTGGAAAATAACCTACAAGGATCTAAGTGGACCATATTCATAAACTCTAGGCCTAAAAAAATCGGAGGGGGACATGGGTGGGAATACATTTTGGCAAAGCACGCAGCAATGGGTCCTGAGGGCTGTGGTGCTGGGGCTGACCTTAGTTCTGATGCCGGCTGTTTCTCTGGCGGATTTGACTGTCGACGAGGCAAGTGGCAATAGCCCTTACGAGATCAGCGATGGCTCCAGTATCGCTCACTACAGAGAATACATTGGCTATAGTACCACCGGCACCCTGAACCAAACCGGCGGCACCAACACGGGAACATATCCCTCCGGAACATATAAGTATCTTTACCTCCATCTGGGTTACAACTCTGGCAGCAGTGGCACTTACAATCTGAGCGGCGGCAGCCTGGCGTCCTATTATGATTATATCGGCTATTCCGGCACCGGCACCTTCATTCAGAGCGGCGGCACTCACACGGGACTGGACTATAGTCCTTCCTCATCATACAAGTACCTCTATCTTCGCCTAGGTTACAATTCTAGCAGCAGCGGCACCTATGCCCTGAGCGGCGGCAGCCTGGCGGCCTCTTATGAGTATATCGGCTATTACGGCCCCGGCACCTTCATCCAGAGCGGCGGCACTCACACGGGAATAAATAATTACGGATACAATTATCTCTACCTCTACATGGGTTATCGCAACCCCGGCACTTATGACCTGAGCGACGGCAGCCTGGCGGCCTCTTCTGAGTATATTGGCTATTATGACATCGGCACCTTCACCCAGAGCGGCGGCACTCACACAGTTAGCTCCAACTTTATTTTAGGTTACTACGACTACAACAACAACTATAACGGCAGTGGCACGTATGACCTGAGCAGTGGCAGCCTGTCAGCCGGCACGGAGTACCTCGGCTATTACGGCACCGGCACCTTCACCCAGAGCGGCGGCACCCACAAGGGCTCAACCCTGACCTTGGGATACTACCAATCTTCCGATTACTACAACAGCAGCGGCTCTTACAACCTGAGCGGGGGCAGTCTGTCGATTGGCTCTGAAAATATCGGCTACCGTGGCACTGGAACTTTCACCCAAAGCGGCGGCACCCACACCGTCACCAATATCACCCTGGCTTCCCAGAGCGGAAGTAGCGGCACCTACGACCTCCAAGACGGTTCTTTATCGGCCGGGAACATCAACCTAAAAACAGGGGGTCTTTTTGAACAGACCAGCGGCACTCTCGAGTTCTCCGCGTTCAATCAATACGGCGGCAGCGTCACCCTCCCCGACTTATCGTTAGGGGACAACTCCGGAAGCGACGGCCTCGCCTACAGCCTCCAGGGCGGTACCCTCTCCCCCGGCGCCATTACAGTAAATGAAGGTGGCACCTTCAACCAGACCGGCGGCCTTTGGCAGGACACCTTTAATCAGGAGGGGGGCACCGTCACCGGCACCCTGGATAACCTGGCCGGTTCCACTTTCACATACACCAGCGGCACCTTTAACGGCAGGCTTCTGAACCGGGGTACGGCAAACCTTGGCACCGATTTCACCGCTGGAAATGGCCTGGCCCAATATTCTGCTTCCCTCCTCACCATCGGCGCAGGGCAGGCCGTCAACCTGTACGGGGCAGGCCTGGAGGTGGACCAGGGAGCCAACTTAGTCCTGGACGGTGGCAGCCTCACTGCCACCGAGGCGATTATCGGCAACTCCGGCACCGGCACCTTCATCCACAGTGGCGGCTTTAACGAGGTAACCGGCACCAGCACTTTAACCTTAGGTGTTGAAACTGGCAGCAGCGGCACCTACGACCTGAGCAACGGTGAACTCACGACCGTGAATGAGGTGGTCGGCAACTCCGGAACCGGCACCTTCACCCAGAGCGGCGGCACCCACACGGTCACCGATACCCTCACCATTGGTTTTTTATCCGGCGGCAGCGGCACTTACAATCTGAGCGACGGTGAACTCACGACCGTGAATGAGGTGGTCGGCAACTCCGGCACGGGTATCTTCACCCAGACGGACGGCAGCCACATGGTCACCGATACCCTCACCCTGGGTTTCTTATCCGGCGGCAGCGGCACCTATGCCTTGGGCGGTGGGGGCCTTTCTGCCGTCAAGGAGATTATCGGTGGAGAAGGTTACGGCATCTTTACTCAAGGCGGCGGCACTCAAACAGTCCAGGCTCTCGCCCTGGATTCTTTGGCCACCGACAGCAGTGCATATCACCTTAACGACGGCAGCCTCTCGGTCCTGTCTGAGACTATTGGTAAAGCAGGCTTCGGCGCCTTCACTCAAAATGGCGGCACCCACACGGCTATGCTGTTCTGGTTGGGTGATGCTGCGACTGGCAGCGGCAACTATAACCTCAGCAATGGCAGCCTTCAGACATCTATGGAGGTTATCGGCAATTACGGCCTCAGCAATTTCACCCAGGCCGGTGGCACTCATACGGTAGATTCCAACCTTATCCTGGGGTTTATTGCCAACAGCGGCGGCACCTACGACCTAGGAGCCGGTAATCTCTTGGCCGAGAAAGCGACGGTGGGCTTAGGCGGCACCGGCACCTTCACCCAAACCGGGGGCACCTGCACGGTCACCGATACCCTCACCCTGGCAGCTTACGGAGGCGGCAGCGGCACCTACACCCTGGGGGGAGGCTTCCTCTCTGCCGACACCGTCAATCTTAATCCGGGCAGCTTCTTTAACCAGACCGGCGGCGATTTTGACTTTGCCGCGATTAATCACAGTGGCGGCACCGGGAGTTTCACAGAACTGGTTCTGGGAAAAAACGCCGGCATCAGCAACACCTACGACCTGAGCGGCGGCAGCCTCTTGGCCACTGAGGCGATCATCGGTAACTCCGGCACCGGCGTCTTCACCCAGAGCGGCGGCACTAACTCGAACGATTTGCTCGCTCTGGCTTACTTGTCAGACAGTAGCGGCACCTACGACCTCAGCGGCAGCGGCAGCCTTTCGGCTCACAATGAGTATGTCGGCTATGAAGGCAACGGCTCCTTTACCCAGAGCGGGGGCACCAACACGACAAGCCTTATAATCCTAGCTTATGAGTCCACCACCAATGGTACCTACGATTTGAGCAACGGCAGCCTCAGAACGGAAATCATATATAGCGGATACACAGGTACTGGCGCCTTCACCCAGAGCGGCGGCACCCACACCGTCACCAATACCCTTGGCATAGCTTGTCAAACCGGCAGCAGCGGCACCTATACCCTCCAGGATGGCCAGCTCTCCGCCGGGACCATCGATGTAAAAGAGAATGGGGTCTTCCATCAGACCGGAGGGACCCTCGACTTCTCCACCTTCCAGCAGACCGGCGGCAGCGCCACTTTCCCCACTATCTACCTGGGAAAAACCGCCGGCAGCAGCTCCATGTATAACCTGAGCGGCAGCGGCAGCCTCTCGGCAAGTTATGAAAGAATCGGCTATAACGACATCGGTTCTTTCACCCAGAACGGTGGCACCCACACTATTACCAGCAACCTAATCTTGGGTGAAAACCTCAACAGCAGCGGCAATTACGAGCTGCAGGACGGCAGCCTCTCGGCCGCCAATGGGTTTATTGGCCTATTAGGAACCGGCACCTTCAACCAGAGCGGCGGCACCCACACGGTAAACCACCTATTCATTGGCCTGGGAGCCCTCTCACAAGGCACTTACAACCTGGAGGGTGGCACCCTGTCCGCCGAGACCATCCAAGTTAACCCCACCGGCTCCTTTAACGTCACCGGCGGCACCCACACGGTGACCGGCGATGTCGTGAACGCCGGGACCATCAAGACCACCAATGCCGAGGTCATCTGGAACGGTGCCGTAACTGTCGAATCAGACGGCCAATTTATCAGTGACCCGTGTGTAAATGTATTCATGGAGGACTTGACTGTCAGGGGTACTTTAGAGGGAAGCGAGGGTGACGTATTCTGCTTCTCTCAGGACGTTTTCTTGGAAGGAGAAGTGAAATTAGCTGAAAGCAGGCTAGAATTCTTGCCCGGGGACGAGGTCAACGAGCATTGCCTCACACTCCCTGCAGAGACGCTTACCGTTGCCACCCTCTCCATCGCCGAAGGGGAAGTATTGATCCTGGAAAACGATGGGACCTTATACGCCACTGTGTTGGAAGGGCTGGAAATTGATTATGAACAGGGAATAATCGAGAATATCGCTCTTGCTGAAGGGGTTAGCGACGTCACCCTTATTTACGACATAAACGAAAACCCAGACCTGGCAGGCCAGACTTTCAGTCTTTTAGGAGGCGAAGGCGGAGTAGTCCCCACCCCGTTGCCCGGCAGCGTGCTCCTCCTGGGCTCCGGCCTCCTGGGACTGGGCCTCCTGGGTTGGCGGAGAAAGAGGAGCTGATAAGTCGCGGCAAAACCGATTAACTTGTCACTGAGCGTCGCGAAGGTCTAGCGATTCGGAATCACCAGCTGCTTCGCTTCGCTCAAGATGACCAAGAACACACCAGCAAGCTTAGGAGAATGAACCCACGACTGCCATAAGGTACGAAGATGATAAAAAAATTATTGGTCATTTTCCCTGCCTTATTGTTGGTTATTGGTTTGGTCACTCTGGCCGAGGCCTATACCCTCTCTCCTGGGGAAATAGAGGTCATCGACCTGATAAATGCGGAGAGACAAGCTCAAGGGATTGCTCCACTTTTGCACAACGCCACCTTATCTGCCGTAGCTCACAGCCATTCAGTGGATATGGCCACCAATAACTTTTTCAGTCATGACAGTTTTGATGGAACCTCTGCTTTTACCCGTATAAACGAGGCAGGCTACGATGGATCCCCCCTAGGAGAAGTAATTGGGGCGGGATTCTCTGACGCTCAGTCTATAGTCGATGCCTGGATGAATAGTCCTGGTCACCAAGCAATTCTATTGGACTCATCCTTTGACCGAATCGGGGTTGGTTATTACTACGGTCCTGGGTCTTCTTATCTTTATTATTGGACTGCGGATTTTGGCAACGGTGGATCTATCGACCCGGTTCCTGTTCCCTCCACCCTTCTCCTGCTCAGCTCCGGTCTCCTGGGCCTGGGCCTTTTGGGCCGACGGCAAAGAAAGCAGAGTTAAGAAAATTCCACTCACCTCTTAGGTGGCACTAGCTTTGGGCTACTTAATGAACCACAGGAGGGTGTTATGAGACCAAGGACCATGAAGAGCAATTGGCGCTGGCGGGTCCTGCCGACCATTCTCTGTCTGGGGATCATCCTCATGCCGGCGGTTTCCCTGGCGCAAACACTGATTGAATATAGTCTCTGGTTGCAAATCATGACTTTAAAGTCTGAGACTTTAACTGTCTACGATGAAAGTTCCCAGGCCGAAGCAAACATTATCTGTGGACGTGAATACATTGGGGGTACCTCCGGCACGCTGTCCCAGGATGGGTACACTAACCTAACCGACGAGCTGTATCTGGGTGATGAGTCTGGCAGCAGCGGTACCTACAACTTGAGCGGCGGCACCCTTGCGGCAGGGATTGAATACATAGGCTTTAACGGCACCGGCATCTTCATCCAGAGCGGCGGGAGTAACAGCAGCGCCAACATAACAGGAGGATTGTCATTATTTTTTTCATCTGATACCAACCTGTACCTGGGTTACAACTCTGGCAGCCGCGGCACCTACGAGCTGCAAGGTGGCAGCCTCTCGGCCAAGCATGAATACATCGGCTATCTGGGCACCGGCACCTTTACCCAGAGCGGCGGCACCCACACGGTAGACCACCTATTCATTGGCGTGGGAGTCCTCTCAAACGGCACCTACAACCTGGAGGGCGGCACCCTGTCCGCCGGGACTATCCAAGTTAACCCCACCGGCTCCTTTAACGTCACCGGCGGCACTCACACGGTGTCCGGCGACGTCGCCAACGCTGGAACCATCAAGACCACCAATGCCGAGGTCGTTTGGGATGGTGAGGTTTTTGTCGTGCAGGGCGGCAGCTTTATCAGCGACCCGTCCACCAATGAATTCAAGCAGGATTTTATTTGTTATGGGACATTAAGCGCGGCCGAGGGGGATGTTTTATCCTTCTCTCAGGACTTAACCCTCGAGGGCGAGGCGGAATTGGCTGAGAGTACGATAAAATTTGTGGACGGGGTGGATGACAATGAGCATTCCCTCAAACTCCCGGCAGAGACCCTAACCGTTGCCACCCTCTCCATCGGAGAAGGGGAAGTACTGATCCTGGAAAACGATGGGACCATATACGCCACTGTGTTGGAAGGATTAGAAATTGACGACCAGGGAATAATAACAAATATCGCTCTTGCTGAAGGGGTTAGCGACGTCAAAATTATTTACGACATAAACGAAAACCCAGACCTGGCAGGCCAGACTTTCAGTCTTTTAGGAGGCGAAGGCGGAGTAGTCCCCACCCCGTTGCCCGCCAGCGTGCTACTCCTGGGCACCGGCCTCCTGGGCTTGGGTCTCCTGGGTCGGCGGCGGCGGTCATGAGAAACCGATAATAGCGATGGGCTGATCAGGCCCGCGGGAGGATTTTACAGATGGACCGGTTATTACGATGCTTGTTGGCCTTTCTGGTGGCCTCCTGGTTTATGGGGGCTCCACTCACCCATGCATCTGATTATACCTTCCAAACCATCGATTTTGCCGGCGCTGACGAATTCGTTATTTATGACATAAACAATGCGGGCCAGATGGTCGGCACCTATGATGTCGGTTCAGTTGAATATGGCTTCCTCTATGACGGTACAGACTTCACAACTATCGCTGTTCCCGGCGCTGTCGAAACCAGCGCTTTTGGCATAAATGATGCCGGCCACGTGGTCGGGTCATACGAAGACGCAGAAGGAAATAAATTTGGTTTTCTTTATGACGGTACCGGCTTTACAACTATAACTGTTGACGGTGCTGAGGAAGTCTTCGCTTTTGGAATAAATAATAATGGGCTGGTTGTTGGCTTAGCTGATGCGCGTACCTTTGTCTATGATGGTACTGACTATCAAGTCATTGATATTCCAATTTCTTTTATAAAAAATGACATAAATAATGCAGGACAGATTGTTGGTAACTACCTAATTGGGGCGGGGGAAGTTGCCAGTTTCTGTGGTTTTATTTATGAAGGTGGGCATTATATAACCGTTTATAATATTGGTAGTTCAAACTTTGTTCTTGGAATTAATGATGCTGGTACTGTTGTCGGCAGCTATGGTGACGACTTTTCGGATTTTTCCCATGGCTTTATCGATGACGGTACCGAATACCAAACCATTGATGTGGACGGTGCTTCCACAGTTCTTCTTACGGGAATAAATAATGCGGGCCAGATTGTTGGCATATATGAAGACAGCTCAGAAATTCAACATGGCTTGCTTGCCACCCCCACCCCTCTTCCCGCCTCCGCGCTCCTCCTGGGCACCGGCCTCCTGGGACTGGGACTCCTAGGCCGGCGGCGGCGCCGGTCATGAGGATGGACTTCAACTGGGTCCATGCTTGGCTTGCCATAATCTCTCCACCGATATGGGGGGACAAAACATGAAGAAAATGGCTTTGCTTTGTTTAGTGGCACTGGTAGTCTTGTTGATCCCTGGCCTGGCCCAGGCCAACATTGATCCTCCCCCTCCTGTTGATCCCCCTCCTGATCCTCGTCCTGACGATCCCCCTTCGCTCTCCGCTCCCAAAAATCTAAGGATTGTGGTCGATGGCGGTGGAGGAGACGTCGGAGGAGGGTCCGAAGTCACCCTGGCCTGGGATGCCAATACGGAATTTTACTTGGCGGGATACAAAGTTTACTGGAGTATAATCTCAGGATCTTATGAAAATGAAAAAATGACAGATGTGGGAAACGTCACCACCTGGACTTTATATGATTTGCCACAGGACGTTATTTATAGTGCAGTAACTGCTTATGGTACTGAAGGCCAGGAAAGCGGTTTCAGTAACGAGTTGGAGATCAATAATGTGCCCCTTCCTCCCTCCGTAATCTTGCTAGGAACCGGGCTTTTGGGACTGGGACTCCTGGGCCGACTGCGAAAACCGGGCTGATAAACTCACCCACCTCTGGAAAAAACCTAAAGGCAGGGCCCGCCGCGGCCCTGCCTTTTTTTATTGAAGCCCAGCTATTTTCTCTTGGTCCGGTTTGGGGCTCACCTGAGCAGCTCTTCAAGTTGTGCTAAATTGAAAGAAGTCTCTTGGGCCTGGGACATCCAGCGGGCACAGCGATTCGCATTCAAGGGGATGCCGACGGGTGGGATGCCGGTGCGAAGACACAGCCGCATGCCCATGGCCAGCTCCGGGATGCAGGCGATGCCCAGCGCCCCGATGCTGGGGTGTTCTCGCTTGAGTTTTCTAAAGAGCCTTTCCTGGTCCATTTCCACAGAAATATATGGTTTGATGCCGTATTTCTCTAAAAGGACGCTCCCCAGGTGAATCAAACAGTCCTCGGTACACCCCTGGCACACGGCTTCGATATCACCTTCTACTGATTGGCATTCCGGCCTGAAGTCGCGCAGGCAGTGGGCGATGAGCGCGAACTTGTAGGCGGCGCCTTGGAACTCCTCTTTGTAAATTCGGTTCACCAATTCAATCTCGAGCATGTAGAGGTGGTATTGCTCCTCCGGGGTGGTCAGGGTAGTGTCACTCCTCTTCGCCCAGGGCAAGCTTTTCAAATGATCTGCCACATTTTGGGTATAAATGGACAAGGACTGCCTGAGAGTCTCTCTAATGAATTGATGTATCTTCCGGTCCGCCTTCGTGGCAGTCAATCCCGACAGAAACTGCCTTTTGCCCATCTGCTGTATCAGACCCAAAAGCCTCTTTTCGTCAGGGTAGCGCCGGAGGAACCCATCTGCCAGGCGCTTGATGGTGGCGAAGTAACCTTCGCTATCGTCGTCCTTAGCAAACAGGGAGTAAGTTTTCCCCTGGACCGGCGTGTAGAGCTTCTGGTGATTCGACAATGCCTTGATAAGCTCCTGACAAGTTCTGATATTTTCATCATATCATGACTTTTTCCCACTCCGACCTTAATTGCCCAACCCGGGAGCCTGGATGCCGACATTGCTTTACTACCGGGCGTAATTCCTTGAGTAGGTGTGTGAGTAGTTTGGGGTAAAATTTGGGGTAAACAAGTAGGAATTTCAGGGCTGGAAAGGCAGAATTATGACGGCAGCGCGGCGAAGATTTCTTCCCGGCCGCGTACCAGGATGTCCTTCAGTCGCTTCAGCGCCTGGCCCCGGTGGCTGATGCGGTTTTTCACGGCCAGGTCCAGTTCCGCCACCGTGGCCTGATAAGCCGGCACCCAAAACACCGGGTCATAGCCGAACCCCCGGGTGCCCCTGGGTTCCAGCGCGATGACGCCCGCCACCTCCCCCCGGGTGGTGACTAGGCGCCCGGTGGGCCAGGCCAGGGCGATTTCGCAGACAAACCGAGCCTGGCGCTTTTCCGGGGGCACCTCCCTAAGTTCGTCCAGGAGCTTGCGCCAGTTATCCTCGTCCGAAGGCGTCCGCCCGCCGGTGCGATCCTGGGCGTAGCGGGCCGAAAAGACCCCGGGCCGCCCTCCCAGGGCCTCCACCTCCAGGCCGGAGTCGTCCGCCAGGGCCGGGAACCCGGTGAGGCGGGCCACGGCCTGAGCCTTGGCGAGGGCGTTCTCGGCAAAGGTGGACCCCTCTTCGGGAATCTCGGGGAGCTCGGGAAAATCGTTTAAGCTCAGGAGACGCACGTCCAGGTCCCGGAGGAGTTCCGCCAGTTCCCTCACCTTACCGGCGTTGCGGGTGGCCATTACCAGGGTAAGGGCAGCCATGGCCCCAGGGCTTCCTCCTGTTTGCGAAAGATAGCGGCGAGGCCGGCCAGGGCCAACTCCAGCATCTCCGGCAGCAGCCGGCGGGCAAAGGGCCCCTCCTCGCCGGTGGCCTGGACCTCCACCAGCTCGCCCCGCCCGGTGGCCACGAAGTTGGCGTCCACTTGGGCCGTGGAATCCTCCTGGTAGTCCAGGTCGAGAAGGAGGCGTTCCCCCACCAGGCCCACACTGACGGCCGCCACCTGATCCCTGACCGGCATCACCTCGATGATTTCCTGTCGCCGCAGGGGCTCCAGGGCCAGACATAGGGCCACAAACGCGCCGGTGATGGCTGCGGAGCGGGTGCCGCCGTCCGCCTGCAGGACATCGCAGTCCAGGACCACGGTGCGCTCGCCCAGGGCCTTTAAGTCCACCACCGCCCGGAGCGAACGGCCGATGAGCCGCTGGATTTCCTGAGACCGACCCCGAACCCGACCGGCCAGACCTTCCCGGGGTTGGCGGGTGTTAGTTGATCGGGGCAGCATGGCATATTCCGCGGTAACCCAACCGGCCCCGAGGCCACGGCGGAAAGGGGGCACTTCTTCCAGGATGGAGGCGGCGCAGAGCACCCGGGTGCGCCCCCAGGTGACCAGCACTGACCCCTCGGCGAAATCCAGATAATTGGTGGTAAGGGCCAGGGGTCGTAACTCGTTGTCCGGTCGTCCGCCGATTCGAGCCATGGGAGATGGGCAAGCAAAGGGCTCCACAGGGAATTATCCCCGTTGACCCTGATCACTGTTTTCTATTTACTATTTACTGCTCACTGGTCCTTAAGAGACTGGCGCACCGTGTCGATGACCATGTTAAAGGTGTCGGCAAAGGTAGTGGGGGTGAGGCGTCCCACCTCGATGAACTTTACCACGATCTCCTTGGCCACCTTGAGGACCAGCTCCTCCCGGTCGGGAGCGGCTTTGGCTTTGTCTCGACCCACGGCGGGGCCTCCCTGCTGGGGCGTTGTAATATTAGGCTATAAGCTATAAGCTATAAGCAAATTCAGAGCGCAGCGCTCACAGCTCATAGCTAATAAACCCCGCCGATCAGAAGAAGGCCATCGAATGACCGGCGGGGACTGGTAAGAAGAACCGGATCACAGCCCTCCTTGGCAGGTATCATAAACTAAGGCGACCAGGAGGGCAAGGGGAAGAGATGCCACACATCCGGGTGCTGGACCCTAAAACCGCCTCCCAGATTGCCGCGGGCGAAGTAGTCACCCGTCCGGCCGCGGTGGTAAAGGAGCTGGTGGAAAACGCTCTGGACGCCGGAGCCCGCCATATTACCGTGGAGATTGACGAAGGGGGACGTCGCCGCCTCCGGGTGGTGGACGACGGCTGCGGTATAGTTCCGGAAGAAGCCCCTTTGGCCCTTGAGCGCCACGCCACCAGTAAAATCCGGCAGGAAGAGGACCTTCTGGGCATCACCACTTTAGGTTTTCGGGGGGAGGCCCTGCCCAGCATCGCCCAGGTGAGCCGCCTGGAACTCCTTTCCCGGGTACCCGGAGCCGCCGGCGGCTGGCGCATTCTGGTGGAAGGCGGGGATATCAAGGAATCTCAGGTGGCCGCCCTGCCCGACGGCACCCAGGTTATCGTGGAGGACCTGTTTTTCAATACTCCGGTGCGCCGCAAGTTCCTGAAAAGCCGGCAGGCCGAGCAGGCCTACATCCTGGAGACCGTGCGGCAACTGGCCCTGGGCTATCCTGAGGTGCATTTTCGCCTGCTGGCCGGCAACCGGACCCTGCTGGCCACGCCGGTCGCCCAGACCCTGCTGGAGCGGGTGGCCGCCGTCTACAGCGCTGAGGTGGCTGAACATGTGCTGCCCTTTGCGTTGGAAGGTGGCCCCTGGGCCGCGGCTGGGGTGGTGTCGACGCCGGACTATACCGTGGCCAGCAGCCGTTTCCAGGTGCTCCTGGTGAACCGCCGGGTGGTGCAAGACCGTATTTTAGCCGCCACGGTGAAGGCCGCCTACCAGGGGCTGCTGCCCCGAGGCCGCCATCCGGTGGTGGTGGCCTACCTGACCCTGCCCCCGGAGCAGGTGGACGTGAATGTTCACCCGGCCAAGGCGGAGGTGCGCTTCCGCGACCCCGGCCGGGTCTATGCCCTGCTCCTAAGCTCTTTGCGCCAGGGTCTAGGCTCCCTGACCGGGGAGGGCCCCCGGTATCAGGTGACCTGGCAGCAGGAAGGCCTGGCCCTGGCCCAGGACCCGGGCGTAGCCCAGCCTGCCGCGGCGATCTCGCCAGGGTGGTCCGGACCGCCGGCCCCGGCCCCGTCGACTATGACCCCGCCTCAGCAAGTCAAGCCGCGAGCCCCCGGATTTCGCTTCCAAGACCTGCATCTCATCGGACAATTGCAAAACACTTATATCCTGGCCCAGAGTCCCGAGGGCTTGGTGCTCATCGACCAACACGCTGCCCATGAACGGGTGCTCTATGAGAAATTGACGGCCTCCTCCGACGAAACGCCCCAGCAAAATTTACTGTTCCCCCGGGTGGTGGAGGTCAGCCCGTCCCAGGCGGACTGGGTGGGGAAAAACCTGGAACTGTTGGCCCGTCTGGGGTTGTCGCTGGAACCTTTCGGCGGCGCGAGCTACCGGGTTACCGCGGTGCCCGCCTGGCTGGGCGAGTGCGACCTGGAGGCCCTGGTGCTGGACCTGGTGGAGACCCTGGCCCCGGTGAAAAGCCGACTTTCCCCCCAGGGGCTCATGGAGCAAGTGCGCACCGTGATGGCCTGCCACGGAGCCATCCGGGCCGGGCAGCCACTGGCCCCCGAGGAAATGACCGCACTCCTCAGTCAACTGGACGACCTCACGGTCTCCTCCCACTGTCCCCATGGCCGGCCGCTGTGGCGTCTCATGCCCTACGCCGACATCCGCCAGAGTTTTCGGCGTCCCCGGGGGTAGCATTGTCCTTACCCAAAGTAGCGGTACTGGTGGGTCCGACGGCAGTCGGCAAAACCGCGGTGGCTCTGGAGTTGGCCGCGGCCCTGGGCGCCGACATCGTCAATGCCGACTCCATGCAGTTGTATCGGGAGTTAGACGTCGGCACGGCCAAACCCACGGTTGCTGAGCGGGCCCGGGTACGCCACCACCTGGTGGACGTGGCCGACCCCGACGAACCCTATGATGCCGCCCGTTATGCCCGGGAGGGCCGCGCCGTCCTCGCGGCTTTGCACCAGCAAGGGATACCCCCCCTGGTGGTAGGCGGCACCGGCCTCTACATCAAGGCCCTGCTGGCCGGACTCTTTGAACAGGAGGACGCGGTCCTGGAGGTGCGGCCGCGCCTGGCCCGGGAATTGGCCGACCAGGGGCTCCCCGCCTTGTTTTCCCGCCTTAAATCTCTGGACCCGGCCACCGCCCGGCGTCTGGCCCGGGGGGACACCTACCGCATTCTCCGGGCCCTGGAGGTGGTGGAGGCTACGGGCCGCCCCCTGAGCGACCTGCACGCGGCCCATGGGTTTCAGGATCGGCCCTACGAAACTCTGAAGCTCGGGTTGACCCTGCCCCGGGAGGAGCTGTACCGGCGCATCGAGACCCGGGTGGACCTCATGCTGGGCCAGGGCTGGCTCGAAGAAGTCCGCCGGCTCGCGCACCGTTATCCCCCTGAGATCAAACCATTGCAGGCCCTGGGCTACCGCCATCTGGTGGCGGTGCTGGCCGGCGCCCTCTCTCTGGCGGAAGCCGTTGAAGAAACCAAAAAAGAGACCCGGCGCTACGCCAAACGCCAACTCACCTGGTTCAACGCCGACCCTGAGGTGAGCTGGTTCTCCCCTAGCCAACTCGAGGAATTAACTAGGCTTGTCCAGGATTTTTTCCGAGAAGAAGAATCATAAGTTCCGAACCCCTGTGAACGCCTTGTCGGTGCCCCTCTTACCTTTTTTTCTCCCCTGGGCCCCTTTCTCCTCCTGATTCCCGGTGACAGCTTCTTCTGGTCCTCTTTGGTGGTTTTCCGGCTTTTCCCGAGACAACCGCTGACCCCAACTTGCACGAGAAGTCATTGCCAAACCCCAGAATTTAAGTTCTGGTCATTCTGAGCGAAGCGAAGAATCTCGCATTTTCAATGAGTTGAGATCCCTCACTTCCTTCAGGATGACAATAAAAGAGGTTTTGAGATAGCTTGTAGGAAAATCTCTAGATTTTTGGAATGGCGGGACCGCCATCTTAGCTTTAGTTTCAAGCGCATTTGTGGTAAGTTAGCAAATAGATATGGCTTTAACCGTGAACTCCAAGGCGCATCTAACCATCCCCAATCTTATTACGCTGACGCGCATCCTCCTGACTCCCCTGTTCATTATTTTTCTCATTCAGCAACGCTATCATCTGGCTCTGTGGATTTTTGTGCTGGCCGGCCTTTCGGATCTGGCGGATGGGCTCATCGCCCGCCGCTGGCGGCAAAAATCCCCCCTGGGCACCTTTCTCGACCCTCTGGCCGACAAGCTCCTCATGGGCTCCAGCTTCATCACCCTGAGCATTTCCCATATAATTCCTGCGTGGTTGACAGTGATTGTCCTCAGCCGGGATCTGGTTTTGGTTATCGGGGTAACGCTCTTCAAACTGGCCAACCTTCCTGTGGTCGTTCAACCCAGCTTTGCCGGCAAGCTGTGCACCACCACCCAGGTGGCCACGGTGCTCTTGGTGCTGGTGGCCCAGTGCTGGCCGCTATCCCCGGCTTTGCTCAAGGCTTTGTTTTGGCTCACCGGCGGGATCACCGCCATCTCCGGCATTCACTATGTTCTGCAGGCTTTGTGGGGAGTGGCCCACCCCAACCATCGACAAGGATAGGCAATAGTGGCGGACGTGGTTGATCTGGACAGGTTCCGGCGTAAGCTGGCCGCGGACAAGGGTTTTCGCACCTGGCTTAAGCGGTTTCACGACCAGTTCGGCCCGGATACGCGCCTTGAGGACTTAACCCCGGAGACCCTCCTCTACCTGGCCACCCCCGGCGAAGAGAATCTCTATGTCTTTTTCGATCTGGTCATGGGTGCCGTGGGTTTGGGAGGCGCCCTGCGCTTTCGCCTGGATGACCTGGAATCGGCCACCAAGCTCCGCATCATGGACGCCGCCTTTGCCCTGATGGACCGGGCGCGCTTCGAGGTCATGCGCCGTCTGGAATGGGTGGAGGAAACCCCGGGAGAGAACGTACCCCTCATTGCTTTGGTCCAGCAGGCCTGGCAGGAGGGTTCGGCCTTCGCCCGGCAAGTGCCCCGCCTGGCTCCCGGCCATCCGGATTACCAGGCCTATCAGAAGCTGGGGGCCATTGATCGGGGCACCACCATTCGGCGGCTCATTCCTAAGGCGGTGGCTCAGTTTCAAGCCCAGATGAACCTTTCCGACTGAAGGTGCTGCGCTAACTCTCTTTCAACAAACCCTATAAGGCCAGCATGAGCCAATCCCGGAGCCCAGGGTTGAGCTCCAGGAGGTAGGTGCGGTGCGGCTGAGCCTGGAAGCCTTTGGCCTCCAAGTTCCAGGCTAGGGTCTGGGTGCGGCGCAGGGTCAAAAGAAAAATGGGCACCAGCAGAGGCAGGTGGCGCCGGAGGCGGGTGAAGGGGCCGCCCTCCTGCAGAGTCAGGCCCCGCACCTCTTGGGCCTCCTTCACCCGCAGGGCCGTCTGATACACCTCCGGCACCCAGCGCAGGGCCAGGGCAAAGGCGAAGGCCACGGGATAGGGCAGGCGGAGCCGTACCAGCCCCAAAAAAAGCTCCTCCACCCGAGTGGTGGCGAGGAGCACCAGGCCGGCCAGCATCATGGTGCCGAGTTTCAGGAAGGTGGCCACCCCAAAGGCCAGAGATTCACGGCTCACCCGCCAGAACAGGGGGCTGGGGCCTTGGGCCAACAGCGACCAGACCGTGACGCTGAATAAGGCCAGGCCCAGGAGCAGCCAGCGGATGCGGTAGAGTTCTCCCCAAGCCCGGGCCAGGGCCAGGTGAACCAGGACCAGGCAAGCCGCCAGCCCGGCCACCGCCGGGGCCTCCGGTAAAATCGCCATGATGAAACTGGCCAGGAGCAGGGCCAGCTTGGTCCGGGGATCCAGACGGTGGATCAAGGTGGGACCGGAACCCTCCGGATTGAGATAATTTGCTTGCATCAAACCTGAAGTTTTTCGAGAATTATTTGCTATACTCCAACAATCTCGTACGCAAGGAACCGGAACGATGATCAATTATGTCGTGTTAGGCTTGATTCTCATGGATGTGGCCCTCAACGTGGCGGGCCAACTCTCCCTGAAATTCGGCATGTCTAAAATGGGGAATTTCTCTTTGAACCTCCCTGCCCTCTCTTCGGTCTTTTTTCGGGCTGTCACCAATCCCTACGTCATTCTGGGTCTTTGCTGTTACGGCATGGGCTTCATGGTCTGGCTCATCGTCCTGGCCAAGGCGGAAGTGAGCTATGCCTACCCCATGATCAGCCTGGGCTATGTCTTCACCGCGGTCCTGGCTTGGCAGCTTTTCGGGGAGCATGTCACCGCCTTCCGTATGGTGGGAATTCTGGTCACCTGCCTGGGTGTTTTCCTCATCGCCCGCAGTTGAGTAATACTGTTTTCTGTTTTCGGTAAAAATTATTTACTGATCACTGCCCACTGATTACTGATCACTGATCACTCTGATCACTGATCACTGATCCTTGGAAGCCCCTACCCTTTTTCCGCAAAATTCTTTTTAACCTTCCCGGCCAGTTCCCGGGCCCGGGCCAGAGTCTCCTTCAGATCGAAGGACAAAAGCTGCCGGTCTTCCACCAGGATGCGGCCCTCCACCACTACGGTCTGAATGTCGGCCCCGTTGGCGGCGTACACCAGATGGGAATAGGGGTCGTAAATCGGTGTCAGGTGGGGCTGGTCCAAGTCCAGGACCACGAGGTCGGCCTTCAGATTCGGGACCAATTGGCCCACTTCGTCATTCAGACCCAAAACCGCGGCCCCTTGGCGGGTGGCCAGGCCCAGGGCCTCTCGAGCCGGCAGCGCCGTGGGGTCAAGGTCGCTTATTTTGGCCAGCTTGGCCGTGGTGTCCAACTCCGATAGCATATCCAGATTATTATTGGAGGCGCAGCCGTCTGTCCCCAGGGCGACGGGCACCCCCCGGGCCAAGAGATCCGTCACCGGCGCCATGCCGCTGGCCAGTTTCATGTTGGACTCAGGGCAGTGGACCACCCCCGCGCCGGAAGCCGCCAACAGCTCCATATCTCCCTCGGTCAGGGCCACGGCGTGGTCGGCCACGGTATTCCCCTGAAGTAGCCCCAGGCGCTGGAGGTGCCCCACGGGAGTGTTCCCGTACTGTTCCAGGCAGTCGGCCACCTCCTTGGCGGTCTCAGAAAGGTGAGTGATCCAGCGGGTGTGGTAGCTGTTTGCCAGGGCCTTGCTCCTCTGCAAGAGATCCGGCGAGCAAGTGTACACTGCATGGGGCTGCACCGCCACCCGCACCCGGGGATGGCCCTGGTAGGCCCGGATGAGGTCCTCGGTGAACCTGAGGCCGTTGTCGGGGGAACCGTAATTGGGGGAGGGAAAATCATAAAGCACTTCCCCCACCACCGCTCGGATGCCGGTATCAGCTGCGGCTTGGGCCACCGCGTCGGTGAACAGATACATGTCGCAAAAAGTAGTGGTGCCCGAGAGCAGCATTTCCGCCACCGCCAGCCGGGTGCCCCAATACACGAAATCGTAATCCAGGTGGCGCTCCGCCGGGAAAATGTAGGAATTGAGCCACTCCTCCAAAGGGAGGTCGTCGGCCAACCCCCGGAACAGCGCCATGGCCGCGTGGGTGTGGGCATTGATCAGGCCGGGAAAAATGAGGCCCATAGGGTAGTCCAGGACACGCTCGGCCGCGAAACGGTGCGCCAGCTCATCCTGAGGACCCACCGCCACAATGTGAGCCTCCCGCACCGCGACGGCCCCGGGAGCGAAGACCTCCTTCTCCTGGTTCATGGTGAGCACCCAGCCAGCAGTTAGTAACAGGGAGACTGATTCTTTTTCAGGATTGGACATCATGTTCCTTTTATGGGCCTTATTTCTTGGGCTCGGACGGCGTTGGCGTCTCAACTTTCGGTTCCAGGAAGCGTTGGGCTGCGGCAAAACGGGAGGCTGAGCCCTTAGGGAGCTTGAACGAATAGGACCCCGGCGGCAGGGAGGCCCCCTTGATCCAGGGATTCATCGCTTTGAAGGCCTTGTAATAGGTGCCACAGGCCGCCGCCAGACTCCGCACCATGGTCTCCTGGGTCAAAATGGCCTCGGCCTGATCGTATTCCAGCGGCTCATAGAGGCCGTCCGGGGGAATGTCGAAGCCATACTTGCGGGGAGATTCGATGACGACCTTGGCCGCCAGGGTTCGGAAAATATAGCGTTCCGTCTCATCCGGGAGAGCCAGGTGATAGTAATTTCTTACCCCCTGGGCGGCCATTTCCCTTTTCACCCGGCCTTCCCCGCAGTTATAAGCGGCCAGGGCCAGGGACCAGCTGCCTAATTGGTCGTTCAGCATCCTGAGATAATCCAGGGCCGCGTCGGTGGCCGCGCCAAAATCCAGGCGTTCATCCACCGCCGGGGTGATTTTGAGATGAAAACGTTGGGCCGTAGGTCCCATAAACTGCCAGGGCCCCAGGGCGCCGGCGTGGGAGCGGGCCTCCTGGCGTAAATCGCTTTCCACCAGGACCACATACTTCAAATCCAAGGGCAAGCGCCTGGCCTTGAGTTTCCGCTCCACTTCCGGAAAGTAGCGGTGGGCCCGCTTGAGCCACATGGTGGTCTGGGCCCTGCTCCAGACTACGATGGTGAACTCCCGGTCCAGGGCCTCCCGGACGCTACGCTCCTTAAGCGGAACTGTCTCGCCGCATAACGAGAGATTATCCGGAAAAGTATAATACGGAAAACGAACTTCCCCGGCTGCCGGGGCCGGAGCCGCCGTCGGAGGCGGCGCCTCCGGAGGCGCGGACGGCAGGGGGTTGGCCTCGGGACCGCCGGGCCAGAGTGCCAGACACAACATCATTAAAATAAACACAATCATGGCAGCTTCCTTGACAGACAAATTGGTTAGCATTTACCTCAGCCCCGCCCCTCTGTCAATCGGGGTCTTTAAAAGTTCAGCCGGGTGAGCCCGATTTCTTCATCATATCTGAAAGTTATTGCTTTTAAGAGGCCTTTAGATATAATTACACCTAAATTTTATCAAGGAGGTATTCCAGTGGGGCTGTCTGTGCTCCTCGTGCGACGCAAATCCTGAAGCCCAGGCCATAAGAGAGTCTTGGCAAGGCTCTCCACACCCGGTGGCCCCCGAGGGGCGTGGCGGACGGCCTGGAATGGACTTCTGGTTTGCTAACCCTAAGTAATTTCCCCTCCCCATCGAATCCTCGGTAAGTTTTCCAGGAATTTCCCACCACTTCCTCTCTGCGGTGCATAAACCCGGGTGGCGCTCATATCGGGCTTTCGGGGACTTCTGCTCTCCAAGAAGTAGCGGCGCCTGTACGCGCCTTGCCCTGCCGCACGCGCCAGCATAATGGCCACTTGGCGTCCTCGCCTCTTGGCGAAAGACCCTTCACCACTGGTAGTGCCTTACACCAAAAGACATTTGGCAACATATCGGAAGGAGAACTACATGAACAACCGGGAACTGGATTGCCGGGGCCAGGCCTGTCCCCACCCGGTCTTAAAGACCAAGGAAATTGTGGACCAGGGAAACGTGCTGGAGCTCACCGTGCTGGTGGACAACGACGCGGCCCGGCAAAACGTCAGCCGCTTCCTGGAGCGCTCCGGCTATGAGGTGCAGGCGGCGGCCCGCGGGGCCGATTTTGCCGTCACCGGGACCCGGGGACAGGAAAGTGCGGCCATAACCCCGGAGGACACCTGGGAGGAAACAGCAGCCCGGAAAATCCTGGTGCTCTTGGGCACCGATCGTCTGGGTACCGGGGACGACGATCTCGGCAGAAAGCTCATTGCCAGTTTCATCGGCACCTTAAAGGAGATGGGCCGGGAACTCTGGTGTCTGGTACTATTAAACGCAGGGGTCAAACTCGCGGTGGCGGGTTCTGAATTGCTGGCCAGCATTCAGGAACTGGAGGAGGACGGGGTGATGGTGCTGGTGTGCGGCACCTGCCTCAACCACTTCCAACTCCTGGAGCAAAAGCAGGTGGGGGAAACCACCAACATGCTGGACATCGTCACCCATATGCAATTGGCCGACCAGGTCATCTCCCTGACTTAACGGAGAGAATGGTGATGTCCGATCCCCATGAATCCATCACGCCGGAGATGACCCTCCTCGAAGTCTTACACCAACACCGCCGGACCGAGTCGGTGTTCCGGCGCTATGAAAGGGAAGCCCGAGGCTGTCTTCTCTGCCACGCCCTATTCGATACCCTGGCGGAAGCTGCGGCCAAATACGGGCTGGATCTGGACCGACTTCTGCAGGACCTGCGGGAAGCCGCCGCAGGGGAAGGTCATGAATCATGAAAGGAAGGAAGCAGCCGCATGGGTAACAAAGTCATGCCGCCCTTAATGGAGCAGGTGCGGGCCTCGGGTTGAGCCGCCAAGGTTCCTCCCGGGCTCCTGGAGGAAATCCTGGCCGGCCTGCCAGTCAGGTCTGACCCCAATTTGCTCGTGGGGATGGAGACCGCGGATGACGCCGGGGTCTACGTTCTGACGGAGGAGATCGCCCTCATTCAGACGCTGGATTTTTTCACTCCCATCGTCAATGATCCCTATACCTTCGGTCAAATTGCCGCAGCCAATGCCTTGAGCGACGTGTACGCCATGGGCGGACGGCCCCTCACCGCGCTCAACATTGTGTGCTACCCCAGCGCCACCGTGCCCAAAGAGGTGCTCCAGGCCATACTGGCCGGGGGGCTGAACAAGATCCACGAGGCCGGGGCTCTCCTGGTGGGAGGACACAGCGTGGACGACACCGAACTCAAATACGGCCTGTCGGTGACCGGCCTAGTCCATCCCCAGCGGGTCCTGACCAACGCCGGGGCCCGCCCCGGGGACTGCCTGCTCCTCACCAAACCTTTGGGGACCGGCATCATCGCCACCGCCGCCAAGGGGAAGATCGCCTCCCCCGAAGCCAAGGCTCAGGCCGCGGCGGTGATGACCGCGCTCAACCGCCTCGCGGCCGAGTGCCTGGAAGGTTTCGCAGTGCATGCCCTCACCGACATCACCGGCTTCGGTCTGCTGGGCCACGCCCTGGAAATGGCCGTCGCCAGCCAGGTAGAACTAACGCTCTACCCCTCCCGGGTGCCGGTGCTGGAGGCCGCTCGGGAATATGCCGCCATGGGGCTGGTGCCCGCGGGGACCTTTGCCAACCGGAATTTTTGCGAAAAAAGCCTGAAAATTTCCCCGGACCTGGAGGCCGTGACCTTGGACCTCCTGGCCGACGCCCAGACCAACGGCGGCTTGCTCATCGCGGTGGCCCAGGAGCACGCTGTGGACCTGCTGGCCTGCCTCCAGGAACGCGGCGTCAGCGCCGCCGCCATCATCGGCGAAGTCACCGCTCCTGGCCTCGGCTCCCTCATTTTGGAAAAATAATGTGAGATTTTGCCATTAGTATTTGGGAAAGGGGAGTCCCCACGGGCTGGGAGCCCGTGCTACCGGGGTTGCGGTCCTCTGCCATTCTTCAACGGTGCCATTCTGAGCGAAGCGAAGAATCTCGCTTTTTCAGAATGTTGAGATCCTTCACCTCGTTCAGGATGACAGAACTTGAGGCTTTGAAATAGGTTATAAAGAAATTTCTCTGGCCCTGATTTTCACCCTCGGCTCTGAGCGGTTAACCACACCCTGGGATTGAACTGGAAAATTTCCGGGGGATGCAATATAGTTATTATTATTAAAAATATTTTTAACCCTTATGAAAAAAACCGATCTTAAGCTGTATCTGCGGCTGCTCAAATACGTCAAGCTCTATTGGCGCCGGTTCCTGGTGGCCGCGGTGGCCATGCTGCTGGTGTCCAGCATCACCGCGGCCTTGGCCTATCTGGTCAAGCCCTTCCTGGACGACGTGTTTTTCCACAAAAATCTAAAGATGCTCTACCTGCTCCCTATCTTGCTGGTGGCCCTTTACGCCGCCAAGGGAGGTCTTTCCTTTCTGCATACCTACCAGATGCACTACATCGGGCTGCGCATCATCACCTTCCTGCGAGACCAGCTTTTCCGGCACCTGCAACGGCAACCCCACGGCTTCTTCGACCGGGAGGCCACCGGGGTGCTGATGAGCCGGGTGGTTTACGACGTGCTTTTACTCCAGGACTCGGTCACCAAGGTGGTGACCAGTTTTCTCAAGGACACTTTCACGCTGATGGGCCTGACCGCGGTCATTTTTTACCAGGATTGGCAACTGGCCTTCCTGGCCATCCTGATTTTTCCGCCGGCTGCTTACCTCATAATGCACTTTGGCCGGCGCTTGCGACACCTGGCCAAAGAGAGCCAGAAGTCAGTGGCCCGGCTGAACCTGCTCCTTCAAGAGAACTTCACCGGGCAACGCATCGTCAAGGCCTTCGCCCGGGAAGATTTCGAGGCTCAGCGCTTCGCCGGAGCCAACGAACATTTCCGCCAAGTGCAGATGAGGTTGCGCATCACCCGGGGACTCTCACCCCCCATCATGGAATTTTTAGGCGCGCTGGGCATGGCAGTCATCATCTCCTATGGCGGCTACCATGTCATCCAGGGCTCCACCACTCCCGGTACCTTTTTCTCCTTCCTGACTGCGTTGTTGATGCTCTATGCCCCCATCCGGGGACTGAGCCAGGCCCAGAATGCCATTCAGGAAGGGTTGGCCGCGGCCCAGCGGGTTTTTGCCGTGCTGGATCTGGAGCCGGGCATTGCAGACCGACCCGGAGCCCGACCCCTGGCCCCCCTCTCCCGGGATATCGCCTTCCAAAATATATCCTTCTCCTACGGGGAGGAGCCGGTTCTACAAGATATCGATTTCACGATGAGAAAAGGGGAGATCCTGGCCCTGGTGGGACCCTCCGGCGCCGGCAAGACCACCCTGTTGAGCCTGCTGCCCCGCTTTTATGAGGTGACCTCAGGCGCCATCCTCATAGACGGGGGGGACATCCGGGAGGTAAGCCTGGCGTCTCTCAGGGCCCAAATCGGGGTGGTGACCCAGCAGACCATCCTGTTCAATGACACGGTGCGCTACAATGTGGCCTACGGCCGCCTGGAGGCCCCGGAAGAGGACATCCTCCAGGCCCTCAAGGCCGCCCACGCCTATAACTTCGTCCGGGCCCTGCCCCAGGGTTTGGACACGGTAATCGGAGAACAGGGCGTCCGTCTTTCCGGCGGGGAACGCCAGCGCCTGGCCATCGCCCGGGCCCTCCTCAAAGACCCCCCCATCCTGCTTTTGGACGAAGCCACTTCTTCCCTGGACTCCGAGTCCGAGAGGGAGGTGCAACAGGCTTTGGATCACCTCATCGAGGGCCGCACCACTCTGGTCATCGCCCACCGCCTGTCCACCGTGCGCCACGCCGACCGGTTGGTGGTCTTGGACAACGGCCATATTGTCGAAATGGGCACCCATGAGGAACTCCTCCGGGTGGATGGCCTCTATAAACGCCTGTACGACATGCAATTCGCCCGGGAGGAGGAAAAACCGGGTGAGATGGATTTTCCGGAACCCGAACAGCCCCTGGTGTTCGGGAAAAGTAATTGATTCTCCTTCTTGGCGATCAAGAAAATAATTCTGGAGCACTCTGTAGGGACAGCCGCCCTCGGCTTTTATACTTTTTTGATGCTTGCGGGTGAATCCAAATACCGCCGTTTTTTCCGGACTGTTTATCCGCAGGAGCCGGATCAGTCAAGCATGGTTAATTGGCTCCTCCGGGCTGCCGCCGCGCTTTACCAGGTGGGAGCCTGCGGCAGACGGGGGCTCTATCAGAAGGGTTGTTTCGCCCGCCAACACCTCCCGGCTCCGGTGGTGAGCGTGGGCAATCTCACTATGGGAGGAACAGGGAAAACTCCGGTAACGGCTTACCTGGCCCGGCTTTTTCAGGATCACCAGTTGCGGGTGGCCATCCTCAGCCGGGGTTACGGGGGACGGCGCGCCGAAGCCACGTGTCTGTCGGATGGGGAACGCCTGTACCATCAGCCACCCGAGGTGGGGGAGGAGGCCTACTGGCTGGCCGAGAGTCTCCCCGGGGTCCTGGTGTATACCGGCCCCAGCCGCTATGCCGCCGGCCTGGCCGCCTGGCGGGACCACCGTCCCGATCTCTTTTTACTGGACGACGGCTTCCAGCACTTCCAGTTGGCCCGGGATCTGGACATCGTGCTGCTGGACGCGGACAGGCCCTTCGGGAACGGCTGGCTGCTCCCCGCCGGGCCTTTGCGGGAGCCCCTGAGCACCTTGCGAGAGGCAGACGTTTTCCTTCTCACCCGGTATGACTGCCAGCGGCACCACGATCGCCTCGTGAACCTCCAGCGGGCCTTTCCCCTTCAGGAAATTTTCACTGCCGCCATTGAGCCCACCGCGGCCCGGCGCTTCCCCGGCGGCGAGGAGCACCCCCCGGAGGCCCTGCGCCATCTCCGGGTCCTGGCCTTTGCCGGGCTGGCCCGGCCTCAGGTGCTACAAAAAACTCTGAAAACTCTGGGAGCCGATCTTCGGGGTTTTAGGGCATTTCCGGACCATTACCCTTTTACCCCGGAAGACCTGGCTGATCTGGTCCAGGAAGCCCGCCAACGGGACGCCTCAGCCCTCATCACTACTTCCAAGGACTGGGCCCGCCTGGGAGAAAAATGGCAGGAAGACCTTCCTCTCTGGGTACTGGAGGTGGCAGCCCGGGTGGAGCCGGAGCAGGCCTTCCAAAAGTGCCTGACGGCGGCCCTTACAGGGAGACTAAGGAGCCTTGGATTCCAGGGACTGGGCTCCCGGGATCACAGAATCGACTCATCTTTTCGTAGGGCGGGCGTCCCGCCCGCCATAGTGATCCAGGAGATGGACCCCCAGGATTACAGACTTGACGCTCCCCAGCCCCTGCCCCCTCAAGTACGACGCCGTTACCAAAAGTTGACCCGGAAAGGCCAGGCTCCGGGTAACTCCCCTCAGGTCCGCCGGATTCTCCTCCGGACCCCCAACTGGGTGGGAGACGCGATCATGAGCCTGCCGGTGCTGTCAGGCTTGACCGGCCTTTTCCCGGGAGCATTGGTAACCGTTTTGGCCGCACCTCGGGTAGCCCCCCTTTTTTCCGGTCAACCTGGGGTTACTGACGTCATCCCCTACCCCGCTGCTCAGGAAAAATGGCGTTTTTTGCTTAATCTTCGCAATAAATTCGACCTGGCTGTGGCCCTCCCCAACTCTTTTGAGTCCACCCTGGGATTGTGGCTGACCCGGACTCCCCACCGCCTGGGCTACGCCGCTAACGGCCGCAAGCCCATGCTCACCCTGGCCCTCAAGGGACGAGAACACCTGAAAGGTGTCCACCAGATTTTTTACTACCTGGGTCTTCTTCAGGCCTTTGCTCCGGTCCCCAATTTTCTGCCACCCCGTCTCTACCTGTCTGAGGCAGAGCAGGTGGAAGCAGGCAAGCTTTTCCACGGAAATGGAACCAACCCCGGCGGTCCCTGGATAGGCTTGGCTCCGGGGGCTACCTACGGCCCGGCCAAACGGTGGCCGGCAGAGAGGTTCGCCCAGGTGGGGGATCTTCTGCAACAAGAGTGTCAAGCCGGTTTGGTCCTGTTGGGAGGTCCGGCGGATCGGGAGGCCGCCAATGAAGTCCAGCACCACGGGCAGGGAAAGTATCTGAATCTGGCGGGTAGAACCACCCTGCGTCAGGCCCTTATGATACTGAGTCAATTGAACGTGCTCATCACCAACGACTCCGGCTTGATGCACGCGGCCGCAGCGCTGGGAGTGCCGCTGGTGGCCCTGTTCGGGTCCACCAACCCCGTGGCCACCGGCCCTTTCACCCACCGGGCCACGGTCCTTCACCACCCCCAGCCCTGCAGTCCCTGCATGCAACGCACCTGTTCATTGGACTATGCCTGCCTGACCGAAATTACCGTGGCCGAAGTGGCCGACGCAGCCCGGCTTTGGCTCGAGGACTTGTGATGAGAGAGATAAAAAATAATTCTGGGGGGAGGGCCAAGGACTTCAAGTCCCTGCCCTCTCCCAAGAATAACCCCGTTAAGCGGCCCGCGGTTTTTCTTGACCGGGATGGCACCCTTAACGAGGAGATGGGGTATATCAACCATCTGAGCCGGTTCCGTCTCTTGCCGGAGGCGGCGCCGGCCATCCGCCGGCTGCATGAAGCCGGCTTCCTGGTGGTGGTGATTACCAACCAATCCGGCGCGGCCCGGGGTTACTTTCCTGCCTCCCTGGTGGAGGAGGTGCACCGTCACCTGCAAAATCTCCTGGCCGCACAGGAGGCCCAGGTGGACGCCATCTACACCTGCCTGCACTCGCCGGACGCCGGCTGTTCCTGCCGGAAGCCCCAGCCAGGCTTGCTCCTCAAGGCCGCCGAGGAGTTGGGTCTGGATTTGAGCCGCTCCTACCTGGTGGGAGACCGTTACATGGATATCGAGACCGCAGCCCGTGCCGGGGTCCAGGGGATTTTGGTCCTTACCGGTTATGGCTTGGGGGAGTATGAGCATTTTCATCACACCAACCCTGCGAAGCCGGTGCACGTGGCCAAAAATCTTCTAGACGCGGCGGAATTTGTTATTAAAAGAGAGAACGAGTCGGTCTAAGCTCATTGCCATTACAGTTATTCAATGCCTAGCCGGAAGCCACGCATTCTCCTCGTTAAACTGAGCTCTCTGGGTGACGTAATCCATACACTCCCCACCCTGGAGGCTTTGCGGTCCTTATATCCAGAGGGTCATATTACTTGGCTGGTGGAGGAGGCCCAGGCCCCGGTGCTGGCCGGACATCCGGCCCTGGATGAAGTCTGGGCGATGCCCCGTCCCCGCCTGGGGAATGACCGTTTTGGGGAGAACCTGCGGGACGTATTCCGGGTGGCCCGTCGCCTCCGGAAACAGCCCTTCGACCTGGTCATTGACCTACAAGGGCTCTTCAAAAGCGCCGTGTGGGTGGCTTTGACCCGGAGTTCAAGAAAACTGGGGTATGACCGCACCCGGGAACTGAGCTATCTGGCCCTGACGGAGCGGCTGACGCCTTATGACCCGGAGGCTCATGCCGTATGGCGCTATTTTAACGTGGCTCGCTCCCTGGGCGCGCCGGCTGCAATCCCCCGGTTCCGCCTGGGGCTCCCCCTACCCGCAGACTTAAGTCATTTTATTCCTCTGGGAACCAGTCAACCTCTGGCGGTCTTACACCCCGGGGCTCGCTGGTCCACCAAGCTGTGGCCCACGGCCCACTGGGCCCGCCTGTGCGATTGGCTGGCCCGGGAAAAAGGTTGCCAGGTGGTCATTACTGGAAGTCCGAGGGACCGGGAATTGGTTGAGGAAATTGTCGCCCAAGCCGAGATGCCGCTCCTCAACCTGACGGGCCGCACTTCTCTGGCGGAATTGACCGCAGTGCTGCGCCAGGCCCACTTAGCCGTAACCACTGACACCGGCCCCATGCACCTGGCTGCGGCCCTGGGAACCCCGGTGGTGGCGCTCTTCGGCCCCACCGCGCCCTGGCGCACCGGCCCCTTTGGAGAAGGCCACGAAGTCGTGCGTTTGGGTCTTGACTGCAGCCCGTGCTTTCAACGCGCCTGTCCTGAGCCTCGCTGTCTTTTGGACTTGCCGGTTGCCCAAGTTCAGGAAGCTGTGGAGAAAATCTTGGTGCGCCGGAAAAATCCCTGATAGGATAGAGATAAACACCATGAAAGGAAAGGGATTCCCGCAATGTTGTCTGACCTGACCGGCAAGGTGGCTCTGGTCACCGGCGCTTCCCGGGGCATCGGCCGGGCCGCGGCCCTGGCCCTGGCGGAGGCCGGGGCGGATGTGGCTGTGAATTTCCAGGTCCGGAAGGATTTAGCCCTGGACGCTTGTGAACAAATCCGGGGTTGGGGGCGGCGCGCCGTGGCCGTAGGGGCCGACGTTTCCCAGGCCGCAGAAGTGAATCACCTGGTGGAAACGGTGGCAGGGGAATTGGGGCCGGTGGACATCCTGATCAATAACGCCGGCAAGCTGTGGCAAAAACCACTGGAGGAGATCACCGAAGCGGACTTTGACACCATGATCGCCATCAACCTCAAGTCCGCCTTCCTGGTGACCCAGCAGGTGCTGCCGGATATGCGGGCCAAAAAATGGGGCCGGATCGTCAACCTCTCTTCCGTGGCGGCCCAAACCGGCGGGGTCACCGGGCCCCATTACGCCGCGTCCAAGGCCGGGATGCACGGCCTGACCCATTCCTACGCCCGCCATCTATTTAAAGAAGGCATTACCGTCAACACCATCGCCCCGGCCCTGATCGAGACCGACATGGTGACCGGCAACCTGCAGGTGACCCCGGAGATAGTGCCGGTGGGGCGCTTCGGGGTGGTGCAGGAAGTGGCCCAGGTCATCGTTATGCTGGCCCAAAACGGCTACATCACCGGCCAGACCATCAATATCAACGGCGGCTGGTA
>JARRKO010000034.1:0-98102 GCA_037388025.1 Syntrophobacterales bacterium
CGAAACTTATCACCGAGTCAAAAACCTTTCATATTCGGAACATATCTAGAATTTTTACCACTTAGATGTTAAGAGATGAACACAGAACCCCTTAACGAGGAGGCCTTAGAGCTGGGAGCCTGGATAGAACAAAATCTTACTAGGTAGGTGGAATGGCTACCAAACAGATAATTGGTATAGCGGTGGGGGCGTTAGCGGGATTTCTGGTTGGTTATTTTGGCCGCTGTGCGGCAGGTACTGCTTGAAGACTGACCTCCAATCCCTGGTCAGGGATGATCATAGGCGCACTGTTGGGATTTCTGTTAACTCGCCATTAGCTGGGCAGATTTTCTCTGGATTCCTGCTTAGTCTAACCCCATCCAGTTCTGATAACCAAATCATATCCGAACATTTCCCTGTCACACCGATAAGTTTCCATTTTGGCAAGATATTCGCTATTCTTCTGAAACTTAATGTGGAATTAATTCCTCTTGACCATGTTGCAATAATAAAAAAGATTCGGAAAACTATCGATAACGTAACTTCTCACGACTTTTTGATCATCAATCACAATTGCTATTTAATCTGGGGTCTGACACTAATGATAGTGAACCAACCCTGATAATTCAATTACGACGACCGGATCTTCCCCCACTACCCAAGCGTCGTGCCCCGGTGGAATTAATGATACATCTCCGGAAACAAATTCTTCCTCACTGCCGTCTTCCATGACCACGTGCAGTCTCCCGGAAACGTGATATTGCAGATGTGAGGCTTGGCAACTATCATGGTCAAACAGAGGCTTCACTGATGTCGACCATTTCCATCCAGGCTGCAAGGTGGCTCTGCCAATGGTTATGTCGGCCAAGGTGACCAATTCCATAATGCCTTTCTCGGAAGTCCGGACCTCGTCCGGTTGGGATAAATTCTTTTTCTGTATACTCATGTCTATGGCCCTCCTCTGATGACTATCAAGTTAGGCTTGGTGCTATTAAAGTCAATTCCTAAAATTATCTGGCAGCCTCGATGGAAAAATGGTTCTTTGGCCACTCTGCCCGAGCTTGACTTATCACTTTCTACTGTGAAGCTATGCACATACCAAATCTTAATAGCTTCACGGTCAAACCTACCGATATAATCCTAATAAATTCTATATGTTATCGTCCTCCGCGGGGTTCTTGCCATATGGAAAAGAATGCTTACTTTATCATAATAATCTGGCTTTGGTGGAAAGAGATATGCCCAAAATAGAATTTCTGGAATCCCCTAAACCTGTCCTGGTGCATAGAAATTACTCAGTTTGGGGCTTCCTTGCTGGATTCGTGACTGGGATTTTGGTGGGGCACCCGCTGTTTATGATAATGTATGTCTTGCATGAATACCTCTATCAACAGGGCCCTCTAGATTTTACCCAAGCCATCCTCCACAGCTTCTCTTTCCATGCTTGGCCCTTATCTCTCCTTTTCGGTCTCTCTGGTGCTCTTTTTGGAAGCCTTTTGGGTTGGGTTTACAGCCTCTTAATGGAAAGTCGGCTCCACGAGGAATATTTACGAAAAGAATTTGAACTGCAAGTAGCCAGCCTAAGACATCATTATAAAAACCTGGCCATCGGCATTAAGGGGCTCTCCAATCGAATCAAGGAAAAGCTCGGCAAGCTGGATGAAGTTTTAGAAGGAATATGTGCCAAACGGCGGGATTGCCCTGGATTTCAGGCGTATTCTCAAGAATTTGAGAACATAGAAAATCATGTTGTCACTTTGGACAGCGCCGCCAGAGACTTGGAAGCTACGTTGGCCAAGGAGTTGCAATTATTGCGGGCTCTGGCCAGCGATTGCCTGATCCTGGTTCCCCAAGACCTTTACTCGGTTTTGACATCTTCCCTACGAGTACTTTTGGGATTGCGCTTCCAGGAAAAAGAGATCAAGGTGGAAATTAATGGGCGGCCTTGGGAGGAGTGCCGGGAAACTTTACCCCTTCAATTTGAGCCTTATGCCACAGAGGTTGTGTTGCAAAATATTCTCAGCAATGCCATGAAATATGGTAATCATATCGGGGTCCGCGTTCTGGACCAGGCAGCTGAGGTGCGACTCGAAGTGGAAGACAATGGTCCCGGTTTCGAGGTAGAGAAGCTCAAGCACAGACTCCTAACCACCTATGCGGATAAGAAAGAAGAAAGCACCCATTTGGGGTTGGGTGTGTCATTATATCTCCTCAGCAAGTGCGGGGGGCGTTTGGGGGTATCAAGTGAGCTGGGGAGGGGTACAACTTTTTATATGGTTTTACCAAAGTGATCTTCCCTTTTCCAGTTCTCAAGAGGTTACGCTTACTGCTCTTCTTAGAAACTTATCAACCTGCTGAGGATTCTACATATCCAGACCATATCAACACATTGAGCCCATCATGACGGGGACCAATCTGTAAAGGTTCGGGAACCTCCTCTTTTTGTCAACTCGCCCAGTTCTAATAAGCAGATCATATCTGAACTTTTTCACGGCTCAGCGATAACTTCCAGATCTGGCAAGTTATGTTTTAGCTCCATGGTGGCAAGACCATACAAAATGGTGACTCTATGCAGAGTAAAATGCCAGGACAGTCGACGTCATGTGTCATGCTTTGTCTCCCGGTCAAGCATTTCACATGCGCAAGTCCTGCGACATGGTCCAGGGTTTCAGATAAACGTAACCCTCCATGATCCGGCGGGCGGTCCGGTAGTATGTCGCCTTTTTCGGGATCGCCTGCCCGTCCTTCATCTCCACCTCCGCATCGCATTCCATGATGCCTGAGGGATGGCCAATCTTGATCTCGCCGGTCTTTTTTGCCTCTTCCGCTAAGACCTCATTGACAACCGTGCCCGGAATGAGCGCCCCAACGCCCGTGGAGGCACAAATCGTACCGGAGTAAGCCGGGTGGTATTGGTGGGCTGTCCAGATGATCGCCCGCAGGCTCAGGTCCGCCGCCTTGATCTTCTCACCTTGAATCGTCGTGTAATCGCAGGGCGGCATGACGATCGCGGAGAATGGCGTCACGGGCCAGTCGACGTCGACTGAGTGCTCGTCCTTGCCGACGCCGTAGACCACGCCCGCATGGCTGCGGATCGCCTCCATTTTGCGGCCGATCTCCTTGTCATTGAGGATGTCCATGGCCTCCTCAGTCCCTTTCAAACCCACGGCCTCCGCCTTGACGAAAACGGTGGGGTTCGCCAGATCGACAAGGGACCACTCGATCTTGCCCACGTCGGGGACGTTGACGGAGTCTTTGGGGTTGCCGGTGAACAGCACTCCCTTCCCCCGTGTCCCGCCGCAATGGGTCATGTCCACGCCGATCTTGGCCGCGGTTCCGGGCACACCGTCGATGTGGTAGTCACCAGACACGACGGCTTTCCCATCCTTTACCGGAGTGTGGATGATCAGCACCTTCTGCGAGTTCGTATTGAACACCCGGACGGAGGTGATCGGCTCCACCGCCTTGACCAGCCCCTCGTCCACGGCGAAGGACCCCACGGCGGCGGATATGTTGCCGCAGTTCATGCCGTAGCTCACCAGTGGCTCGTCAAACATCACCTGGCCGAAATTGTACTCAACCTCGGCCTCCGGGCCGTTATATCGAGAGATGATGGCGAGCTTGCTGGTCGAGCCGTCAGCGCCGCCGAGTCCATCTATCTCGCGAACGTCCGGACTGCCGAACACGTCGAGAACCACCTTGTCCCGCAGCTGGGGGTCTGAGGGAAGTTCGTTTTCGTGGAAGAAAACCGCCTTGCTGGTTCCACCCCGCATAATCACACATCTCAACTTGACCATGGTCTACCTCCACAATTGGTTAAGGTTCGAACAGAGTTCTCATTAGGGGCACCGCCACGATGGGCGGTGCGCCGACCCGCTCAGGTCTTCGGGTGCTTCGGATTGAAATTTTGCTGCGGCGCAGGTTCCGGCACCGCGTCGAACTCGTGTACGAGAACCACGGGTGCGAGTTGACCGGCCAGCCCCGGACACCATTTTGGCTCAGCAGCGACGTCTTGTCGGCAAACCATCCACAAAGAACGACGAGGCGTCGAAGGTCGACGCCCGAACACCTGCTCCGCCTCGAAATCTGTGATCCACTGCTTGTCTATAAACGGCTGCACGGTAACGTCCCATAGGTACCCTTAGACCATTCGGCAATATTTTTTAATGAGAATCAGGTGGTTACGCCATAGCTGCTAATCATAAGAAAATTTGGTCGAAAACAAGGTCCATAGAGAAAAGATGATAAAGCCAACTGCAACTAGGAACAGGGCAGCGGCTAAGAGATAGGCCGGATATTTCATCCATGGCCTGACTGTAAACTGTTTCCAGAGATATTTCAGAAAATCCCGAAATTCTTCGGTTAGAAGCAGGATAATCAGGAGAAAGCCGACCGCAGCGAAAAGAATATTTAACATTGACGAGGCGGTGGTATTTTTATCCAGACCAGATGTTCGTGGTTGCAGAATTTAGAGAGGAGCATGTCACTTCATCCTGTTCTGGTATCCAGATCATATCATGAATTTCTCCTGGGCAGTTGATTACTGCAGAAGATGGCAAGGTATCAACATTTCTAAGCTAATAAAATGGCTGGGAAGCCATCGCCTTGCCTTTGGACAGAGTCAAAGAGATAAATAAGTTACTTTTGGAAGCTTTTTTTCTTGAGAGGGGTCACTATGAGCTGTCAAATTTTTACTCTGGCCTCATTGCATTACAGCACCTGAAAACCTGGACCAACCCTGCCTCATGAGTTCTCTGCGTTCTTCCGGCGTCAACCCCGCAGGCTTATATGGCCCACAGGCCGGTTTCGAAAAGCCGCAGGACCGTAGCAGCGGCATGACTCCCGTACAATATTTCAAATTACCTATTCAAATTTGACTGGAACTAAAAATAAACTTTGAAACAAGCATATTAAAATTGATATCGTAACAATTAGTAAGGCTTAGGGAGTTTCTGCAAATAGCATGTGGAAATATATCAGCCTGCGGGCCCGCATATTTTTATTAGTGGGAGCTCTGATCTTCACCGCTCTGGTAGGCGGCCTGGTAACCATCTGGCACACCGGCGCCACCGATGATCTCTTTACCACCCTCATAGATAAGAACATATCCTCCTTCCAAGCCGCCGAAGGCCTGGAAATCGCCTTGCTAAGTCAGAAGGGATATTTGACTTATTATTTCCTGGACGGTAATCCCGAATGGCTCCAAAAATTAAAAGAGAATAATCAAAGTTTCTTGCAATGGTTGAGAAAAGCCCACAATTCCGCTACTACTCCCGTCATGACGGAAATCCTTAATAAAATTGACTCTAAATATAAGGATTATATCGTGCGGCGGGAGCAGGTGATAAATCTCTATAAAACCGGTAAGCGGGACCAGGGCGCCAAGCTCCACTGGGAGATCCGTCATCAATTTTTGGAAATTTACGATCTTTGCGAAAATTACAAACTGGTCAACCAGGGAATAATCTCCCAGATCAAAAATGAGAGCCTGGCCCAGGCCAGGTTCATTAAAACTTTGACTCTCATTGTTCTGCCGAGCGTAGTCTTATTAGGGTTGCTGTTAACTTACATCCTCATCAGACAACTGTTGGAACCGATTCGCCAATTGTCCATGGAAACCGGACTGGGTGCTGGCCCGGGCGAACGGAATGAGGTCCAGGCCTTGAGTCGGCGGGTGCATGACTTGATCGAAAATGTTGATCAGGCCCAGACTAAATTGGAACGGAGCCAGGAGCATCTGGTCCAATCCGAAAAGATGGCCATGGTGGGCAAGCTGGCGGCCGGAGTGGCCCACAGCATTCGCAATCCCCTCACTTCGGTGAAAATGCGGCTGTTCTCCATGGGGCGCACCCTGGACTTATCTCCCACCCACCAGGAGGATTTTGAGGTCATCGCCGAAGAAATTCGTCATATCGACACCATTGTGGCCAATTTCCTGGAATTTTCCCGGCCGCCCAAATTGATGATGCAGAAAATTAGCCCCTCGGATGTGGTGGACATGGCTCTGCAACTGCTCCGACATCGGCTGGAATCATATAACGTGGAGGTCACGTTGAAGCGCTCCCGGGCCCTCCCGGAAGTCTGGGCCGACCCGGACCAATTGAAAGAGGTGCTGGTCAATCTCTTGACCAACGCCTGTGAGGCCATGAAAAGTGGGGGGTCCATTGTTATTCAAGAAGGAGAAACCTTTTTACAGTCCATCGGGCAGGTGGTCACTATTCAGGTAAGCGATAACGGCCCCGGCATTCCCGAGTCCGTCCAAGACAAAATTTTCCAGCCATTCTTCACCACCAAAGAAGAAGGCACGGGGCTGGGCCTCAGTATCGCCACCCGCATTTTGGGGGAGCATGGGGGGTGGCTGGATCTCGACTCTGAAGAGGGCCGGGGAACGACTTTCACCATTAATCTGCCCTATAGGAAGATTCAATATGGGAGCCATATTGATAGTTGATGATGACCTGAGGTTGCGTCAAAGCTTTGAAAAGCTTCTGACCGCCGAAGGCCACCAGGTGTGGACCGCTCCTGACGGTGAAACCGCGCTGCACCTGGTTCAGGCCCATTCCCCTGATGCGGTCATCATGGATATCCGCATGCCCGGCATGAGCGGCCTGGAGACCTTCAAAGCCCTTCATCAAATCGAGCCCAAGCTGCCGGTGATTATCATGACCGCGTTCGGGACCACGGAAACCGCGATTGAGACCACCAAACTGGGCGCGTTTGATTATGTGCTTAAGCCCTTCGAAATCCCAGATATCCTGATTCTGATTGAAAAAGCCCTGGAAGCCGGGCGGTTTATGCGCTCCCGGGTGGCCATGGACATGCCTCCCGACGAGGTGTCGGGGGAGGCCATTATCGGCAAAAGTAAGCCCATGCAGGAGGTATATAAAGCCATCGGCCGGGTGGCTCCCACCGACGCCACGGTGCTGCTCCGGGGCGAGTCCGGCACCGGCAAAGAACTGGTGGCCCGGGCCTTATATCAACACAGTCTGAGGTCGGAAAAACCTTTTCTGGTCATTAATTGCGTGGCCATTCCCGAGACCCTGTTGGAGAGCGAGTTATTCGGTTATGAAAAAGGCGCTTTCACCGGAGCCGTAAACCGCAAAGTCGGGAAAATCGAGCAGGCCCACGGCGGCACCATCCTGCTGGATGAAATCGGGGACATGCCCTTTAGCATTCAGGCCAAAATTTTGCGCCTGCTGCAGGAGAAAAGCATCGAGCGCCTGGGCGGCCGGGAAACCATCCCGGTGGATGTCCGCATTATCGCGGCCACCAACCGGGATCTCGAAGGGGCCCTGGTGGCGGGACGCTTCCGGGAAGATCTGTACTATCGCCTCAAGGTGGTCACCCTGTGGTTACCGGCCCTGCGGGAGCGCGATGACGATATCTCCTTGTTGACCGATTACTTTCTGAGCAGGTTTGCCCGCCAACTGGATGTGCCTAATCCGGGGATAACTCCGGAAGCCAGGGCTCTGCTCCAAAACTACCCCTGGCCCGGCAATGTCCGGGAGTTGGCCAATGTTATCCAAAAAGGGCTGATTTTCAGCCGGGGCTATCCCATCCGCCCGGAGGAAATCTCCCAGGCCATCGGAGCCGAGAGCGCCACCAAGGTTGCCCAGGAGAAGGACGCGGTGAGCCTCATCCGCCATTGGATCCGCCAGGACTTGATCACCAAAGCGGAGGATAATATTTTTGAGTCGTTTATGGACCGCTTTGCCAGCCTTATAATCCAGGAGGCCCTGGACCTTACCGGGGGCAATCGCAGCCAGGCCGCTAAACTCCTGGGCCTGTCCCGTCCCACCCTCCAGGCCAAGATTGATAAATACCGATTGAAAGTGGAAACTTCAGTGAGAAGTGAAGACGCCTGAAAGCCTGCAGCCTCGCCTTTGCCGTCCTCCCGCCCTCCGCGCCGGTTTAGCCTTCCCAACCCCTATGCGGCGGGCATGGATGCCCGCCCCACTAATACCACCAATCAATAGCTCGATATTTGACATCAAATTGGTCTAAGGTGCGAAACCTGAGTTTACAGGTTGTAAAAAATATCGACAGCCAAGGTTGGGGTAGAAGCCGGTCCCTTCCCGGCTCATAGGAAATTTTCCCATTAATTTAAAAGGCTTCCCCAATCAAAGGTGGTCATGTAGGCTGGCACATCACTTGCGTTACTTTTGGAGTGATCAACTGCACAGGTTAATTTCGTGGACCAGGCATTCAGAATTCTAATAGCCGATCGGAATCGTAACGTCCGAAATTTTTTACGGCGAGAACTCCTCCGTGAGGGTTATGAAGTAATCCTGGCGGGCGAGGGCCGAGAACTCCTCCGCTTGGTTAATGGCGGCCATTCTCCCGATATCCTTATTCTTGACCCCGATATTCCGACGGAGTTAACCAAGGCAGAGCTGATCAAACTGCTGCACTTCCACCATCCTGCCTTTCCTATAGTGATCCACACCTTGTTGGGTGATGAGTACGATTACGCGGAGATGCCCGGGGTCGCGGTATGCCTGGAGAAAGGGGAGGATACTGCTCTGCTAAAAAAGGTGGTGGCCGACGTAATTCGGAAGTGTTACCCTCCTCGTCACACGTCTCAGATATAAGATTTTATTACTTAAAAAATATTCCCTTAGCTCTATTGGGACATAAAAAAGGGGAGGGTCTGTCCGGATAATCTTGGTGGCCAGAACCCACCCCGTTAGGAAGGAGGGAAAGAAGACTTTTTTTGCCGTGTTCCTGCTTTTAGAAAAAGGATATTTTTTATAAGAGCTCGATACTACATTATAATTTTAACTATCATCAATATAATCGTAGCAAATAGAATCGCTATATATAATTTAAGTGATCTTGGCCCGACCAGGTGTCTTTGGAACTGGATGCCCAGTTGATTTCCAATGGTGGTAGTAACCAGCAATATAATTACTAATACCAGATCTACGTTCCCTTTCATACTGTGGGAAAAGGCGCCGTATAGTGCCAAGATAAGTAACTCAAAAAGATTGGTGCCCAGAGAAACTACCGTGGGGACACCCAACACGTAAATCAAGGCCGGCATGCGGATGAAAGCGCCGCTGACCCCCAGCAAGCCGGTCAGCAGTCCTGCTACCCAGCCTACCCCCAGAATCAGCCAGAGGGAAATGGACTCAACCCCGGATACCGGCAGGGAAACCATGGGGGGCAAGTTGAGGGTTTGGAGCCGGGAGCTTTCCAGGATGGCCGGGGGTTCCGAGGGCGCGGCGGCTTCAGCCAACTTGCGGCTGGCCCTGGTCTCCCGAAACAGGGCGATGCCGATCCAGCCCAGCAGGAGCACGTAAATTATGGTCATAATGAGCTGCAGCCAACCCAACTGGTGGCCCCAGAAGGGAACCTGGCCGGCATGTTTAAGCAATTGCAGGAGTTGGACGCCGCACTCCACCCCGATGACACTCCCGGCAAACAAAAGGAGACCGAGCTTGTAATCCACATACCCCAGGGCCCGCTGGCGCAAATTGGCCAGGGTGGCGGAGCCCACCATATGAGTCAGGTCGCTGCCGACGGCCACATTATAAGGAATATTTCCCAGGAGATTGAGGAAGGGGGCCATCAAAAAACCGCTCCCCACCCCAAAAGCGCCGGTCAACAAACCGATGATCAAGCCCAGGATGATCAAGCCCAGGAGGCTGATGGACAGCTCGCCCTGGAGGGAGATGGTGTAAAACCACCCTTGAAGAGGCTGGGCTAAGCGCCCTAGATCAGGATGCAGGTACGTGAGCCAGTAACTGGCAGTGGGCAGAGTCACGGTCATGAAACTTTTCTGCCTTTCTAAACACTCCCTCCTCCGAGTTTGATCCCGAAGGCCTTTTCCACAGCTTTGAGAATGCCGGCCCAAACCGCCCCGATCAGGGCGGGGATCACCAGGGCCATGGCCACATACAGCCATTGGGGCGAAAAAGGCTGCCCTGGAGGAGCCGTACTTTGCGAGATTTGGGTTATCCAGGAGAAGAAGTCCATGGTGTCACCTTGGGGAAAATCTTATGCGATTACCTTGCCAATTCTGAGCTAATCCACACCTGATTTGTAAAGGCCTAAAATTCTTTAAATTCTATGGTAGGGGGTTGTTCTCCCCCCGTCAAGCTCCTTGTTTGATCACCCTGAGTTTCCCTCCCGCTTTTTACACCCTGTAAAAAAACCTGACGGATACCCTGGTGATCTTGCCGGCCGGACCGCGAGATATCCCTAAATTTCCAAACAAATTTCACTAGATAGCTTGGCAATCTTTTCTTCGGCAGTTGGCATACCGCTTGAATATTTATGTCTCCAGGATGGAAGGCGTTAGGGAAATAAATCGCTCACATCAAGACTGTCCCTGGAGCTCTCTTCAGGGGACGGAATCATACCGAATGGAGGATTGATGGGTTATGGAGAAAGGTAGACAGTTATTCAACATGCTAAAGATGGCGGCAGAGGCCCACGCCCGCTGGGAGATCGAGACTTCCACCAGTATCCTGCAAAATCGCAAGAAGTTGCTGGTCTTGTTGGCCCTCTGTCTGCCCATTGTGGCCTTTATCGGCATCTCTTGGGCGGCGGGAGGAGATGTATTGGGAGGCAAGAAGGCCTATGCCCCGGCTTTTTATTCTACCTCCATTTTTCTAGTCACCATCTTAATCGGCTTAGTGGCCGGCTTGATCACCGGCTGCATCGGCGCCGGCGGCGGTTTTGTCATCACCCCGGCTTTGATGAGCGCCGGCATCAAAGGTATTCTGGCGGTGGGCACCGACCTCTTCCACATCTTCGCCAAGGCGATTATGGGGACCGCGGTCCATAAAAAGTTGGGCAATGTCAACGGCAAGCTGGCTGTCGCCTTTTTGGTAGGCTCGGGGGCGGGAGTCGTCGTCGGCGGCAGCATCAACCGGGCCATTTATGAATTCAACCCGGTCATGAGCGACTTCTTTATCAGCCTGGTGTATGTCTTTTTGCTGGGCTTTTTGGGCATTTACGCCATGACCGATTTTATCAAACTGCAGCGGGCCGGTCGGGCGACCCGGACTCTGTCCCCGGATGAGAAGAAAGCCACCGCTGCCTCCAAAACCGGCACCACCGGTCTGGCCCAGAAGCTGCAATCCGTCCATGTCCCGCCGATGATCTCCTTTGACGAGGACATAGTCCCCGGCGGCAACCGCATCTCCGCGGTTTTCGTGGCGATCTGCGGCGCCATCGTGGGTCTGGTGGCGGCCATCATGGGCGTGGGCGGCGGCTTCCTGACTTTCCCCATGTTCGTTTATATGTTGGGTGTGTCCTCCTTCACCACGGTGGGCACCGACATCCTGCAGATCATCTTCACCGCCGGCTTTGCCGCCATTTCTCAGTACGCCATTTACGGGTTCATTTTTTACACCCTGGCCATGGGCATGCTCCTGGGCTCCCTGTTGGGGATTCAGATCGGGGCGCTGACCACCAAGGTGGTCAAGGGCATCTATATCCGGGGTTTTTATGCCATTGCCATTCTGGCGGGGTTCATCAATCGGCTCTTTGCCTTGCCGAAAAAATTGAACCAGATGGAATACATCAGCATCTCCAAGAGCCTGGCCGGCGGGATCGAATTTGCCGGGCTACTCATCTTCTTTGCGATCGTGGGCCTCTTCGGGCTCTGGGTTTTCTCCATGTTCTTCAAAAATCTCAACGTGTTAAGGGGAAAGGAACTCCCCTTGGCAGGTGTAGGCGAGGGGGCGCATTAAATTATGAATACCAAAAAGCTTCTACTGGGAACATTTCTCTTGATATCGTTTGCCGTGGTCCTCATCCTCATCTTTATGCCGATATTTGGCAACGGCAAGAACGGTCTGGAATACTCCGACGACTTTTTTAACTCCCTGTCCAAGGGCTCCAGCAATTACATGGATGACATGCGCCAGCTGTCCCAAGGCTTCGTGGGCACTCCTTTTACCGCACAAATCGACATGGACATTCCCTCTGTGGCGAAAAGGACCGAGGCTCTTTTTAGCCAGGCGGGGGCCCAGGTTGAAGTGGCAGGTTCGAAGTTAAAAATTAACGGCGATCTCGGCAAGGTCCTCCTCAAATCGGTGGATGATGCCGACCTGTTGTTCAACAATCAGGGAGAAAAACTCCAGGCGGTCTATAACTTCGGCGGCAAGGAAGTGGTAAAAACGTGGTGGGAGTCCCTGACCAGGGTGGACGCGGCCTTAACCAAACAGAAAGCGTTCAAACAGGCCAAGGCGATTTCCACTGTTCAGGCCCGGGCCATAGAACCGGCATATAACTTCTATGGCATCACCGCCACCAGCGTCAGCGACCGGGCCGTCCTGCTCACCTTCATGCTGGTGTTCTACGTGATTTACACCCTCTGGTTTGGGTACGGCATTTTTGAGATGTTCGAGGGCTTCGGCCTGGGTATGGGCAAGCCCCTCAACAAAAAAGAGGTTTAACCGGATCCCTTCCCATATGAGATGGGGGAAAATCTACCGGCCAGGGATCTTCCAGAATCCGAAGGTCCCTGGCCCCTTCTGCAAACTTATTTGGTATACTAAAGGAAAACAAAGGGTTACCCTAACGGTACCCGGTGCGCAGCCGACACGATCTTTAAGCTTTGAACTTTGAACGTTGTTAATCAGGAGAATTCTTGTGTCACTGTGGCAGCGCCTTTTTAAAAAAGACCAGGTAGCCAAGCCGGTCGCCAGGCAACCGAGCCGTAAGGAACAATATCAAAGAAAGGTTCGGTTGTACTCCGAGATCCTGACAGTCGGCAACACCGCGCTCGAATTCCTGGCCCAGATGCAGGTTCGGCTGCAGGGGCAGGATTATTTCAGCCCGGCCTATATTTCCTTAAATTGCGCCATCGTCTTAGACCACACCCGCCGTGTCATTGATTTATTAGGAAAATTTACCGGAGACCAGAGCTTAGAACTGGCCGAAAAGTTTTCCCACCTAGCTGATCGTATTAATCAAGAGATAACAGGAACTCTACGGCAAGAATCTGCCGCTCCGGCGCTGCCCTTTGAGAGGCATATCCTTTCCGGGCCGGAGTTGTTGGCCAGCGGCGTGGCGTACACAGCCAAAGAGGCGGATTTAACCGAGGCCCTGACCATCAAGGCTGTGTGGGGCTGGTGGCCCGCGGTCCAGGACGGCAAGGTGCCCGCCAGACGTTACCGGGTGGCTCATGGTCAGGTAACCGAGTACACCTTGCCCGAGGCCGGCCTCCAGGAGCAATGGCTGACCTACCATCCTGAGCAGGGCTTTGTGATGGAGCCCTTGCCCCCAGGATTGCAGGAGCAACCCTGTCTTCAGGAGGAGGAAGCGCTAAAAATTGCGGAATATCATCGCTTATTAAAAACCTACTACCCTGACCTTCAGGAAGTGAAGTGGGGCTTGGGGCCCCAGCGGGAGGTTCTCATCTTGCGCAGCCTGGCTCCGGCGGGACCTTCTTTTCAGGACACCTCAGGGGGCCAGCCGGTACAGCAACGGGTGTTGTTTGCCCACGGCCTGGCAATCTACCCCGGCCTGGCTGCGGGACCGGCTTTCCCGGTTGATGCCGACCACCTTCCAGACACTAAAGATGTCCCTGAGGGAGTCGTCCTCCTGGCCAACAAGCCAGCGCTGTCCCTGGCGCCGTTGCTGGATAAGGCTGCGGCCCTGGTGGTGGAGACCGGCGAGCCCCATAACCACCTGGCATTCCTGGCACGAGACCGGAGAGTGCCCACCATCTTTGCCATCGGGGAGGACACCTCCCATGTTCCTGAGGGGATGAATATTACCGTGGACACCCGGCATCTGCAGGTGTCGGTGGGTCCCCCGGAAATCCCGGCCAGGGAGAACGAGGCGGGGAGTGGCCCCCCCTCTTTGGCGGCCAAGCTGCTGGCGCGGCTGAGCCCCTGGCTTTTCCCCCTGAAGGCGGCGGAGTCCGGCCAGGCCATAACCCCGGGTACTTGTCAAAGCATCCATGACCTTCTCTATTATGCCTCGGTAGCCCGCAGACAGGAGATGTTCTGCCTCAGTTTGCACGGGGAGGTGGGGAAGAAGGACGCGGTTAACCTGGTCACCGGCCGGCTGGTGCCGATTCTGGTCATTGACGCCGGCGGGGGTTTATCCGCCGAGAGTCCCACGGTCACCTACGAGGAAGTCGCCTCCTTCCCCTTCCGGGCCTTTCTGGAGGGCATGATGTCCATCCCCTGGCCCAAGGCCCGGCCGCTGGACGTCAAGGGATTTATTTCGGTTATTGGGGTCACCTCCACCACTCCCCGGGCCGAAGACCAGTTGCGGAAAGTCAGCTTTGCCCTGCTCTCCGAAAATTATATGAATTTCAGTCTATGCCTGGGGTATCACGCCTCCACCATCGAGGCCTACGTCGGTCATAACGTGGACCACAATTACATCCGCTTTCATTACCAGGGTGGCGCCGCGTCCATAGAGCGTCGCTTGCGCCGCCTCCAACTCATCGGGGAAATTTTAGTCCAGTTGGGATTTAGCGTAAGCGTGCAAGGCGATTTACTCGACGCCCTGCTGGCCGGAGATCCGGCGCCGCGACTGCTCCAGAACCTAAAAATCCTGGGGCGTTTAGAAGTTTACACCAAACAGATGGATATGGTGATGTCCGACGACACTGTGATTTCAGGTCATGTTAGCGAATTTTTGGAAACACACGTTGCTGCCCTGAGTATAGCGTAATGCAGATAAGTAGATTTTAAGCAACCATGGAAAAGGTCAGCTCAAAAAAAGTATATTTTGTGGTTATAACGCTCACAGTAATACTCCTGGTGAGTGCTTTTATATTCGGCCTGCTTTCTGCCAACAAAATGCGGGATATCATCAGTGAGCAGTTTAACCAACAACAATTGACCATAGCCAAAGGTGTCGCTTCCAAGATAGAAGATAAATTTACCTTTCTTAAAAACGAACTGCATACTTTGCACCTATCCCCTGCCATACAGTATCTGGAGATTTCCTGGCCGAACCGCATGCGCATCACCCTGGAAAATGTCAAGAAGTTGGGGGTCATCAGCATTGGCTTGCTGGACTCCCAGGGACGTCATATTTACCGGGTGGATGCCAAAGGAGAAAAAGAAATCATAACCGGGGATTTTGCTAAATCCGCCGTACTCCTCTGGAGCAAAGAGCCCGGGCATCGAAATCAATTTTTTCTGAAACGAACCGGCGCCCAGTTTCCGGCGGAATCCGACAACACCCCGTACCTGGCCATAGTGATTCCCACCTACCAGGTCTCGGTGGACGCCAGTCATCCTCAGGCAACCGGGATTTTTACCGGATGTCTTTACTTTCTGGTGGACCCTTATCAATTGATCAAACAGTATGCCAAGGACATTCGCTCCGGCCAGAGTGGCTATGCCTGGGTGATCGACCGCCAGGGCATGTTTCTTTTTCATCCCGAAGAGGGCTTTATCGGCAAATCTGCGTTTGAGGTCCGGGAGAAACGAGCCCCGAAGATTTCTTTTGCGGAGATCAACGAAATTCAGCGGGAAAAGATGCTGGCCGGCCAGGAGGGGGTTTCCTGGTACACGAGCGGCTGGCACCGCGGCATCGCCAAGGAAATGAAGAAGTTTATCGCCTACGCGCCCATCATTCTGGGGGGCAGCAACGAGGAACTTACCTGGTCAGTAGCCGTGGTGGCGCCCCAAACGGAAGTGGAAGGCGCCATTCATGATGTCTACTTCCGGCAGTTTCTTTTGCAAGGGGTGCTTATTTTCATTATCCTGTTAGGTGGGGCCGCAGTGATCTATTACGAAAGCCGCTGGTCGGCGGTTCTGGAGGTGGAAGTACAGCGAAAAACCGCGGCCCTGGAAAAATCCAAAGATGAACTGGCCAAATCGGAAAAACTCTATAAATCTCTGGTCGAATCCGCCGAGGACGCCATCCTCAACGTGGACGCCAAAGGGGAGATTATCTCCATCAACCGCTATGGCGCCAAAGTCCTGGGCTACACCCCCCAGGGCATTACGGGGAAAACCATCGGTGAGGTCTTTCCGGGAAAAACCCGGGAAGAACTTGATCGTCTGGTTCAGGAAGTGTTCGCTGACACCAAGGGGCGTCGGGCCACCCACTGCTTAACGGTGAGGGACACGGAGTATTGCTTCAATTTCAATTTAACCCCCATTAAGGAAAATGACCAGGTGCTGAGCATCCTGATTATTGGCCACGATATTACGAGCCAGAAAAAAATGGAGGACCAGCTGTATCACACGGAAAAACTGGCCTCCCTGGGACAACTGGCCGCGGGTGTGGCGCACGAGATAAACAACCCTCTGGCCATTATTCTGGGCTTTTCTGATATGCTGGTGGAAAGATTTGATGAAAATTCCCAAGAATCTGAGATGATCAGAACGATTGAGCGGCAGGGTAATAATTGCAAAAAGATAGTCGAAAATCTCATGACTTTTGCCCGTGCTCCTGAGAAAGACCAATATGATACCGATATCAACCGCAGCATTGAGACGGTTTTAGAGGTGGTAAAAAATACGCTTCTGACCAGAAAGGTGAAGTTTTCTACGGACCTGGCCGAGGGACTGCCCAGGGCACGCGGTGATGCCGCCCAATTACAGCAGGTTTTCCTGAATCTCATTACCAATGCGGTATTGGCCATGCCGCAAGGGGGCCAGTTAACGATCACCACTGCCCTGAATCCTGGCAAGAACCGGGTGGAGATCAAGTTTGCTGATACGGGGGAGGGGATCAAAAAAGAGCATCTGGCCAAGATCTATGATCCGTTTTTCACCACTCGCAAGGTGGGAGAAGGCACCGGCTTGGGTTTGTCCGTTAGTTATGCCATCGTCACTAAATTCGGCGGCACCATTGCCTGCGAGAGCAAGACGAAAGTCGAGGCCAGGGATCAGGAAAGCGGCACCACTTTTACGATCTCACTTCCCGTGGCGGAAGTTCCTATTCAAGAAACCAAAGTAGCAGAGGATAGCCATGTCAGGCAGGATTCTCATTATTGATGACGAACCCGATATGCTGGTCATGCTGGAGATGCTTATCACCGATAAGACGACCCATGAGGTGGTCACTACCAATAACCCTTTCGAGATTGAGGAGCTCCTGGCCAAGGACGACTTTAACTTGGTCATTACCGACCTGAAGATGCCGATGTTGGACGGTATTGAAGTCCTGGAGCTCGTCAAGAAAATTGATGCTGATATTCCGGTGATAGTCATCACGGCTTTCGGCACTTTGGAAGCGGCTGAGGAGGCGGTGCATCGGGGGGCTTATGATTTCATCACCAAGCCTTTTCGCAAAGAGCAAATCCTGGTGGCCGTTGAGAGGGCCCTGGAGTGGCAGCGCATCATCAGGGAAAACCGCAAGTTAAAAAGCCGCATGGAAGACGCAGGACCCTAGAGCAGAACTTCCTGAAAATGAATTTTCCTGAAAACGGAGGGAATGAATGGCAGCAACTCTCGTGATCGTCGATGACGAGCCGGACCTTTTGGACTTATTAAAGCTTATTCTTACCGAGAAAACTGATCATAAGGTACTCACTACTACAAATCCCCATCAGGCCATAGAATGGTGTAAATCATACCAGGCTGATTTATTAATAAGCGATCTGCGCATGCCTGAGATGGAAGGCATTGAATTATTAAAGATTGTCAAGCAGATAGACCCCAACTTACCGTTGATTCTCATTACCGCCTATGGAACCATTGAGTCCGCGGTGGAAGCCATGCGGCACCAGGCTTTTGATTATATTACCAAACCCTTTAAAAAAGAGCAGATCCTGATGACCGTCGACAAGGCCCTCAAATGGCGTCAGTCCCAACTGGTGACCTGACCCCCGTTTTGCCCGCATAGCAGGTATTCCCTTGAAAATATTTGATATCTTTAGACGAAAAAAAGCTCCCGCCGGGGAGGACTTTTTTCAGAAGAAATACCAGAGTTTCAAGAAATTGCTGGATGCCAATAACGATGCCCTGGAAATCATGTCGCGCCTGGAGACGATTTCTGAAGGGGATTTTGTCTTTGACATGCAGTATATCCGGGCCCGAAGCGACGCCATCCTGGATAAATGCCAGGAAATTATTGATGAACTGAATGTCTTGGGAAACAACCGCTATGCCGCTTTGATTCCCATCTATGAGGACATAAAAGCCAAGATTCAGCATGAGGTGGCCAGCAGATCGGTCCAGACCAGGGAAGTCATTGTCCTGCCCCTAAGCCAAATCGACCGGCGTTTACTTTTGGAGGTGGGAGGCAAAAACGCCAATTTGGGGGAGATCAAAAATCGTCTGCACCTCCCCACCCCTGAGGGTTTTGTGCTGACGGCCGAGGCCTATCGGCGGGTCCTGGCGGCAAACCGGTTGGACCAGCGGGTGGCGGCCTTTTTCCAGGAGGTGGATACCGGCAATCTGGAGGAACTGACGGATAAAAGCCGGGTCATACGAGAACAGATTTTGCAGGCCGAGATTCCCCCTCGCCTTCAAGAAGAGGTGAGCCGGCAATATCAGCAGCTGGCCCAAACCCTGGGTTATGAACCCCGGTTGGCCCTCCGGAGCAGCGGTTTATATGAAGATCAGGCCTTTTCCTTTGCCGGGCAGTTCCTCACCAATTACCTCGAGGTCTAAGCCAGTCAATTATCTCCCAGGGCCCTGATATACCTGGCCGAGAAAGGACTGGCCCACCGGGAACCGGCCATGAGTGTGGGGTGCCTGGCCATGGTGCCGGCCCGGGCCAGCGGGGTTTTGTTCACCGAGGACCCCACCGGCAGCCGCGCCGGGGTTATGGTGGTGGAGGCGGCCTGGGGCCTGGGCCCCACCGTGGTTGAGGGCACTTTGGTTCCGGACCGCTTCCTGCTCGCCAAAGACCAGGAAGTCTCTATCCTGGAGCAGCATCTCAGCCCCAAACCCTTTCGCCTGGCCGCGGCCGTGGCCGGCGAGGGCCTGACCAAAGAGGTCGTGCCCGACTTGGAGAACCAGCAGCCGGCCCTCACCCAGGAAGAACTGGCGGTGTTGGGCCGCTATGCCCTCCAGTTGGAGGAGTATTTTGGGGAGCCCCAGGATATCGAATTTGCGGTGGATGACCAGGGGCAGATAGTAATCCTGCAATCCCGGCCTCTTACGGTCTCGCAGCCCCAGGCTCAAGCCCTCCCTCCAGCTCTGCTCCAAGATCATCCCCTCCTGATAGACCAGGGCACCATTGCCTGTTTCGGAGTGGCGGCCGGACCGGCCTTCGTCATTCACCAGGATGAGGATCTGGTTCGGTTTCCTGAGGGAGCGGTTCTGGTGGCTCGCTATACTTCGGCCCGGTATGGGGCAGTGATGCACAAGGCCAGGGCCATGGTGGTGGATATCGGCAGCGCCACCTCCCATTTGGCTATTTTGGCTCGTGAATTTAAAGTCCCGGCGCTGGTGGATACGGAAATTGCCACCCAAATCCTGGAAACCGGTCAGGAAATCACGGTGGACGCCGACCACCAACGGGTGTATCAGGGTCTGGTGGCGGAGGTGCTCCAGTCGGCGGCCCCAAAGCAGCCGCTGCTGACGGAAATGCCCATTTATGCCACCTTACGCCGGGTGCAGCGCTGGATCACCCCTCTTCATCTGACCGATCCGAAATTGACCGACTTTACTCCCAGTTCCTGCAAAACCCTGCATGACATTACCAGGTTTGCCCATCAAATGGCCATTGCCGAGATGTTCGAGCTGGGCGAACAGGCCAGGCAGGAAGAGGCTTACATGGTCCGGCTCAAGACCAATATTCCCCTTAATCTTTACCTCATCGATCTGGGGGGAGGTATTCGAAACGGTTACCCGGGTAAATTTGTCTCCCCGGATGACATAATTTCCGTCCCCATGCGGGCTCTCTGGAAGGGTATCAGCCATCCCGAGGTTTCCTGGGCGGGGCCTATTGCCATCAGCGCTAAAGGACTTTACTCCGTGGTGTCCCGGTCGCTGACCGCGTCGGCTCCCCAACAGGGGGAGTTTTGGCTACGCACCCTGGCCCTGGTTTCCCAAAATTATCTTAATTACAGTTCCCGGCTGGGATATCATTTTGCCACCATCGACGCCTTTGTGAGTGAGGTGCGCAACGATAATTACATCAGTTTTCGCTTTAAAGGGGGAGCCGCGGATGAATTCCGGCGGGCCTTAAGAGCCCGTTTTCTGGGGGGCATTTTAGCAAGCCTTGATTTTGACACGGAAATTACCGGGGACCTGGTGGTGGCCAGACTGGGGAAATATCCCCAGCCGCTGATGGAAGAAAAACTGGATCTGCTCGGGAGGCTGATGGCCTGCGCCCGTCAGCGGGATATGGTCATGGGGGACGAGAAAGTAGTGGATTGGTACGTTCAGGCCTTTCTGGAGGGCAATTATCGCTTTGTGGGGGAGCCTCGGTGAGGGGCCGACTAGGCCTTGGCCTCCTATCCTGCCCGCAAACTCCGTCCGGATTTCGACGGAGAGCGCCCGCTCTACAATATTAGAAACCCAACAATAAGGCCGCCATCAAGATGTGGGCTTGCTCTTGAGGCGGCCTGGTGGGACATTCCCCTGAAAAGGGATCAAGCATCCGCTCTTGGCCAAGCTGGGCTCGCCGGGGCCTGAACAGAATTTTCAGGAGTGTTTTCAATCTTCTATCGGCTTTTTGGCCTCTTCCATAATCTTTTTGGCGGTCTCGGCATCTCCGGCCTGGGCGAAGGCTGAAGCCATGGACAAGGCTTCCAGTCGGCGAGAAGCAGATTTCATGGTGTTGGTCAAAAGCTCAAGATCCACCGGTTTGCGCAAATAGGCAAACGCGCCCAGCCGCTTGGCTTCTTCCTCATCTTTATCAGTGCCATGGGCCGTGAGCATGATCACCTGGATACGGGGATAAGCCTTCCGTACCCGACGGAGCACTTCCATACCATCAATACCCGGCATCTTGATGTCCAGGATCATGATGTCCGGCTCCTCTTCGGCAATCCGTCGCAAAGCCTGCTCTCCGGTAAACGCGGTATCAGGCCCCATGCCCCGCATCTCCAGCCGTTCCCCCAGCGTTTTGACGAACTCTTCTTCGTCGTCCACTAAAAGAATTTTAAATTTACTCATCTGAATTCTCCTTGATTACGTCTCCTGGGAGCCGGTTTCACTGGTACATACTAGCTTGTCTATTTTTTCACATAATTTTGAATTTTGCCAAATTATTACCCATTAAACAAGGGAAAAGATATCAGCTTTGTTCCGAAATGACGTTTTTGGAAAAGTGGACCTAAAGCCTTTGCTTCTCCCGCTACTCATGCCGGTTGGGGAGTCTTGGTGATGAGCATGATTCCCTCTGGGGCTGGAGGAGTTAAGACAGCCAGTTTGGCACCCAGGGCCTCCAGGAAATCTTTCAAGGAGGCCGAGAGATTCTCCCTCACGTCTTCCAATGCTCCCTTTTTTTGCCCCTGCACCTCCAGAAGGATGGTCACCTCCTGGGGCATGGGCGGGGCTTGCAGGATGATTTTGCCGCCGGACTCCAAAGCATCAGCCAGTTCCTCGATGACCGAAGCCAGCACCAGTTGGAGACGGAAGGGATCGCTGGTAATGGATATCTCCCCCGAAGAGGGTATGACCTGAAGCTCAATTCCCCGGCGCCGGGCCAGGCGTTGCATAAGTGCGACTACCAACTCCAGGAGGTCGCCCACCTTAACCGTAGCCACGGGTTCGTCCATGCTGTGGGCGAATTGGTTGAGCCGGGTGGCCAGGACCACTCCCCGGCGCACCTGTTCGTCGATGGTGCCCAACACCCTGTGGAACTTTTCCTTGGGAGGGAAGGAGTCTTGCTGAGACAAGGTAAGCAAATCCGTCAGCAAGCCGGAGGACTCCAAGATAATGGCATAGGTATTTTTAATCTCATGAGTCATGCTGGCAGTAATTTTCCCCAAAAAAGCCATCTCGAGGTCCCGCAAGGCTTATTCTCCTTCCCGAGCCTGATTTGGCCGGCTGGCTTCCACAGCATCAGCCATGACCTGCATCAGCTCTTCAATCTGGAGGGGCTTCATGAGACATTCATACGCACCTTCCCGGACCCCCTGAATGCCGTCCCAGGAGCTGCGGCCGGTGAGGAGAATCACCTGGACCTGGGGATGCTCCTTTTTAATGCTTTTCAGCACCTCCAGGCCGCTCATACCGGGCATCAACACATCCAGGAGCACCACGTCCGGAGGTGAAGCGGCCACCTTACTTAAAGCTTCCTCCCCTGAAGTGGCGGTTTGAACCTTAAATCCCCTCAAACCTAAGCGTTCAGCCAGGGCTGAGACAAACTCCACTTCATCATCCACCAGGAGCACCCGCATTTTTCCCCTCGTATCATTCTCCTGCCAGGGCCAAGGCCTTTTTGGGCAAGAAAATTGTAAAGGTGGTCCCCACTCCTAATTGACTTTTAACTTTGATATCTCCACCCAGTTTCTTGACAATGCCATAGGTGATGGACAGTCCTAACCCCGTACCGGTGCCTTTTTTCGTGGTAAAGAAGGGTTCGAAAAGATGGGTCATGGTTTCCTGGGTCATACCCTGACCATTGTCTTGAACAGAAACGCCGACAGTATCGATGTCAGTCTCAAAGCTGGTAACGGCCACTTGGCCGCCATCCCGCACCGCATCGAAGGCATTATTTAAGATATTCAGAAAGACCTGTTGCAACTGCCCCCGGTCGGAGGCGATTCTCGGCAGGTCCTGGGCCAGATTGAGTTGCAGGTCAATATTGCGATGCAGCGCTTCTTTTTCCAGGAACCCCAACACTTCCTCAATGACCTCGTTCAGATTGAGCATTTCAATGGAAATGTCCATCCGGCGGGCAAATCCCAGCAACCGCTGGGTGATGGTGCGACAACGATCCACGGACTGCAGGATGGTGCCGGTGACGGCAAGCAGCTTCTCTCTGTGGGGACAATCGGGCGTCATTTCCGTCAGGTCCTTAAGAAGACCGGCTTTTTCATTAATAATGGCCAGGGGGTTGTTGACCTCATGGGCCACCCCGGCAGCCAAGCGGCCGATGGAGGCGAGCTTGCTGGTCTCCTGCATTTCGCGGTAGGCCACCTCTTTTCTAAGGTCAGATTCCTTCAGGCGTTTCACCAGCTTATCAGTCAACTTGTATATTGCCAGGAAAATGATGATCACCCCAATGACAAACACATAGAACGCTTCCGTTTTCAAGGTATACCAGGCCTGCATCACCTGGCTGCGGGGTTTGACCACCATGAGGATGAACGGCAGGGATTCGAAATAGGCATAGGTAATTATGACATCCCGGCCGTTGGTATCTTTTTTCTCCAGGACGTTGGGCTCATAGCTTAAAGGAGGCAAGGGCATGGGAAAGGTTTCCAGAACCTGCCCGTAGAATTTCGAAGGCGTCTGGAGGACCCCTTGTTTGTTTAACAGGAAGGCATCGCCGGACGGGTCCAGCCGCATGGAGGCGATTAGTTCCATGAAGCGGTTCGTATCAATGGTGGCCCGCAGCACACACCCGAGACAAACCCCGGTGACGCTGCGTTCCACGGCCATGACCAGGTGGGGAAGTTTGCGATATCCCAGAAACACATCGCTGATATAGGAGCCCCGGACCCGGGCCTCTTTGTACCAGTCCTGGTCGGTATAGTTCTTACCCTGGAGTTTATAGGGACCGTCATAGCTTACCTGCACTCCGTTGGGTTCAAGAAATCCCAGGTCTACAACGCCGCTGAACTCTTTCTTCATTACAGAGAAAATACGGCTTAAATTATTATTATCAGCCAATTGTTCACAGGTGTGGGAAGAGGCGATGAAACTGACGGCAGAAAGCCGTTCCGCCAAGAAAAGTTCGAAAGAATGCTTGGTTTTATTCACTAATATTTTGAGAGGCTGAACAATCTCATCGTGCATGGTTTGGCGATAAAGATAATGGTTAATCAGGCCCATGAGAACCAGAGGCAGGATGGTCACCACCAGCATCAGGATGACGATATTCCTCCTGAGAACTTTGTAGCGCTCCGGTGATTCGGCATAATCGGGAAATTCTCTCAGACTGCCGAAAAAGCCCGTCAGTCTCTGCTTCAGCCAGTTAAACATGTGCCGTCTTAACTCCCATTTTTTCGCCAGAGAGATTTCCGAGGGCCATAGCTGCCTTGGTCCTGGCCTGCTGCAATAACAAGAAACGAGCGAAGGTTCACAGGAAGAACCCCATGACCGTGCCAAGAGAAGGAGGTGGGGGAAATGTTAACCAATTGATATAATTAATTATTTCAATTATTTATCTTAATTATATAGGATGACTTCAAGAACTGTCAATGAAATCACGAGGTGCTCTCTAGACTAAAAAGTCTTTTTTGACAGGTATCCGGATTTTATTAGATAATAAATTGTTTGGTATTACTGTCCTGATCCCGGTTAACAGAGGCCATGCACACAGTAAATAGACTGAAGGAATGGTTTAAAAAAAGGCTCACCCGGCCACAGCCCATCCCGCCCCCCGAACCGCCGACCGAGTTAGTGGAACAATACCACCGGTATAAGCGCCTGTTGGCCGCCAACAACGCCATTCTGGCTGTCCTGGCTGATCTCCAAGATAAAATGCATAAAGAGTTTTTGTTTGATATGAACTACGTGAGGTCCGCCGTCGGACAGGTGGAAACGGAGGCCGGCAGCTTGGTGAACGCCCTGGTGGCCATGTCCCCAGGTAAGTATGACCCGCTGGCAACGGCCCTCCGGGAGGTGCTCGCCAAAATTTCCCAGGAATTGACTGAGCCTCAGCTTAAGCCCGGTCCGCTGATTCTGCCCTTGCAGGAGGTGAAGGGGGGCTGGTTTTTTGGGGGAAAAGCCGAAAAACTCGGAGATCTGGTGAGAATAGGTTTGCCGGTGCCGCCGGGTTTTGCCATCAGCGCCTACGCTCAGAGGTTGTTTTTTGACCAAGGGGGCCTGGAGGAGTTTATCCAGGAGTCCATCGCCGGGGTGGAATTGAAGGAACTGGAGGCCCTCAACCAGGCCGGGGCCGCCATCCGGGAGCGTATCCTGGCCTCGCCTCTCCCCGCCGAGCTTGCAGACCTCCTACGTCAACATTTGGACCAGCTGGGGACTGACCGGGTAGCCGTGCGCAGCTCCGCCCTCCAGGAGGATGGCTTTTTCAGTTTTGCCGGCCAGTTCGACACCATGCTCAACGTGCCCCGGGCTCTGGTGGAACAACGCTATAAAGAGGTCGTAGCCAGTCAGTTTACTCCCCGGGCTTTAGTTTACTGCCAGACCAAAGGCTTCTCTTATCTGGAGCTGGCCATGGGGGTGGTGGTCATGAAGATGATGGAGGCCAAGGCCGCGGGAGTTCTCTATACCGCCGACCCCCGGCAGGGCCACCGCGCCACCATCGTTAATGCAGTCTGTGGTTTGGGTTCTCTGGCGGTGGGGGGCCAGGTGGAACCGGATGTTTACCGGGTGGAAGAAAGCCAGGTGGTGGCTCAGCAGGCCGGGGAAAAAGAGCGCATGCACCTTCCCGCCTCGGAAGGCGGCATTACCGAGGCCGCCACTCCCCTGGAATTAAGGGGATTATGTCTCGCCGAACCCGAGGTCTTGCAACTGGCCTCCCTGGGGGCCCAAGTGGAGCAGTCCTTCGGCCAACCCCAGGATATCGAGTGGGTTTTGGACCCCGAGGCTGGTTTTTTCCTCCTCCAGGCTCGGCCGTTGCGCCTGAAACCAACGGCCCGGGTTGACAGTGTGCCGCCCATTATCAAGGAGGCCCAGGTGCTCAAGAGCCAGGGGGCCGTTGCTTCTCGCGGGGCTGCGGCCGGGAAGGTCCACGTGCTGCAGGATGAACCCCTGCAGGCGGTGCCGGAAGGAGCCGTGTTGGTGACCAAGCAGGCCCTGCCTGAATACGGGGTGTTGGCCCACCGGGTGGCGGCCGTGGTCTGTGAGGCGGGCAGCGTCACCAGCCACCTGGCCACTGTTCTGAGAGAGGCCGGGACACCGGCCATCTTCGGCGCCAAAGGCGCCATCCAGAGTTTGGCCTCCGGGACCGAAGTCACGGTGGACGCGCTTTACGGTAATATCTATGAAGGCCGGCAGGAGGAACTCTTGAAAGCCAGCCCCAAAGAAGCGCCGGCAAAACAGAGCCGCACCTGGAAGGTTCTGGAAAGCGTCTTAAAGCACATTACCCCCTTACATCTCTTGGACCCCCGGGCCGATAATTTCCGTCCCGACTGCTGCACCACCCTCCACGACATCACCCGTTTCGCTCATGAAAAGGCCATGGCCGAAATGTTCCACATCTCGGATGTTTCCCAGGAGACCCTGGCCCGGCGGCTGGTCAGCGCCATCCCCCTGGAGGTCTATCTCATTGATTTAGGCGGGGGGCTCAGGCCCGAAGCTCTCAACCGGGTGGAGGTCCGACTCGAGGATATCAGCTCCCGGCCCATGGCCGCCTACTGGCGGGGGGCCACCGCGGTGGGCTGGAAGGGACCCAAGCCTGTGGATTTAAAGGGGCTCATGTCCGTGGTCCTGGGCACCGGCGCCGGCGAGAATATCCACCAGCGCTTGCGGGAAAAAAACTACTCCATTATTGCGGCGGAATATATGAACCTGGCTAACCGCCTGGGGTTCCACTTTGCCACCATCGAGTCCTATCTGGGGGGGCCGGATGACAGCTACGTCAGCCTGACCTTTTATGGCGGGGGCGCGGCGTTGGAACGCCGGGCCCGGCGGGTGCGCTTTCTAGCCAAGGTGCTGGACCATGCCGACTTCCGGGTGGACCTCAAGCAGGATTCCCTGACCGCCCGGGTGGACGGCTATGACCTGGCCGTTTTGGAGGAAAAGCTCGACATCCTGGGCCGGCTGATGATGGTCAGCAAGCAATTGGACATGGTGATGTTTTCTGACGCTATGGTGGACTACTATTACCGTGAGTTTATTAAGGAAGGCTATAATTTGAGACTATAACAACCCGCCAAACCTTCCTAAAAACCTCGAGTCTGGGTGATCCTCTCTATAGTGGCTTTCTGGATACGTTCTTCCTGCTCGGCTTTGCGCGCTTGAGCCTTGGTGATCTTCTCCACCAATTCTTCAATCTCAGTAGGTTTCATCAAGTAATCAAAGGCCCCCAATTTCATGCCCTCAATGGCTGTTTCCACGGTGGCATGGCCGGTGAGCATGATAACCTCGGTGAGGGGCCGGATCTTTTTCATTTCCCTCAAGGTGTCGATGCCGCTTAAACCGGGCATGAGGACATCCAGCACCACCACATCCACATCTTTGCCTTTGAGGTAATCCAGGGCCTGTTTTCCGTCGAAAGCGGTGGCTACGGCAAAATCCCTGGCCTCCAGACGCAGGGCCAAGGTTTCCACGAATTGTTCTTCATCGTCCACCAAAAGCACCCTGACCTTCATGTTATTCTCCTTTTTGGGGCAGGTAACGTCCCGTCTTCATTGTAATTTCAGCGGCCAGTGCTGTCAAGCCGGGCACCTGGCCCCAAGACACAGTCCATTTTTCCTAAAAAAACAGCAGCAAATAGGCGGAAGCCAGGCCGATGGTAATTAGCATGGGGACAAAACAGGCCTTCATATAGTAGAGAAAAGAAATATGGTAGCCGGATTTTTCGGCCAGCCCCACGGTGACCACGTTGGCTGAAGCCCCGATCATGGTGCCGTTACCTCCGAAACAGGCCCCCAGGGCCAAGGCCCACCACAACACCCCGCTTTCCGCCCCGGGAATATTGGCATTCAAAAAGGCGATGATGGGCAGCATGGTGGCGGTGAAGGGGATGTTGTCGATGGCCGCCGAAGCCAGGGCCGATACCCAGAGGACCATCAGCACCGCCACCACCAGGTTGCCCTGGGACACATTGGCCACCCATTCGGCGATGGCCTGGATCAAGCCGGTCTCTTCCGCGGCCGCCACCACGATGAACAGAGCCATAAAAAACACCAGGGTGGGCCATTCCACCTCGTGCTCCAGCATCTCCACGATGTCCACCCGGGAGACGGCCAACAAAAACATGGCTCCGGTCAGGGCGGCGATGGAGGGCTCCATGTGCAGCACCCCATGGATGACAAACAGGAAAATGGTGAAAGCCAGAAAACCCAGGGAAAATGTCAATAATTTCCGGTTGGTGATGCGATATTCCTGCTTTAAAAACTCGATGGTGCGATTCACGTCTTTGGCCTCGGCTTGGAGGTAGGCCTTTTTGTACCAATACACATAATAAATCAGCGTCACCACCATGCAGATGGCGACGATGATGGTCAGATTCATCACGAAATCGACAAAGGAGAGTTTGGCGTAAGAGCCGATCAGGATATTGGGAGGGTCGCCGATCAGGGTGGCGGTGCCCCCCACATTGGAGGCAAAGACCTCAGGGATCAGCAGGGCGATGGGGTTGACGTTCAGGGTCACCGCGATCTCAATGGTGACCGGGATCATCAGCAGCATAGTGGTGACATTGTCTAAAAAGGCGGAAGTCACGGCAGTGACCACCATCAAAATGCAGGAGAGGACAAAGACATTACCCCGGGCCATGGCATAGGATTTATAGGCCAGCCACTGGAACATGCCGGTCTTTTTCAGGACCCCCACGATGATCATCATCCCCATGAGCAGAAAGATGACGTTCATATCGATGGCGCCAATGGCGTCCTCGAAAGAGAGGAGAAAGTAGCCCGTGTTGAAGGTGCCGGCGGTGTAAGAGATAAACATCACCAGGGCCGCGCCCAACAGGGCCGCCAGGGTCCGGTGCATCCATTCCAGGGCGATGATGATATAGACCAGCAGGAGAATGCCGGTGGCGATCCAGAAAGCCGGGGTAAGTTGCCGCTTGAGTTGGAAATCCTGGGAGGCCTTGAAAAACGGGCGGCCTTGCTGGTCGGTGCCCGCGGGGAAAACCTCCACCCCGGTGGGGGGCAACTCGTGCCAGGCGGGTTTGTGAGCCTTGACTTCCACCTTGGCCCCGGGAAGGGTGCCGGCCGGCAGCATAAAGTCGCCGAAAAAGCTGCCTTGGGTCCCGGTGGCCAGGTGTTCCTCACTCCCTTCCGGCTTGACCGCCTGACCGTTAACCAAAACCTCGATTTCCACTTCCTTGACGCCCCCGCCCTGGGGATTGGTCATCTTGCCGGACAGAGAGAGGTGGTCTCCCCGGGCGGGTGGGGCGGCCTGGGCTCCAAGGAGGGCTGAACCTACGAGCAAAGAGGACAAAATTAGCGTGATTACAGCAAGATGCCAAATTTTGTAGGTCATTGCTGCCGCGCTCCTGAGGATTCCACGGACATCAGACTGAGGCTTGTGAATTGTTACACATTTTACCTTTACCTGTCAAAGAAATTTTTTAGCATTCGTTCACCAATTTTCTTGACTTTTTTCCAATGCTGCCTTAAAAAGGAAGTTAATTTGTGAAATATTTAGCAAACTAAAGGAGTCTCCCATGCCTCACAAAAGAAAGGTGCGGGAAGTGATGATTCCTTTGCAGGACTACCCCCACATTCCTTACTGGTTTACTCTCCGTCAGGCGGTGGCCCTGGTGCGGGAGTCGGCCCTCAAATACGCCGGCGTCTTTGAGCCGCGCACCGTGCTGGTTTTCAACGAAAAATATCAGATTGTCGGCATCCTGACTTTGCGGGACATCCTGAAGGGGTTGGAACCGGCTTTCTTGAAGGAGAGCGAGTTAGTCAAAGCCGATCCCACCCTCGCCATCGTCATGGGGGATCTGTTCGGCCCGGGCATGGAAAAGCAGGCGCAAAGGCCGGTGAGCGACGTTATGGGCCCCATCAAAGCCACCGTGCAAGCTGATGATTCTTTGGTCAAAGCTCTTTTTATCATGGTTAAGGAAAACGTCGGCATGATGCCGGTCTTGGATAACCATCGGGTGGCGGGCATGGTGCGGCTGACGGACTTATTTCTGGAAGTTTCCCAAGCAATCATAGAGAAAACCACCCCTGAGTTGGCCTGAATCATTTTTTGGAAAAATAACCTTAAATAGAGGAAAAAAACTGATGGACACGGAGCGTCTGGTCAAAGATATCATGATCCCGCTCACGGATTATCCCCATATTCCCTACTGGTTCAGTGTCAGGGAGGCCATTGCCATGATCAAGGCCGCGGCCGCCGACCCGACGAAAAAGGTCTTGCCTTACCTGGTGCTGGTCTTTGATGAGAAATACCAGCTTTTGGGTTATCTGGGCATCAGGGAGATGCTCCGGGGCATAGAACCCCGTTTCTTGAAGACCAAGGAAACGCCTGGCTACTTGGGGCCGGAAGCCGTGGACCTGACCTTGGGCACTCTCTGGAAGGACCTGTTCACTCGTCGTTGTAAAGAGGAAGCCAAAAAGCCGGTGCGCGAAGTGATGTCGCCCATAAGAGCCACCATTCCGGCCACCGCTCCCATCGTCAAAGCAGCCTATCTGATGCTCCAGACAGATACCTGGATCATCCCGGTCATGGAGGATAAGAAGGTGGCTGGCATCGCCCGACTGGTGGATATTTTCAAGGAGTTGACTACTCAGGTGCTGGAAGTGTGAGGAGAAGGCGAACATGGCGGACAATATGGATAAGCATCAAGGAGTCGAGGGCATGGGCCCCGGTTTGCCGGAAATGCCGGAGGAAATTATCCTCGCTCCCCCCAAAAAAGTCTTTGATTGGAAACGTATCCTTTTCATTCTCTTGGGTTTGGGAGTATTTGCTTTCTTCTATTTTTACCCCGGTCTGCCTGACGCGGTGGACCCCCACGGCAAGGTCTTCAAACTCTCCTGGACCGGCAAGCTCTCCGTGGGCCTGTTCCTCATGGCCGGCATCTGGTGGGTCTTCGAAGTCATGCCCATCGGCGCCACCGCCATCGCCATCGGGGTTTTTCAGACCTTGTTTCTCATCCGCCCTGCCAAAGCCGCGCTGGGGGACTTTCTGGACCCCTCGGTTTGGTTCATCTTCGGCTCCGTGGTCATCGGCTTTGCCTTCACCCGGGTGGGCCTGACCAAACGCATGGCCTATAAAATGCTGGAAGTGGTGGGGGAGCGCACCAGCATGATCTATTTGGGCGCCTTTGTGGTCACCGCGGCCATGACTCTCCTGATGGCCCACACCGCGGTGGCGGCCGCCATCTTTCCTTTATTGTTGGCCATCAACGCGCTTTACACTGACCAGGACGAACCCACCCGGTTCGGCAAAGGCCTGTTCATCGGTATGGCCTGGGTGGCCGGAGCCGGTTCCATCGTCACCTACCTGGGTGCCGCCCGGGGCGTGGCCGCCGCCGGTATGTTCAAAGAATTCACCAAAGGGCTGGTCTTCAACGGCGTCGCCTATCCCAATGGGTATGATATAGGCTTCTTCGAACTTACCTGGTACATGCTTCCCCTGGGCTGGCTCATGGTCTTTCTGCTCTGGCTCATCATCATGCTCTGCTTCCGGCCCGAACGACCCCGCATTGAAGGTCTCAGGGAAAAAGCCCAGGCCCTCAGCAAAGAACTCGGCTCCATGACCCGGCCCGAATACTTTGTTATCCTTATCGTGGGCCTTATCGTCTGATAGTGGCCCTCATCGTCGCCCTGTTCATGCTCAACTCCTTCTTGCCCAAGTGGGGCGTGGTGGACAAGCCCTTCAGCCGGGCCGGCATTGTCTTGATCGCCACCCTGGCCTTCTTTCTCACCAAAACCCTGACCATCGAGGATCTGGAGGCCATTCCCTGGAACATTATCCTGCTGTTCGGCGGGGCCATGAGCATTGGCTTCTGCCTCTGGCAAACCGGGGCCGCGGAATGGATGGCCGTGCACTGGCTCACCATGTTCCTGGGGGCTTACTGGCTGGTCTTTGTTCTGGCCATTGCCTTTTTTGTGCTTATGATGACCAACTTCATTATGAACGTGGCGGCCATCGCCATCTCCCTGCCGGTATCCCTGGTCGTGGCCAAATACCTGAGCGTGGCGCCCCACGTGATTCTCTTTGCCTCTCTGGTGACGGCCGGCATGCCTTTCATACTGCTCATCGGCGCCGCGCCCAACGCCATCGCCTATGAGAGCAAACAGTTTACTACCGGCGAGTTTTTCGGCTTCGGTTGGATTCCCAATATCGTGCTCATGGTGGTTTTGGGGATTTTCTGCTTTTTCATCTGGCCGATGATGGGGATGCCGGTTCTGGCGGGTAAGTAATAAAGGTATCCTTGATTAGAAAATTTTTTGGGCTTGCGATAACTGTTCTGCTTAGAAACTTATCAAACTCCTGAAAATTCTACCCTACGAGGTTATTATTCAAACAGCCCTGAAAAATAGCATAGATTTGATCGTCTTGGGCGCCATGGGCAAGACCGGCCTGGAGTCCCTCCTCATGGGGAGCGTTACCGAAAGGGTGATAGCCCAGGCTCCATGCGCGGTGTTGGTGGTTAAAAAGCTCTCAGTCTGAGATATATCCAAGGCCTCAATATACAAAGGCCATATTCTATGAGAGTAGAGACGGACACACAGAAAATGAACTTGCCAAACGAACAATAATGATAGTTAACTACTTCTATATGGGTTCCTTTTGTCAAGCCCTATCTGTCATTTATACGTGCAAAAAGATGTTCGCAAGGATTACGGCCAGTTAAACGTCATTGGTGCCGAAGGCGGGATTTGCCTGAAATCCGCACAGGCTCGGGCTTTTCTGGCTCTGCAGTGCCCAACCCTTTACCTATGAGCCATCCGGGGCCATTCAGGACCCTTTCATTTCCCCGGTGTGTTCGATAAGCCCTTCTTTTATGTTCTCTCGGATTTAGCAACTGGGAGCTTGAAATCTTCCTAACTGCCCTTATTTTTTAATTAAAAGGGCAGGGTAATCCATTTCCCTGGAGGCGACCATGAAAGAATACGAAGAGATCGTACGGCGCAAAGGACTCCCCAATGTCGGGCAACTGGTTCGTAGCAAAAAGTATAACACTATTTGGCGGGTCTTAGAGAAGCGGGAAACATGGATTCCCGAAGGAGAAGATCCGGTAACCAAAGAACCCAAGTGGACATATGCAATTTATCTTAACTACTGGCTAGTCCAGAAGGGGGTGCAGCCGGGAATGGGAAAAACTATGGGATTTCTTTATACTCTGGATGATGAAACCTTTAAGGAGAACTGGACCATCGTTTCTTAGGAATTTCTTGCTATGATGTCGCCAGATCAATCAGGGGTTGGAAGCGCGCCCCGGCCATAGGCCTTTTTTAGGAAAAATTGTTTTATTTTAAACAGATATTCAAAGAGCGAATCCCCAAAAGCCTGGGAAGGCCCCAGATAGCTTTCCCAGGCTCAATGTTCCTGTTTCTTACGTAAATTTTACAAGCGGGGGTCAATGCCGCCGGGACCGCCGCATTCCGGGGTGTAGCAGGTGATGTTGCGAAACTCACATCTTTTGTGGCAGCTGGGACAGATTTCTGGAAAATTGGCCGCAGTAACGGTATATCCACATTCGCTGCACTTCCAATAAGTCATGTTACAGTGAGGGCAAATATCTCCAACGAACTTGCCTTCCGCCGTAAACCCGCATAGAGCACATTCCATTTTCATTTCCTTTTCTGATGTTGTCATACCTTTTACCTCGCTTCCTTCGTTGATTTCTCGTCAGAGCCGAGATGGGCTATCTTTCAATACAATTTAAAAATAAGAGTCAGGAAACCTCGGGGCAAGAGGTCTTGGGGAAGACGTCGAAACAGCAGTCCTGCCAACCGCTGAAGAGCTTTCTTCGAAGTTAATGGCTGTGTCCATCCTCATGACAATGGAGACAGAGATTTTCCCGGTTGGAACCATCTGCGGGATTATTCCGGGGAATGGACCGTTAATGGGAATGCTCGTTCCTTAGTTAGATGAAGAGTCAAAGCGTGATTCTTTCTACTATGGCGGTCAGCCGGGGAAAGGCATCGGGCCGGACGGCCAGGCGCCGGCGGAGGCCGGCCATCGCCGGGGGGATGTAGCGGCTGAACTGCGGTTTGCCTTTCACCCGGGTCAGAAAGCCAAACGCCCCCAGTATCTGCAGGTTGCGGCATAAAGCCAGGCGCTCATACTGCTCCCGAAATTCCTCCGAGTCAAAGGCTAGATGCTGCCCGAGTAACTCCTGGTATAAGCTTACCAGTTCCCCCTGCCGGTCCGGTGGCAGATCCACGTAAGGGTCGATGAGCAGGGCCGCCAGGTCATAGCCCAGGGGTCCCAGACGCCCTCCCTGAAAATCCAGGACCCGGAGCCTCTCTCCCTGCACAAAAAGGTTCCTGGACTGGAAGTCCCGGTGCAGGAAATAGGGGGAGGCTTCGGCCCGAATCCCCGCCAACAGGCGCTCGAAATCCGGGGCCAGGTCAGCTTCTTCCACCTCAAGCCCCAGGTATCCCTGCAAAAAGGCCTGGAGAAAATACCAGCACTCCCGCTCCAGCAGAAACGGCCGGGTCACCGTCGGGGTGTCAAAGCACCAGGCCGGGTTGAAACCCTCCTTCCCTGCGAATTGCTGACCTACAAGGATTTCCAAGGCCTGGCGGTACCAGGCCAGAATTTCCGTATCCCTGGGGGCCGCCTCCACCACGGCGGACAGGCTCAGGTCTCCCACATCCTCCAGCAGCATCCAGTCCTCCGGCCGGTTATAGACGTAAATCTCCGGCACCGGCACCCCCCGGGATTTGAGGTGCCGGCCGATGAGGAAGTAGGAGTCGTTTTCCGTGACTTCCCGGCCTGGAGGCTGGGGGTGATACAGGAGCACCAGGCTGGGTTCCCCGGGCAGTCGGAAAAAGCGGCGGTCCGAACCGTCCCCGGCCAAAGGCCTGGCGTCCGCTAAATTAACGCTTCGGGCTTTGGTCTCGTGAGCCAGAAGACTGCTGTGGGGAAGAATGGGCTTCATCGGGGCTCTCGGGTGCCAGGGGCCTGGGGCTCGGGGGCTCCGGCCAACTTTTGATATACAAATCCCGCTGCGGGAAGGGAATCTCAATATCATGTTCCTGAAAAGCCTCAAAAATGGCGCTGTTCAGTTCATGGGTGGCCGGAATGCGGTCACCGGGGATCTTGACATAGGCCCAAATATTGAAGTTTAAGGAACTATCGCCATAGGCCTCAAAATAGATCAGGGGAGGCGGGTCGTCCAGCACCAGGGGGTTGGCCCGGCAGACCTCATCCAGAATTTTTGTAACCTGGTGTACATCAGAGCCGTAGGATACCCCTATCTTCAGGGTGAGCCGGTTAATTCCCGGGCCGTAATAGGTCCAGTTGAGGACCTTGGTGGAGATCAGTTCCGAGTTGGGGATGATCAGGACGTAGCGGTCGTAAGTTTGAAAAATAGTGCTGCGCACCCGGATTTCCTTAACCGCGCCCCACTGGCCGTCAATAATGAGCATGTCGCCCACCTTGATGGGACGTTCGAACAACAGGATCAGGCCGCTAATGAAGTTGTTGACGATGTTTTGCAAGCCAAAACCGATGCCCACGCCCAGACCGGCGGCCACGATGGCCAGATCACTGAAGGAAACGCCCAGGACACCCAGGGCTATCAGGATGGCAACTGCCTGAATGGTGTAGTGAAAGGAGTTCGATATGGAGTAGCGGATACTCTCATCCCAGTCGGTCCGGGGATAAAATCTAACTTCCAGTAAGATTCGCAGGAACCGAGAAAACCAGCGGCCCAGGTAAAGAATAAGGACCACCAGCCCCAGGTTGAGGAGATTGAGGGAAAAAGGCCCCACCTCGGGGCCCCATGATAACCCCTGGTACAACCACTGTAGAAAAACAAGGTCTGCTCCCCAGAGATTAAGTATAAGGAGAAATGCTCCAGCCACGATGATGGCGGCAATAACCTTCACGATGGCCAGGGAATATTTAATGAGAAGTTCTTCCTGCTGCCAAAGTTCTCCCGGCACCCGGTCTTTTTCCCGGTGAAGGGCATAGTCCAGGAGAGTCCTGGAACCCTGCCAGGTTATCCAGAACAGGATTAGAAGCAACCCGGTGAGACCGGCGCCCTTGGCTATATAGGCCGATAGATTCTGAAACCCCAGGAGACCGGTAAGCAGAATCGCCCCCAAAATCAGCAACAGTAAAATCCGAACGATGAGGAAGAAATATCGTACCTTGGTCCAGGCCGGTTCGCTAAGCTCGGTGCGCAGATTCTCCAGGTACTTTGGACGTAAGATCCACAATATCCAGACCAGGAACCCAAACTGCAGCAGGGCCTCCAGGTTCACATATCTGGTTGATTCCAAATCCAGGAATTCGAAAACTTTCAGACCAAAGACTTCCAGGACCAAGATGTAGGCCAGTAAAAACTTAAGGTGGCGGCGATAGAATCGAGCCGTGGTTTGGTCCAAAGGAAGAATACCGCCGTCTTCTTTCCCGGCGAACACCGCCTGAATCAGCCCGAAGCCCAGGCGCAGCCCCACCCAGATGGCTAGGCCCAGGAAGATGATTACGGCTGCCTCCCTCGACCACAACCCCATAAGCCAGAAAAAAAGAGCCAGCCAGGCCAGGAAACCGAGGCTAAAAAGGCGGCTGACGATAACCTCCCCAGCTTTGAAAACGACTTTCACGCTCAAGACTTCGGCCTCAGTTTCCCATTGATGCAACTTCGGCAGAATCGTTCTACGCAACCGGGGGACCAGCCAAACCAGAACCAGAAGTATGGTGAGGAGGCCCAATAATTGGGGCCACCTGGCACGGAGGGAGTTGGCCACCCTCTGGGGAAGCTGGGGATTGCTGAGATAGTCGGCCAACCGTTTCGGCAGTTCCCACAGAGACTGCCAGGTTTGCTCCACGGACTCCACCAGGGACACCGGGCCTTGTCGTCTCAGCAGCGTTTCTTTCCAATCCACCTCCAGGTAATTGTTTAGTTCTTGTATGGATTCCTTGAGAGCTTGTTTTTGCTCCTGCAACTTTATGATGACTTGGTCCCAAAGTTCGAGGTTACGGGTGACGCTGGTTTGATACTGCTCCATCAAATGCTGGTAACGGTCATAAGCTTCCCGAACCTCCTGGGAGTTCCAGGCCGGATATTGGGTGGCTTTAAAACGTTGCACCTCTTGCTTGAAGCTGTTAAAGGCATTGATGCGGGCGGCTAACCGTTTCGCCACCCTTTCCCGCTGTTGCCGAACCTCCTTCAGCCGAGCCGCCACCTGCTCTTGCAGATCTGAAAAGCTATCCAAAATTTCCTGAGCTCGGTTGAGTTCCAACTCTCCCGCGGCCTGGGACGCCTTTAAAGTGGCAATCCGGGCGTGGAGATTTTGCAAACTCGCTTCTGCCTGCTCAATCTCTCGTTGCACTTGATTGGCGTTAGCCCGTGCCTTAGCAATGCCCTTTTCCAGATGGACAGCACCTGTCGTCAATACCTCCAGCATGGCTTTGGAGGACAGGCTGTTTGTTTCCTGGGCCCCCACTGGACCGGCAAGAACGAGACACCAGGCCACCAGAACCAAAGGCAGAATTGAACCAAAGAGTCGTTTGCTCAAATCCATAGGAGTCTGAATCCTTTGCTTATCGTCTATCGAGCCCGCCCCAGCCCCTCAGAAAAATTGCCTTCTTCCACCCTCCCCACAGGGAGAAGAAGGCCAGGGTGAGGGAAAACCTTCTGTAAAGCTTTGAGAACGCAGGCCTCAACCTTGTGCTCAGGGCAAAATCAAAAATGCACTACGATTAAACCTTACTCATCCCTTATGGAACTGTCAAATGAGGTCCGATTCATTTTTTACGTCAGGGTGCCTCTGTCGGGCGTTGCCACCTCCCGGTTTTTTTGATAGATTTTGACGGGGTTGCCCCAGGTCCTTATCGACTGGGGACGGGGGGCCTCCCGGGGGACCGGGTCCTTGGCTGGCTTGTCTGCTTTTCTATCCGGGCCCATCTCCGGGGCCGACGTCACTAGTCACTACCTAAAAATGCTGTGGTTGGGAGGTCCGGCCCCAAAAATTGGCCACCCCCACATGAGTGTCCGGGTGACCGCCGGAATGGCCCACCTTGTTCAAGGCGTTCTGAAAACCGGCGGTGGTTAGTCCTCACTTATAAATCAAGCTTCTAAAAATAAGGTTGCAAGAAAATCGGGTGCACCATGGAGGAATTCGTCCAGACCGTCAAGGACCTCCTTGAGAACCACCAGTGGCAGGAATTGAAGGCCCTTTTGGCTCCCAAGAATCCCAATGATTTGGCCCACATTTTTGCCGAATTTGACCCTTCGGATCGAGCCTTGCTTTTCCGTCTTTTGGAAAAGCAAGAGGCCGTCGAGGTTTTCGAGAGCCTGCCCCTGGAAGAGCAGCAGGAATTGTTGGGCAGCTTCAAGCAAGAACAATTGCGGGAGATCGTGGAGCACATGTCGCCGGATGACCGGGCCTATCTGTTGGAAGAGTTGCCCGCTAAAGTCGCCAAACGGTTGTTGGGGCTATTAACTCCGGAAGAACGGGCGGCCACCGCTTTGCTGCTGGGCTACGGGGAAAATACCGCCGGCCGCAGCATGACCCCGGAGTACATCGACCTGAAAAGCTTCGTCACCGTGGGCCAGGCCCTGGAGAAAATTCGCCGGGTGGGGGTGGACAAGGAGACCATTTATTATTCCTATGTCACGGACGAACAACGCCGTCTCCTCGGCATCGTCTCCATTCGGCAATTGGTCTTGGCCGACCCTCAGACCCCGATAACCGACATTATGGAGCAGGATATTATTTTCGCCCACACGGACGACGACCAGGAAGAGGTAGCCCTCAAAATGCAAAAATACGACCTCCTGGCCATTCCGGTGGTGGACCGGGAAGACCGCCTAGTGGGCATTGTCACCCATGATGATGTCATGGATATCATTCAGGAAGAAGTGACGGAAGATATCTATCGTCTGGGCGCCATGGAGGTTCCAGAACAAAGTTACTTTAAATCGAGACTGCTTACCGTGGTGAGCAGTCGTTTGCTCTGGGTACTCCCTATGATCCTCATAGAAAACTTCAATGGCTACATCATTAATCAAAAAGCCGAGATCTTGAAAATTTTGGTGTCACTGGCAGCCTTTGTCCCCCTCATTACCAGCACCGGGGGCAATATGGGCAGCCAAACCTCCACTGTCTTTGTACGCGGTTTGGCCCTGAAAGAAGTTTCTGCCCGCAACGCCTTATCCCTCCTTATTCGTGAGGTAGGCATCGGCCTTTTAATGGGTTTACTCCTGGCGATCTTTGCCACGGCCATGGTGCAGTGGATTGCCGGCAACACCTGGGTCACTCTCATTGTGGGCCTCAGTCTCATTCTCAATGCAACTATGACCACCTTGCTGGGAGCTTCTTTGCCCTTGGTGTTTTCACGACTGGGTTTTGACCCCGCCATCGCTTCAGGACCTTTAATTAGTACAATGATTGACGTCTTGGGTATTGTAATTTATTTTCAACTGGCGGGGTTCGTACTGTCTTGGACTTTGGTTCCGTCTTAGAGGAGGGGTTTTATGAAGGTTTTTGTAACCGGCGGCACTGGCTTTGTAGGTACCTTTCTCTCCGAGGCCTTGGCCCTCGCAGGCCACGACATTACCATCCTCACCCGCAAGAAGGAGCATCCTACCCCCGCCCACAGCCGCCTCCGCTTTGTCACCGGCGATCCCAAACAAGAGGACGCCTGGATGGCGGAAGTGCCCAAGCACGACTGGGTTATTAACCTGGCCGGCGCCTCCATCAACACCAGGTGGACGGATGAGGCTAAAAAGACCATGTACGACAGCCGGGTTCTTACCACCAAAAATTTGGTGGCCGCGCTGGCTGCCGGGGACCGGCGCCAGCTTTTTTGCAGCACCTCAGCCCCCGGTTATTACGGCCCTCGCGGGGAAGAGGAGCGCGAAACTTGCGGTGGACTGGGAAACGGAAGCCCTGAAGGCCCAGGACCTGGGCATCCGCACGGTGGTCACCCGCTTTGGCATCGTGCTGGGCCAGGGAGGCGGCCTTCTGGAAAAGCTCGTGCCCTTATTCAAGAATTTCCTGGGGGGATCGGTGGGAAGCGGTCAGCAGTGGCTTTCCTGGATTCACCAACAGGACCAGGTGCGGGCTTTTCTCTTCCTCCTGGAGCAGCCGGAACTCGCCGGCCCCGTAAACTTCACCGCCCCCAACCCGGCGCGCAACCGGGACTTCGCCAAGGCCCTGGGCCGGGCCCTGAACCGTCCGGCTATCCTGCCGGCGCCTGCGTTTATGCTGCACCTGGCCTTGGGGGAATTTGCCGACGTCATCCTCACCGGCCAGAAAGTCCTGCCTCAAAAACTCCTGGCTGCAGGCTTTCAATTCCAATTTTCCACCATCGACCAGGCTCTTCAGGACATTTTGGCAGAAGGCTGACTGGATACTTCCGGTAACTGAGTAATAAAGCAGACTGACATAAGGGGAGTCCCCGAAAAGCGGGCCTCCCCATCCCTGCCCTCAAATACCCTCGCAAGTCTTGATGCCTTCAGTTGTCTCTGACTTTTTTGGAAATTCAGCTAACGACACCATATCGCCACTTTCTTCAACGTGCATATATTGGCAAGATATGACATCCTCTCGAGCCTAATCTTCACCCCTCGATGGCAATCAACAATATTATGGTTAATTTAAAGTAGACTGGAAACTTTTGCCCAGGTCGAAATAAGATTCCAATGAGAAAGAAAGAAGGTTAGAGCGCATGGATAGACTAACAATCTTCGAGCCCTACCAGGCTGGTCTAGATATTTACATCGTGCCTTCCTATTTCCCAATTTCTCAGATGAGATTCCTTGCCATCAATGCCTTCGTTAGCAAGGCTAAAGAGCCAGTCATGGGATTCCGAGGGACATGATGAACTTCCTACTGAGCAAAGGTAAGGCTTGGGACTCGCCGGACCGGGCTGGAAAGACGGTTCAGTCCATCGAAGTCATCGTCTTTCTCTTTTTAATCGTCCCGTCCATGGTGCTTTCGTTTTTTATAATGCGGCCGGGGGAGCTCAACTTTCCCCTCGAGGCCCTGGCTACCATAGTCCGAGACTTAGCGTTAACAAGCCTGATATTTTATTTCATCTGGCGGAATGGGGAAGGTCTCAAAAGCTTGGGATGGGATTTTACCAATGGTAAGCGGGAAATCGTTTGGGCTATCGTTCTCTTTGTCCCACTGTTTTTCACCGCAGGACTCCTGGAACAAGCACTACGTCAAGCAGGTTTTTCCTCCCCCACCACCCCCTTGCCGGCCTTCTTAAGCGTCAAGGGCCCCGGGAAAATAATCATCGCTTTCGTTCTGGTTTGTGTGGCTGCGGTGGCCGAAGAAACCATTTTCCGCGGCTACTTATTACTGCGCTTCCAGGAAGGCTTACAATTACGCCCCCTGGTTGCCGCGGTTTTATCTGCGGTGGTCTTTTCCCTGGGCCATGGTTACGAAGGCACCGCGGGGGTGGTCACCGTGGGCTTCATCGGCCTGGCGTTCGCCCTGATCTACCAATGGCGAGGAAGTCTGGTAGCTCCCATGATCATGCACTTTCTGCAGGACTTTGCCGAAATCTTTCTGCCGCTGCTGGGGATCAAATGAGAGATACTATAAGCTATGGCAAAACCTCTTTTTCTGTCATCCTGAACGAAGTGAAGAATCTAGAAGTAGTTGAAAAGACTAGATTCTTCGCTCCGCCCAGAATGACAAAAATCTAAAATTTGGGGTTTTGCAATGGCTTCTAGAGAACTTCACGTGGCTGGCCGGTCAGGAGCCAACGGCAAGGAGATCTTACCCCGGGATACCAAGCTCACGCAGCTTGGTGCGAGCCTGTTCTGAAAAATTTACCGCTTTATCTCCTGGTCCATTGGCGGCGGCTTCCAGGATCGCCTGATATTCACGAATCGCGTCCGCTTTGTCCCCCCGCTTTTTATAGGCATTCCCCAGATACAAGCGATTCAGCATATAATCAGGGGCCAGGTGCGTGGCCTCCTTCCCTAAGGCAATGGACTTGTCGAGGTTGCCGAAGGGCGTCCATCCGGGAGCCAGGCAATAAAGCAAGCCCAAGACCCGGGAAGCACCGGCATGATCATAGGCCGGCATGTCCTGGCGCACCTTTTCCAGCTCGGCGATGCCGTTTTTCACGATGAAAAAGGCCCTTATTCCCCCTACCTTTTGGGCTTTCTTAAGAAGATACAGCCCATGCCAGTAATGGGCTTCGGTCCGGTTCGGATCCAGGGCCATAGCCTTTTGGGCATAGAATTCCGTTTTCTCGTAGTGGACAAATTCCTTGGCCACATCGCCGCTGGGATCGGCCAAACGATAATTAGCTTCGGCCAGGAAGAGGGGAAAACGAATCTCTTCGGGAAATTGCGCCTGGTAATTTTCCAGGACGGCAATAGTCTGGTGGAGCTTGGCCTGGTTGGGGGGATTCTGATCCATTACGGCCCGGGCCTCTTTCAGGACGGCTTCCATTTTGGATAAATTCGTTCCGGATACACTTGCCATGATGGACGGGACGGGAAACACCAGCAATGAAATTATTAAGGAAATCGCTAGAGCCCACCCAGCTCTGCTCTGATTTTTTAGGTTTGGTGAAGTTTGTCGGATACCATTATTTTTTATAAATTTCATGCTTCCTGCCTAAAGGTGAAGTCATATTAAAAGGCACTCTACCATAAGAGTGCCTTTGGCTAAAAATTTTAATTTTTTAATTTTATAACATATGTCAACTCACCGCCAACATAAATTCAGAAATAGCTGAATTGATCAGGGTGGGCGGCTCAATTTGGGATGGGAGCCTATGGCGGTACAAAGATCCTCCTGGAATTTTTCGGAGAAGTTAGACATCAATTCGCTCATGGCTCTGGCAAAAGCATAGGAGGTATCTTCTGCTAATGGTTGGCTTCGAAAATCATATTCCCGTCGAAGAATTACCCGTCGCGGTTTGTCGGTGTCTATGAGGCTCACTTCTACCTGCAGCACGGCCCAGGAAACTGCACCGGTGCGTTCCCAGGCAAAGACGAAGACCCGACCGCTCAATTCCAGGGGCGCCATGGTGGGATCATTGGCGCTTACCACTTGGGGAAACAGCCGGCTCGAGGTTAAATCATGGAGGAGATTCTCGGACACCAGGGTTCCGGGGCTGGCCACCCATTGGAAGGCGCTGGAGAAGGATACGTGTCCGTTAGGTTTTAAAACCACCATCTCGGTGCGCCCATAAGGGCTGGAGGCCGTAAATTTCCACACCCGCACCCCTTTTTTAAAGCCTTGCCGGCATTGGGCCAAAGGGGGTTGATATTCCAATTGGTAGTAGATTGGCGGTGCTGCTCTCGGGAAGATCGAGCAGCCCACCAGCCACAACGCCATCAGCCACAGGAACCACCATCTTGGCAGAATCACGCTCACCTCTGGAAAGGTTCCTTGCCCTTAGGGATGACCAGAATTTTACCGGGTTCTTCCCGCAACTCATGCACCATCCCTTTGAGGCTGGTAAGGACCTGGTTTATTTGAGAAATAGTGAACTCCACCTGCGTGGCAATATCGCCCACTGCGCCAGGAGGAAGGTGTTCAAGCTGGGAGGCCAGATCTTTGCTGCTTTTCTGGGCCGCGGCCACCGTACCAGCGAGATCGGTTAAAACTTGCTGAACTTTTCGGCGCGTGCCGGGTTTGCCCAGCATATTGGCCAGCTTTTCAATATCTGCGGAGATTTCCCTGAGATTTCTTATTGTCCTCCGAATATCCTTGTCCGTTATGAGCGCATCGGCATGCTGACCTGTTTTTTTCCATGAAGACACCAAACCGTTAAGGTCCAGAGAATTGATCTTTTTATAAATTTTGTTAAAAGCTTCCATAATCTGGACTTCGCCGGGGAGGGACGGGATCAGGGGGTATTTGTGGGGAAAAGTTATCTTCGGGGTGAGTTTCTCCAAATCCGCCGGCGCCGCGTCGAGGGCCAGATAAGGTTGGCCCGTGATACCCCCGGGCTTGAGTTCCACCGCCTTGGAGTCGACATTAAAGTCCGGGGAGATTTTCAACTCCACCCGGATGAGTTTTCCATCGGGAGCGATGCCGACGGAGTTGACCCGGCCCACCTTTACACCCCGATAGCTCACGCCGGCCCCCGGCCCCAGGCCTTGCACCGACTCATTGAAAAAGGTGACATATGTTTGGGAGGGTTGAAAGAAGTAGGTGAGTCCGGCCCACACAAGGCCGCCGAGGGTAATCGCGACGCCGATTAAAAAGAACAGCCCAAGTTTGAAGCGACTAATCCTCTTGGCCATCAAATGGTTCCTTCCGCGGGTTGCTCTTCAACCTGTCGCTGGAAAAAGGCCCTAACTTCGGGAACCTCACTCTCTCTCATCACGGCAGCCGTCCCTGACGCGATGATACCTTTGCGGTCCGCATTGATCATAATGGAGCGCCCCGACAGGTTGTGGATGCTCGACAGATCGTGGGTTACCACCACCAGGGTTATTCCCAAAAAGGCGTTGAGTTCAAGGAGAAGCGCATCCATTTCCCGAGCGGTGGCGGGATCCAGGCCTGAAGCCGGCTCATCGCAAAACAGGATCTTGGGATCGAGGACCATACCTCTCGCCAGGCCGGCCCGTTTTTTCATACCGCCGCTCAATTCTCCCGGCATCAGGTGGGCAAAGTGGCCCAACTCCACCAGATCGAGCTTCAACTGCACAATCGTATCGATGAGTTCCCGGGGCAGATCGGTGAACTCCTGGAGCGGCAGCGCCACATTTTCTCGCACCGTGAGGGACTCGAAGAGCGCCCCCGATTGGAACAAAACCCCGATGTGTTGGCGAACCTCGGATAAGGCCTCTTCGGCGTTAACCCCGGTTATCTCCTGGTCCACCACCCAGATTCGGCCTTGCTTGGGGGGCACCAGGCCGATTATTGCCTTGAGGAGGGTGGACTTGCCACAACCGCTGGCTCCCAGGATCGTCAGAATTTCTTGGGGGCGCACCTCAAAGCTTATCCCCTCCAGTACTACAGTTTCACCGTATCCCACCGTCAGGTTTTCTATCCTAATGATGTGGCCTTGGTGAAGGTCCGGCCCCGCGTTTTTATCGACCATGCCTCTGGCTTTTCACCATCCGTAGGTTTGAAAGATATAGCTAAACAGCGTATCCAGAAAAATTACCATAAAGATTCCGGTTACCACCGCCGAGGTTGTCTGAATTCCCACGCTGCCGGCCCCCAGACCGGTCTGGAGTCCACGAAAACAGCCGATGAGACCGACGAAGGCGCCAAAAACCGCACCCTTAATGAGCCCGGTGTAAATATCACTGGGGCCGAGAACTTTCTGGGCTTCATACAGAAAACTTGCCGCGGGGACCTGCATAGCTGCTTTACTGGTTACGAGGCCCCCCAGAATACCGGTGGCGTTCGAGATCATCGTCAGCAGCGGTCCGGACACCATGAGGGCCAGAACACGCGGCAGGACCAGATAACTGGTGATGTCAAAATTGTGAACTGCCAGGGCATCCACTTCCTCATTCAATTTCATGGTGCCCAATTCGGCGGCAAACGCGGCTCCGGACCTCCCCGCCATGATCACCGCGGTGAGGAGCGGCCCCATCTCTCTGGTTACCGCAAAAACCACCATATCGGCGATATATATTTTTGCCCCGAGGTTGGTGACGGTTTTCATCCCCTGAAACACCATGAGGGCCCCTAACAACAGACTGAGCATAACCAACAGGGGCACCGCGCCCGCGCCTACCAACTGGATTTGATAAAGCAGTTCCTTGACATGCAATCGACTGGGATGCATAAGCTGCCTGGGGCCGGCGACCAGGAAGTCTCCCAGGAATCGGATGAAATCGCCAGCATCCGCCAAATGTTTCAGACCCCACTCACCGAAGCGGGAGACAAAATTGACCCGGGGCATGGCCTCCCGGATTGGCTGGCCGGATGAGTGTTCTTTTATGTAGCGAAGAAATGGGCTTACTGCATCCGGAAGATTACGAAGAATAAATTCGGTTCCCAGACTAGAGCATAGATTCTCGAGGCTAATCAGCAAGGCGACACCCGCGGTATCGATGCCGGTGACCTCTCGTAAATCGAGAATTAATCGTGACGGTTTGTTTTTTTCACGCCAGATCGCACCTGATTGGGTTCGGTCTATTTTGCCGCGAAGATGATGTAAGACACCACCCTCGGGTGCCTCCCCAGGTCTCAATGAGGGGGAATCATCCATTTAATCAATATCCTTAAGAATCCGGGCCCGGAATAATTATAAGCAACTCCTCTTGTCCGGCGTCTAGTGCTATTTTTGGCTTTTATAACTGGTTTTGCAAGAAAAAGAAGGCCTATTTCCAATAGTGATAAATGGAACTCCCACGCCGGGGAGCGGCCATCGGTGGCGGGATGAATGCACCATTCAGTTTCTTGTGGGCGCAAACTACGTAGAATGTACTGGGAATCTCCGGGTGGAAAATGGTGGATGGTACCCGGTCATAAACCTCGAATTTTAAGCGGTGATACATGCGTTCGGGATTACGCTGGGAGCAGGAGAAAAATTTTACGTAATAATGGTCGAGCTCCGCAGAAAAGAGCATATACTCATACATGGAAAGCAGGCGCCGAGCTACCCAACCCCACCGTAAGGGTCTTTCCAGATTCATATGCAGGTGGCCCGCATTCTCCGGGTGTTTAGGTTGCTCCATCAAACCCTTCCTCAACAACCAGCGGACAAATTGTTCGCTGCGCGGGTGATCGCTGTATTTGCCGGCCAGCAAACGCCCCACCATCTTACAGGCGGTCTGAAAGCCGCTCAGCATCAGGGTACGCTGGAAGGATGGACACACTGAGCCCGTGAGATAGCCTGCTATGCGGCCCTCACTTTCAACCACCAGCGTGCACTCCGGTTCATAGTCCAGGTAGGGTTTGGTAAACAGGTCGGCGAAGAGCTCCCGGTCCTGATATATGGGATCAATGGGGCATCCCAGAAATCCGGTTTCGCAACAAACCCGGCGCACTTCTTCCCGATCGTCATCTCGGTATTGCCGCACGGTGACATTATCAACGAATGTTCCCACTGTGACAGTCCTTTACCAAAGATAGCAGTTTCGTGGCGCCTTTCCGGAAAATGAATCCCTTCTTACCGGGCAGGACAAATATATCTATCCCAACCTGGAAACCTGGGCACATATTCTGAAAATATCTTCTTCGCTGTAACCCAGGTTAAAGCGAGACACAGAAGAATCGGAAGCAAACTCATATTTGTCGATTCCTTCTCCGGGAAATCTAATGACTACTATTTCGAAGAAATCACTGTCCGGATCTTTGAAGACCTCCAAACCATAGTCATTCTTAAACCGGAATATGGCTTTATGGCCATCTTCAACCTGGTTGATCTGGAGGCAGGTTATGCTGTTGTCCAGGGATTTTAATAGAGAGCTCAAGTTGGGCCAGGTTGAGGGCCAAGACTGGGTTACCTCTTCCGATTTTCTTCTTGCCTTGCGTGGAAATCTGTAAAGTTCCATTGCTCTTCTCCTCGCACTTTGGCGGACTGTAGAGTCAACCGTCAGTGCGATAGCAGTGCTTGGTGCAGCCTAAAACTGATGTGCTTTGTCTTCGGGGAAGCAGTAGTCAAAAAGTGAGCAACGTCAACCTGAGAAGTAAAGATTTTTCCCCACTACAGGTTTCTAATTCCTCACCACCTCCTCTCAACTATTTATTTTAAAAAATTAATTACGATTTTCCTGTTGTAAAGAGAAAAAATGTGATTTTGCTTTGAGAACTTGTAACTCCAACCGCAGCAAAGGAATTTTCGTTTATATTAAATATCTTATATTTGAACATAATAGCTTCTATAACAAATAAAAGGTAGATTATGGCTCAATAACTCTGCTGGCCCTGACCTTGAAAATATTGAAGGGCTGATTAACTTAGGCGGTATAGAGATAAATTTCCAGGGAAGGACCCTTCCCATGCTCAGCATCGTAATTCCAACCCTCAACGAAGAGAAATACCTCCCGAATTTGCTTAACTCTCTGGAAAATCAGACGTTCACGGACTTTGAGATCATAGTGGCCGACGCCGACTCCCGGGATGCCACCCGGGAAATCGCCAGGCGCTATGGTTGCCGGGTAGTGGTGGGAGGTCGCATCGCCCCGGGCCGGAATGCCGGTGCCCGGCAGGCCCGAGGAGATTTTATCCTTTTTCTGGATGCTGACGTTACGTTAGTGCCATCCTTTTTGGAAGATTTAAGTAGCAAGGTCCTTGAAAAAAAGCTAGATGTTGCTTCGGGCTTTATCGCTCCGGATAGTAGAAAAAAATTTGACCACATAATGGTAACAACGAGCAACCTATGGCATTTTGCCATCCAGCATTTATATCCACATGCTTCTGGATTTTATATCCTTGCCCGAAAGTCACTCCATGAAAAAATAGGTGGATTTGATGAAGAGCTATTTCTGACAGAGGACCATGACTATGTTATAAGAGCAGCCCGTTTAGGCAAATTCAATTATTTGTGGAAACCCAGGGTTATATTCTCGGTTCGTCGCTTTGATAAGGAGGGAAGATGGGGATTAATTTGGAAGTGCCTGGTATTAGAACTCTATATGCTTTTTAGGAAAGTAAAAAAAGAAGTGGTTAACTATGAGTTCGGCAAGTTCTAAATTCATCTTAAATCAGATTTAAATAATAGTAATTTGCCTATTTAAAACAGCTCACCTTTCTCACTGCATTAGCTCAAGCTGACATGGAAAACGGGCATCCCATAACCGAGGGGAGCAAAGATCAGCACTCCAACGCCGGGGAGACGCCGTCCGGGCACTGGTTGCTGAGGCACTCTTGGTTGTGGCTGTTAATGGTGAGCATCCTGCTCAGCCTGACCGTGCCCTTTGTCCTCGGTGGCTTTAAGCAGTTCGAGGAGTTGAACCGCCTGACCTGGTGGGCCGCCGGACTGTTGACCATGTTGACGCTCTTCAGCTGGGTGTTTAATTCCCTGCGCACCTGGCTGCTCATGTCGGCCCTGGGCCAAAAGATAGGTTTCATCGAGGCCGCGCTCACCACGATTTCCGCCGAGTTTGCCGGAGTAGCCACCCCTTCGGCCGTGGGTATGCCGGCCACCTATACCTTTTTGTTTCATAACCTGGGACTGACCCTCGGTGAGGCCATCGGCCTGGTCGGGGTTATCGTGCTCACCGATCTGACGTATTTCGGCACCATTATGAGCTTGGCGGCGCTGGTCCAGGTCCTCCAAGGCACCGGCCTGGATAGCCTGAGACTGGTAGAGGTGATACTGGTGGTGATCGTCGGCGGCACCCTGGTTTTAGGGGTGCTGATCTTAAACTTTCGGCGGATTTACCATTTGGTGAGCCGGCAGATGGGGAAAACCTCCTGGTTGGCCGGCCACCGATATCGTCTGGCCCGGGGGACCGTTAATTTTCTCAAGAGTGTACGTACCTTGAGGAAAATGTCCTGGCTCCAACTGATCGCCCTTTATGTCATTACCGTAGGGTTCTGGCTGCCCCGCTATCTGCTGTTGTATGTCATACTCCAATTGGTGGGAGTAAATATCTCCTTTTCTTATCTGCTGCTCGTCCAGGGAGTCTTGAACCTGGGAGGCCAAGTGGTTCCGATGCCCGGGGGCGGCGGCGCGGTGGGTGCGGGTTATGCCGCGTTCCTGAGTCCTTACCTGGCTCGGGAACCCCTGGCCTTTACCTTGATTGTGTGGCGCACGTATACTTTTTATTGGTACCTTATCGTGGGCGGACCTATTTTCCTTTATAAAACCGGGCATGCAGCACATAATCTGTTAAGCAGGAAAAAGTGAGGCAGATCAAGGACATTGCCAAACCACAAAATTAAGATCTTGTCCATGAGCTGGAGGGGCGGGAGAGCCTCGCCAGGCAGGAGAATTGTGGCAGCCACTATTCTTGTTTAAAAACCGGCCATAAATCCCGCTTTTTCATGAAGCGATATACGGCTTCGACGACAAAACTTATCACTACCATCAGTATCAGCACGAAAATTTCTTGCGGGTTGGTAGTCAGCTGCTGCCAGACGAGCCCGACCAAGGCTCCCAAACAGGCCACCAGGCCAATGCCGGCCAACCACCGCGAGCTCCCGATGGATGTCGACAGACGCCAGTTGGCCCCATTGACGCCCGCGAAAATTAACAGGAAGCCGGCGCTGCCCATCATGGAAATTCGTTCAATATCAAAGAAATTAGCCATCAGCAAGGCCACGCCCGCGGTCAGAAATAACCCCTCCAAGGGACGTTGCCAGATTTTCCGCACCAGAATCCGCGGAAGTTCCCCTTCCCTGGCGATTACATAGCTTATACGGGCGGCGCCGTAAAGAGTGGCGTTAATGGCCGAAGCCGTGGATAACAGGGCGGCAGCCGCTATTAACGTAAACCCGACCTGGCCTAAAAAAGGCCTGGCGCTTACGGCCAGGGCATATTCTTTGTGCGCGATAATTTTGGCCAGAGATAAATTACCCACGGTCACTGCGGCGACAGCCACATAAAGCAAAATCACAAAGATTACTGAAACGTAATAGGCCCGGGGCAGGATGGCTTCAGGATGCTCTACGTTTCCGCCTGTATTAGCAATGAGCTCGAATCCTTCATAGGCCAGAAAAATAATCATACCTCCTGCTACCAGCCGAGGCAGAGGAGTCCAGTTGGAGACGCTGAGCCGATGAACCTCTATGGTCCAGCATCCCGCTCCTATGAAGAGAAGCAGAATGGCAACCTTGATCAGGACAATCCATTGTTCGGAGTCGCCCACTGCAGAGGAACCCAAGATATTTATTAAGGTGAAAATGACAATCACGCCGCTGATAAGCCCATGATTCGCCAGTGGTTGGTAAGAGGGCGGGAAAAAGGACGCTCCATAACTCCCAAAGGCAAAGGCATAGAGAGAGAGCATTACCATATAACTGATCCAAAGAAGGATGTTCAGGGCTCCGGTAATCAATCCTGTGCCAAAGGCCTGGTTGAGAAACTCCACCGTGCCCCCGGCGCTGGGATACTTGACGGACAAATGGGCATAAGAGTAAGAGGTTAACAGAGCCACCCCTCCAGCCAAGAAAAAGGCCACGGGAGTGCCGCCATGAGCCAGCTGTACCGCCAAACCAAGAACAGCGAAAATACCGCCGCCCACCATGCCGCCGATGCCGATGGCCACAACCTCTAAAAAAGTTAACCGGCTCCGTGGTTCTTTTCCCACCAAGGTTTTTCACTCGCGTGAATAGTTTTTTAACAATAAGGTTCTTCGTTGGAATTTTCAGGTAAGGACGCTAAGAAGCTACCTCATTCATGTATAATCTAGTGCTCCCCCTTTCGACATTCAACCTGGCCCATTTTTAAAGCGACCTGCCGAGCAAAGTATCGGTGATGCTGCCAACCTTGATTAAGTTCCATGGGTGATTAACTTTGCAGCAAGGTCTCTTCCCCTGACTGAGGTCGAAGCACGCAGCCTGGCAAAGGCTTGCACCGCAGAGAAACACCGCTTTATCTTGATTCTCGGGAAGCTTAAGGTCCTGGTGCAAAAAGGCAGGATCGTTGGGTCTGTCCTGCAACGGTCGTGGCGAGTCCCGGCCCACTATTTGGTTCATCAAATCCAACGTTGATGTCTTACCTGATCCTTGAATTAGCGGTCTAGCCGGAAGGGGTGTATTGAACGAAGGGTGAAAAAGCTATATCCGCCATGCTCACCAATTGGTCACATGTGACTATGTTCAGGGCCGGAAAGCTATAATAATTTATTAGGGTATCTGAAAGTTCAGGGGGTATCTATCATGAAGTCAGATGCAAAGAACTCTTCCCCCGACTTTACTGACCTGCGCCGGCAGGCCGAGGAGCGGCTCAAGAAGAAGGCCACCCACCCGGAGGAACTTACCCCGGTCGAAGCTGCCCGCCTCATCCACGAACTCCAGGTGCACCAGATCGAACTGGAGCTGCAAAACGAGGAGCTGCGCCAGGCCCAGGTCCAACTGGCCGAATCCCGGGATAAATACACCGATCTCTATGACTTTGCGCCGGTGGGCTACCTCACCCTGGGTAAAGCCGGCAAAATCCTGGAGGCCAACCTCACCGCCGCCACCATGCTGGGACTGGAGCGCAGCAAACTCCTGGGCCTCTTCTTCCCTCATTTCCTGGTGGACACGGACCGTCGGGTTTTCCGACAATTGCTGAATAACGGCTCTGACCTGCGGGAGCGACGGGGAGAGTTCCACCTGCAGGACGGCAACGGCAAGGCCCGGGTCTTGCTCCTGGACATCCTCCTTTTGCAGGATGCGGAGGGCCGAGAGCAGCACCGGGTCGCCCTGACTGACATCACCGAGCTCAAGACCGCCCAGGAGGAATTGCGGCTGCACAAGGAGGAGTTGGAGGAGCTGGTAGCCGAGCGCACCACGGAACTCCTCGAGGTGAACGAGGAGCTAAGGGAAGCCAATGACAACCTGAGGGCGCTGTTTGAGGCCGCGCCCCTGGCCATCGGGGTCTTTGACGCCGAGGGTAAGGTGGTCAGCGTCAATCCGGCCTCCGAGCGCCTCTTCGGCTGGAGCCAAGAGGAATTCAAGGGTCACTTGCCCCTGTCCATGCCCACGAAGGCTCCCGAGGAGGCCAGGGCGCCGTTAGAACGTGCTCTCCAAGGGAGGTCCTTCACCGGCACCGAAGTCAAACAACAACGCAAGGACGGCGCGCTCATCGCTGTCAGCCTCTCGGCGGCCCCGCTGCACGACGCGGCAGGTCGCTTCCGGGGCTTCATCGGCCTGGCCGAAGACATCACCGAACGCAAGCGGGCGGAAGAGGCGGTGCGCACCCAGGCCCGGGTCCTGGAGAGCATGGCGGAAGCAGTCACGGTCACGGACAGCCGGGGCCATATCCAATACTCCAACCCGGCCTTTGACGCCGTGTTCGGTTATGAGCCGGGGGAATTACTGGGCCGGCACACCAATATCCTCAACTTCTATCCGCCGGAAGAAAACCGCCGGGTCGTCCAAGAAATCCTGCGCCAGCTGCAGGCTTCCGGTGTCTGGTCGGGGGAGTTTCTCAATCGCCGGAAGGACGGCCGGTCTTTTTTTACCTCGGCTCGCATCAGCGCGCTCGAGGTGGGCGGCGAAAAGCTGTTTATTTCTGTTCAGGAAGACATCACCGAGCGTAGGCAAAGGGAAGAGATGCTGCGCCGGCAGTCCGAGCTTTTGGACCTGGCCGAGGACGCCATCCTGGTCTGGGATATGGTGGGCCGGGTTACCTACTGGAACCGGGGCGCGGAAGATCTCTATGGCTGGCCCCGGGAGGAGGCCATGGGCCAGGTGGTCCACCGGCTGCTCGCCACCGAGTTTCCCGAACCCCTGGTAGATATTGAAACCCGGTTGCTGGAGCAGGGACGCTGGGAAGGGGAGTCGATTCATACCACCCGGGACGGCAGCCGCCTGATAGCAAAGAGCCGCTGGAGCCTCAAGCGGGACGACAAGGGGCGGCCGCTGGCCATTCTGGAGATCAACAATGATATTACCGCCCGCCGGCAGGCCGAGGAAGCTCTCAGAAAGAGCGAATGGCGTTTCCACCGACTGGTGGAGGCCAATATTATCGGCATGGCGGTATGCGATGAAGAAACCATCGTTGAGGCTAACGACGCCTTTCTCCAGATGTTGGGCTACACCCGGGGAGAGATGCAGCCCGGAGAGTTAAACTGGGTGGAGCTGACCCCCCACGAATACCTCTCCCTGGACGCCCAGGCCTTGTACGAGCTGCGGACCACCGGGGTCCATACCCCCTTTGAAAAAGCCTTTGTCCGCCAAGACGGCAGCCAGGTTGCGGTGATGGTAGGCGGCGCCCTGCTGGAGGAAGATCCCTTTATGTGGGTGTCCTTCGTTCTGGACGTCAGCGAACGCAAGCAACTCGAGGCGGAATTGCGCCAGAGTGAGGCGCGCTTTCGGGCCATCTTCAGCAACGCCAGCATCGGCATCGCCACCACGGACCTGAAAGGGCGTTTCCAGCAGTTCAACGCCCCGGTTATCAAAGGCCTGGGCTATACCCCCACCGAACTCCGGGGCATGAGTTTCTTTGAGGTCACCCACCCCGAGGATCTGGACAAGGATGCCGGCCTGTTTGCCGAGTTGGCGGCCGGCCGGCGGGAACGCTACCAGGTAGAGAAACGCTATATCCGTAAAGACGGCCGGGTACTCTGGGGGCGGCTCCATGTCTCTTTGGCCCGGAACCTGGCGGGGGAGCCCGAATTCGCCGTATCCTTGGTGGAGGATATAACCGCGCGCCAGGAGGCTCAGGCGGCCCTGGCCGAGAGCGAGGCCCGCTACCGCAGTCTGGTGGAAATGTCACCTGACGCCATCGTGGTGCATGCCAAAGGACGGATTATTTTTGCCAATCAGGCCGGTCTCACGCTCTTCGGGGCCGCGAGTCCCGAGGACATCCTGGGTCAACATATCTTTGATCTGGTCCACCCCGATTTTCTGGATATAGTCAAACGGCGGGTCAAAAGGGGCTATGCCGGAGAACCGGCGGATCTCAGAGAAATTAAGCTCCGGCGTTTTGATGGGCAGTTCACGGACGTGGAAAGCGCGGCCAGGCCCATCACCTATCAAGGCCAGCCCGCGGTCCAGGTAGTAGTCCGGGACATCAGCGAACGCAAGCAAGCGGAGGAGGAAATTCGGCGCTTGGCTAATTTCCCGCTCCTCAACCCTAACCCCGTCATTGAAGTGGACGAGGCAGGTACGGTGGTGTATGCCAATCCCGCAGCCCTCCATGCCGCGCAAAAGCTGAGGCTTCCCCACGGGGTGGAAGCCTTTGTGCCGCGTAACCTGAAGGAGATTTTTACGGCCGCGCGCACAGGCGGTCCCCGGGAATTTTCTTTTGACCTGGACCTCAAGGGGGCCATCTACGCGGTCACCCTGCACCTGCCCCATGATTTGCCCACGGCGCGTCTTTACGCCCTGGACATCACCGATCGCACCCGGGCAGAGGAGGCCCTGCGGGAGAGCGAAGGGCGCGAGCGAGCCCGGGCTGCTGAATTGCAGGCACTTCTGGATACGACCCCGGGGATTATCCTCTTGGCCCACGACCCCGAGGGCCGGGTGATCACCGGTAACCGGGCTGCTTATGAACTTATGCGCCGCACGCCCGACAGCAATCTATCCAAATCCGCTTCGGCAGGAGAAAGGCCGGAAAACTTCCGGACCATGCAGAACGGCCGGGAGATTACCGGAGCAGAATTGCCGGTGCAGCGGGCCGCCACCGGGGAGACGGTGCGAGATTACGATATTGACTTGGTCTTTGATGACGGCACGGTCCACACCATTTTGGGGGACGCCGTACCGTTGCTGGACGAAGCCGGGCAGCCCCGGGGCGCGGTGGCGGCATTCCTGGATATTACCGAGCGCAAGCGGACCGAAGAGGCCCTGATCCGGAGTCAGGCGGAACTTGAAGCCATCTTCCACTCCATGTCTGACGGCGTCATCTTTGCCGACCTTCAGCGCCGTATCGTCCTGGTAAACCCTGCGGCCGAAGCCTTGTTCGGATATGCCTTGGAGGAAATGCAGGGCCGCACCACGGAGTTTATCTACGCCTCTCCGGCGGATTACGAAGAGCAGGGCCGCCGCCGCTATCACACCAAGCCGGATCATCCCCTCCCTGTTTATGAAATGGAATACCGGCGCAAGGATGGCAGTGTCTTCTCGGCAGAAACCAAGGGGAGTCAGGTCAAGGATGACCAGGGCCGGGTTATCGGGTTTGTCAGCATCCACCGGGACATCACCGAGCGCAAGCGGGCAGAAGAGGAACTGGCCCGGCAAAGGGAACTCTTGCAGGCAATCATCGACAACATCCCGGTGATGCTGACATTTTATGATCCCAACCTGAAGATCTTTCGTTTCAATAAGGAATCGCGTCGGGTGTTGGGCTGGTCGGAAGAAGACTTGGCCGCTATGGATGACCCCCTGGAGTTTTTTTACCCCAACCCCGAACAACGGGAGCAGGTGCGAGAGTACATGCATTATCTGGTACCGGGGTGGCGGGATTTTCAGGCGACCGCCAGAGATGGCAGCCTGGTGGACAGTACCTGGGCCAACATCCGCCTCACGGACGATACTCACATCGGCATTGGCGTGGACATCCGGGAGCGGAAACGGGCCGAAGAAGCCCTGCAGCGGCAAGATAAACTCACCCAAGGCATCAACCTTGTCCTGCATGAGGCCCTGACCTGCGAGACCCAGGAGGATCTGGGCCGCACCTGTCTGGCCGTGGCCGAAGAGCTCTCCGGCAGCAGGTTCGGTTTTATCGGGCAGATAAACGAGGCCGGTCTCCTGGACGATATCGCTATTAGTGACCCGGGCTGGGAGGCCTGCACTGTACCGGGGTCGGAAGAAATGGTTTTGCCTAAAGGTTGGCATTTTCACGGTATTTATGGGCAGGTCATAAGAGAAGGGCAGTCCCTGATTGCCAACGATCCCGCGGCTCATCCCGACAGCATCGGCCTCCCCGAAGGCCATCCCCCTTTGACGGCTTTCCTGGGCGTGCCCTTGAAACAGGGGGACAAGACCATCGGCATGGTGGGCCTGGGAAATAAACCTGGGGGCTACACCCCGGCTGATCAGGACGCGGTGGAGACTCTGTCCCTAGCTATGGTGGAAGCGTTACAGCGCCAACGGAGCGAGGAGGCCCTGCGCCGGGCTCATGCTGACCTGGAAGAACGGGTGGCGGAGCGTACCGCGGCCCTAAGCCAGGCCAATGAGCAGCTGCTCGGCGAGATCAAGGAGCGCCAGGAGATGGAGGTCAGGCTCCGGGAAAGTGAGGCCCGCTTCGCGGCCTTCATGGAACACCTGCCGGGATTGGCGGTGATGCGGGACATGGAGGGGCGTTACCTGTTTGCCAACCAGGCCTGGGAAAAGATGCTGAATCTTGCCCCCGGGGCTTGGGCGGGGAAGACCCCAACACAAATCTGGCCCCGCAAGCAGGCCAAAATCTTCCAGAAGCTGGATTTCCAGGTGATTAGCTCCGGGGAGCCCATGGAACAGGTGGAAAAGCTGAAACTGGCCGACGGCCGCCATTACCTCCTGACCCACCGGTTTCCCATCAATGACGCCTCGGGCCTTCCCTTCATGGTGGGTACCATAGCCATTGACGTCACGGCGCGCCAGCAGGCCGAGGAAGACCTGAAGATATCAGAAAAAAGGTTGCGTTACCTTGCAGAACAGTTACTCACCGCCCAAGAGGATGAACGCCGGCGCCTGGCCTCGGAACTGCACGATGAGCTTGGCCACGCCTTGTTGGCTTTTAGACTCTCTCTGAGTTCCATCGCCAAGGACCTGCTGCCCGAGCAGGAAAGCATCAGGGAGGAGCTCCTGGAACTGCAGGCGGTTATCAGTGAAGTTTTAGGAGAGATTCGCCGCCTGTATCATGATTTGAGCCCGGGGGACGTAGAGGATTTGGGCCTCACCAAGGCCCTGCAATCCCTGGTGGAGAACTTTGCCAGCCATCAGGGACACATAACCTGGCAGGTGGACCTGCCGGAGCTCGACCGGCTCTTCTCCCTGCCGGTGCAGACCATTATTTACCGCATCGTCCAGGAGGCCTTGACCAATATCGGCAAGCACGCTCAAGCTCAGCAGGTGAGCATTACCGCGGCCAAGAAGGGGGCAAAGGTGCACTTTGCCATTCAGGACAACGGTCAGGGCTTTGACGTGGCCCGGGTTATAAGGATGCCGGGCCGCGGCGTGGGGCTGGCGGCCATGGAGGAGCGGTTGAACATGGTGGGCGGCACTTTCGAAATCCACAGCCGGGAGCAGGAAGGCACCAGGCTCAGGTTCACCATACCCACCTTACCGGAAAGAGAAAAGCCATGGAGGCGTTTCATCACATGATATAATCTTAAAGAAAAATTATGGTGGGTTAGCTTATGGAAGATCTGTGGCGCAAAGCCAAGCATTTTGGTCTGGGGGTGTTGGATTTTACCAGGGAAAAAGTGGAAGTCCTGGTAGACGACATGATCAAGCGGGGAGAACTGGCCGAGCAGGATGCCCCGCAAGCGGTAACCGAAATAATGGAAAAGGCCCAATCCGAACAGGAAGCCTTTATGGACAAGCTGAAGAACGTGGTTGAAAAGATCATCTCCGGGATGGGCCTGGCCCGAACCACTGATTTGGAGGCGTTGGAAAAGAGAGTGGCGGAACTTGAACGTGGCCCCAAAGGGGGACCTGGGTGATTCTTTAGGTTTGGCTGAGAAGCTTCTTAGATGGAATCACTCAGGGCAGGGTCACCATATGGCCCTGCCTTTGCATTTCAAGCGAGCCTGTTGCCCTCGCTGGCCCTCCTGAGAAACTTATCACTGGGCCAAAAACTTCCCATATCCAGGCCTATCTGCATATCAGGCTCACCACCGAGGGCAGCAATTCTTGAAGTTCTGATAATAACCGCGGGGTATAGCAAGATAATCGCCATCCTACTCAGGTCTTTTTGGCGCGGGACCCTCATGATGGGAAGAAGCGATGTTTACATTTGATTTTGATGTCTTATGTTTAGAACAAAGGGTATGCCAGCTTAGATAATTAGGTCCCCAGTTGCATCGCTGAGGCAGAGATGAAAACTGCGGCCGGGGGGTTGCCACCATCTTGCCGGAGGAAAGGCAGATGAGGGTGCGGCCCATCGGCGGTGATCCAGCGGACGTAGCATGGTATTACATGAAACTGCATTGCAGTATTTAGGCCTAGTTTTCTTGGGATTCGGTATTGGTGCCTATGGCACCCTGATCGGCGCCGGCGGCGGCTTTCTCTTAATGCCGGTGCTGCTCTTCATTTATCCAAAAGAGCATCAACAAACCCTTACTGCCATCTCCTTGGCCGTAGTTTTTTTCAATTCCATTTCCGGCGCCGCAGCCTATGCTCGCCTGAAGCGAATTGATTATAAATCCGGCATGATGTTGGCGGCAGCCACGATTCCAGGCGCCATTTTCGGCGTTATCACCAATGCCTCCATTCCCCGCCGGGTATTTGAAGCCATCTTCAGTGTTTTCCTGATCAGCCTGGCGCTCTTTTTATTGCTCCGGCCCAAGTCCGACGCCCAACCCGCCGTAGAAAAACCACCCTCCCCCCCTCGCGGCCTGACTCGCATCTTTCAGAGTATGGATGGCGTAACTTTCGAATACCATTATTATCTCTGGTTGGGAGTGCCAGTCTTCTTTTTCTTAGGGTTCATCGCCAGCTTTTTGGGCATCCAGTTTATTGTGGTTATCACAACTTTCGCCGCAACACTGGTGCATATCTTTCACGGTTCCTTCCATCATGGGGCCCACCGCATTGCCGCCCTGGGGATAGGGGTCCTGATCGGAGCCCAATTTGGGGCCTATCTTTCCAATAAGATTTCAGGCGCCTGGATTATTCGCGCCCTGGCCGTGGCCGTGGCCCTGGTGGGGATTAAGATGCTCATCGCGGTATTCTAAGGTCTGATGGAAAAATCTTTATCGCGAGCACTCATTAAAAGGAGCGCACATGTCCATCGTAATCATTTCCAGAGGGTCGTTCAGTCACGGCAAAGAGGTGGCAGAAAAACTCGCTGAGAATCTGGGCTACGAATGTGTCTCCCGGGAAATTATCCTTGAGGCCTCAAAGCATTTTAATATTAAGGAACTTAAGCTGATCAGGGCCATTCACGATGCGCCTTCGCTACTAGATCGCTTCACTCATGGCAAAGAAAGGTATGTGACCTATGTCAGGGAAGCGCTGTTGCACCGCTTACAAAAGGATAACGTAGTCTATCACGGTTTGGCCGGCCATTTCTTCGTCCGGGACATTCCCCATGTTCTCAAGGTGCGGATCATTGCCGACCTGGAAGACCGGGTAGCCGAAAAGGTGAAACGTGAGGGGATTTCGGCTCAGGAGGCCCGGGCGTTTCTGGAAAAAGATGACAAGGAGCGCTACCGCTGGAGTTACCATCTTTATGGCATTGATACCAGGGACCCGAGCCTCTATGACTTGGTTATCCATATCACTGCCATCACTACCGAGATGGCGGTGAACATTATTCAATATACCGTCAACCAACCCAGGTTCAGGACCACGCCCGAATCTCAAAAGGCCATAGATAATCTGCTATTGGCCGCTCAGGTTCAGGCAGCCTTGGTAGAGGAGGTGCCATCCGCTAAAGTGAATGTGGAAAATGGCGAACTGGTGGTTAGCATGGGAGTGGCCTGGGGTGAGGACAAAAGATTAATCGCCAAAGTTGATCAGATTGTTGATGATGTGGGCGGGGTTAAGGCCAAAGTCCGTTTGGTCAACCCGTAACCTCACCGTGATTCCCCTAAACTTAACTATCGACATTAAACTTATTTGCATTTGCAAGGGGGGCCATTTATGGCAATCATTACTATTTCCCGGGGTTCCTACAGCCGGGGCAAAGAGGTGGCTGAAAAGGTAGCCGCCAGGCTAGGTTACGAATGTATCTCCCGGGATGTCCTTCTGGAGGCTTCGGAACAATTCCATATTCCGGAGATCAAGCTGGTTCGGGCGATCCATGATGCGCCTTCGATTCTAGAACGCTTTACCCACGGCAAGGAAAGGTATGTGTCATATATCAAGGCAGCTTTATTGAAACATGCCCAGAAAGACAACGTAGTCTATCATGGTTTGGCTGGCCATTTCTTCGTCCAGGACATTCCCCATGTTCTCAAGGTGCGGATCATTGCCGACCTGGAAGACCGGGTGGCCGAAGAGGTGAAACGTGAGGGGATTTCGGCTGAGGAGGCTCGGGCGTTTCTGCAAAAAGATGATAATGAGCGCTACCGCTGGAGTTACCATCTTTATGGCATTGATGCCCGGGACCCGAGCCTCTATGACTTGGTTATCCATGTTAAAACCCTCACCACGGACGATGCCGTACACCTGATAATGTGCGCCCTGCAGAGCCCTCGCTTCCAAACCACTGACAGATCACAGAAAGACCTCGACGATCTAACCCTGGCCGCCCGCATCCAGGCGGCTTTGGTAGAGGACTTCCCCTCTGTCGAGGTGAACGTCCAAGATGGGGAGGTTTTCATAGAGATCAAAGGCCCCGTGGAAGAAGAGGACAAGGTGATCGCCCTGCTGCAACGGTTAGCCGTCAAAGTGGTGGGGATCGAGGTCAAGGTAAATGTCTCAATCATCCCCTAAAGCCCCCCAATGATCCCCTGGGAAACTAGGACCGGAAGAACGGCTTCGGAGCCGCACAGGATTATCCAAAACTCGGGCTATTTCTGGCCGGAAAGATTTCTGCTTGACGGTAGTGATGCTGTCACCTGACCATCGCTTACAGGTGGTTTATGAAGCCGGATATTTGGTTTCCGGCTTCATGACCGACTGCTCAAGAAGGGCATTGAATGTCTAGTCACCCCTCCAAGGGGCTTGATTCAATGAAGATAACTGTTCCATGCAGCATCTCTGGTTATTGCACTAAGACCGGTTTGACCGTGGAGCCTTCAAAACGCGCGAGGTCAGGGTGTCCCATGAGATCCTTGAGGACCCAGGTTGCCTCATGCCAAGGCTACTGGAATGGGTCTGGGGCGGGTTTGGGGCGGGAAAATTAAGTCGTTTGTTTAAGCTAACTAATTGATATTTATAATATTATAATGGTGCCGAAGGCGGGATTTGTTTCTGGCTCTGCAGTTCCCAACCCTTAACCATTGGGAGCCATTCCAGGCCAATCAGCACCTTTTCATTTCCCCAGTTTTCATACCCCCGCTAAAAGACCTTGACCTTGACCAGGGATAGCCAACAGATTCTAACAAATATGATGAGTAATTCAACACACTAACCATCAGGTGGTAAGGTGTGGATAGAGAGCAGATAGCAAACGTTTAAGAGATCAAGAATTATCATTTTCTTGGGCCGAGAATTCTGCCTTTTTTCTCTTTTTCTCACTTTTTTGTAGAAATCAACATGATTTCCAAAGCTCATGTCCCCAAATTCCCCATCTTGTAAACAAGACTAGACGGACTGGAGGACCCTTCTCCCTTAGCAAAAGCCTTAAGAATTACTTTGATAAATAATTCACATTAGTTAAAAATTGCTTGACAACGTCAGGCAAATCATGGCATCAAATAAGAAAAATTCTTATGCTTATCCCCTGTGCGTGTAACTATAGAAGCTAAACCTCCTTCCTATTAGTGCCATTAAGTTAACCAAGCCAAAGACTTGGGAATTGTCGTTATTTCTATCGATTTTCTAATTGCTGAGATTTCCTTCCGGATACTGTCAGTTTTATGCTTTCGTGAATAATGAACGGAGAAACTGATATGGAAGAGGACTCAGTCATCAGGGCGGCCGCAGAAGCAATTGGCGCTGGAAAACCCAACGATTACATTATTTCTCCAACGAAGCATGCTCAAGAATTTCAAGGCAGAGCACCTGCCTTAGCCGCTATTCTGAATTCAGCCGCAGTAAAGACCGATGCTCTTCGTTACGAAGAAGAAGATCATAGCGCACTAAACGCACAAAATAAATTTAAAACAATTTTTACCCGTGCAAATATTGCTGTCTTCATAACCGGAGCGTTTATAGCGCTTGTTTTAGTGATCGGGACACTTGGAAAATTTCTGACAGAAGAGAATCTCAAGATTTTCCTTGCAATTCTTAGTTGTGGAGGCTTCATTGCTGGTGGACTTGCATCGAGGGATTTGTATTTGATTCGGCAGGGTAGCTTACTAGAAGAGTGGATGTCCAAGCGGGCCTTTGCCGAAACTACAAGACTCGACTATTTTAATAGTTTCGTAAATTTATCACCGCCAACTTCAGAACTAAGTTCCATTCCATTTGAACTATTAAAACTAGAATATTTTCGGCGCTTCCAACTAGATGTCCAACGTGCTTATTATAGAAAAAGAGGGCAACAACACAAGGAAGAGGCATTCAGAACTCAGTCTATAAGCGGATGGGCCATAGGGGGCGCAGCCATCGCCACTGGTGCTGCCGGAGTGCTTAGTGGTGCCATTAATCCGATGTTTGCAGCCGTCGCAGGCATAGGAACCATTTTCACCAATCTCAGTTCCTTCACTTCCATGAAGGAAGCGGTAAATCAGGATCGCCGCAATGCAGAGCGTTATGAAAGGACTTTACGAGTGCTGGAGGATCTCTACAAAAAGCTTGATGATGTCAGAAAAGCAGTGTATTCAGCCGGTATCCAGCCCCTCCTAGATTTTGTTGAGGCAGTGCATGAACAGCTTTCTTTGGAACATAGACAATGGCTTAGTGAAATGGTTGAGGGCAAAGGTGCCTTCGCCAAGCTCGAAAATACCTTGAAAACTACCTTGAAAGAAGTTCAAAACCAAAAAGACAACTAAAAATCACCCCACTTATTTTGAGATGCAATGGGTCCTATCCAAAAGAAAACATATCTAATGCAATCACTAAATGAAGCTTTTTAAAATAAATGTTCCCAACCGATATCAAATCTATTATGAAATTGATTGAAAATTTGGGCTATTATTAATCACTAAAAGATTCAATGTCATGGAGGAAATTTCCATGCCAATGAGCCGCTTAGACAGACCCTTAAAAGTTTTTGTGTCCTCGACCTCGGAGGACCTTACAGATTATCGTGCCGTTGCGCGACTTGCCATTTGCGATATGAAATGGGCTCCAGACATGATGGAACACTGGACCACCAGACCAGAATCGACGCGCGAGGCTTGTTTCGATGAGCTTAGTAAATGTGACCTGATGATCCTGATGGTTGCTTTTCGGCGCGGTTGGGTGCCCACAAAAGATCAGGGGGGCGATGGGCAGAGTTCCATCACCGCTCTGGAATATAAATACGCTCAGGAAAACAACAAGCCAGTGCTGGTGTTTCTGGCAAAAGATAACTGGCCTGGAAATCTGTGGGAAAGAGACCCATCCGCCATGGAGTGGATTGAGAATTTTCGTAATGAATTGAACCAAATTGCCAAATTTTTTGAATACGAGAAACCCGCAGGGGATGAAAAGGAAAGTTTTCCAGTTTTCCGTGCCGAAATACGCAGGGCCCTTTCTGATTATCTCCTCCGCCTTATCCAAGATTCCGGTGAGCTCGAGGAGCCTGAACCTACCTTACAGCCTGAAGATTTTGATCAATTTGAGGGGGCATGCCAGGCGCTTCAGATGGGGGGATGCATCCCCTTTTTGGGACCTGGAATTTACGGTGAGGAAGGACCTCTTTCTTCGTGCTCTATAATAGAAGCCCTGGCTGATAAGAAATGTCTTGAAAGGACCCTGGCCACCGCTGCTGAGTACCGAGAACGCCGTCTTAAGTTCCGGGATTCGTTCTTAATTCGGTTGGAAAAGATTATCAATGAACAGGGCATGCAAACCAAGGAGCCAGTAGTTTTTGAACTTTTGTTAAAATCTAAACCAGCGCTTATCGTTAGCGCCACCGAAGATCTTTTGTTGGAACAAAGGTTGGAGAAAGCAAATCATCCTCTTTTGATCTTTTGCCATGTTATTCGGTCATTAAACGGTAAGCATGACGGAAAAATTATTATGTTTCGTGGTCCTAATGATCCCAACCCTAAATTTCATGATGCAGATAGTATTGCTCTGAGTTCCACTAAAGACACTTTTATCATTTACAAGCCTTTGGGATCGCCGTTGTTGAACCGTTTAATTAATGACGATCTGAAGGATGATGCGATCGATACGGTAGTTATGACTGAAACCGATCACCTGATTCTATTAAGTCGACTGGAAAATCAAAGCACTAGAGTTCCCAATGCTTTTAGCCGTTATTTCCAGAGGTTACCCCTGATCTTCCTTGGCTATCCCATGGATGTCTGGCATTACCGTCTTGTTGGTCAAGTTTTCAGGAACAGCGGTGAAACCAGTATGAAACCCATGAGGCTAGCTGTGCGGCGAACATTTTCTCTCATGGAAAAATTATCTTGGCGAAATCTCGAAGTGGAACTGCTACCCATGGATCCCGATGAGTTAGCCAGAAAAATTCTCGATGAACTCAATGAACTTGCGGGGAAAAAAGTGCAGGAGACACCATGAACACCCAAGATAACCTTAATTCTGCGGTACCCCTGCCGGATACTCCTTTTGTGGGCGCAAGGCCCTTTGAGCAAAAAGAGCAAGCCATTTTCTTTGGCCGGGATCGGGATGCTGTTCTCCTTCGGGACAAAATATTCTCTTCCAAGCTCACTGTTTTCTATGGTCTATCGGGTGTCGGCAAATCATCAATCCTGCGAACCCTCCTGGTTCCTTACTTGGAAGATCAGGAAGCCTTTGTCATCACTTTCGATGGCTGGAGCAGCAACGACCCCGTCATGGCCATCAAGACCGAGCTAATCAAAGAGGCTATCAGGCTAAGGATTCCGGATCCAGGCGCAGGCGCTCCGACACTTGCTGACCTTATTCGTCTCCTGATCAGCGTTGATGGGCGGACCGTGGTGCTCATCCTGGACCAGTTCGAGGAGTTCTTTACCCATGGCCACCGCCCAGCTCTCTTGCGCCGGGAACTTGGGTCTTTGGTGCGCAGCCCCAACCTTGATGTCAGGATTCTCCTGTCCTTACGGGAGGAGCACCTCGCCTCCCTCGAGCCTTTCAGGTCTGAGATCGTAAACCTGTTTCAATCTACTTATCGACTCGAGCTCATGAACTCCGAAGGTGGTCGGGAAGCTATTGAGGGACCTCTAAAGGTGTTCAAGGTGGAATATGAACCAAAACTAGTAGATACTTTAATTAACGATCTGCGGCTGGAACAGCATTCGACCAAGACCGATCGTCCGACTGCCACCGACGACGCACCTATAGACCTGCCGATGCTGCAACTGGTCTGTGACGAGCTGTGGAAGGAAGCAACGAAGGAAAAAGCGAAAAAGCCGGGGTCAATAAAATTTACCCTGGATTTATATAAAAGTCTGGGAGAACGACAAGGCATCCTGGAGATCTATCTCCAGCGTGTCATGCCGCACCACTGGCGCCAGAAGTATCTTACTGCCCGGCTCATGGAGCATCTCGCCCCGCCGGAAGGGTACAAAGTTGCCCTTTCTGCAGACTACTTGGCTCACCGTATCAAGACCCCCCGGTCCAAGGTAAATTATGAACTCGAACGTCTCAGCGATGACGAAGTGCGTGTTCTACAAAGCCGAACATATGAAGGCGACGTTGTCCGCTACGAGCTCAGACATGACAGGTATATTCCCATCATCGCGAACTGGCGCGACCAGGTCTTAAGGAACATTAGACGCTGGCGCAATGCGATCAGTACAGCTGTCATCCTGATCTTAATGGTTTTCGGCGTCTTATTGGTGGACGGATATATTCTTCACAGGAACACAGTGGGGGTCATGACCAGGGAAGACCTATCCTCTCAAGGTGGGGACAGAGAAGAGCTTATGGCGAGAAAGTTTGATCAAGTCGCCAATTATCTCATCTGGACCAGAACTTGGTATAATCCCTATCATTTAGTGTGGGAAAATCGCTTCGATTACTTGAAGAAAATCCTTATTAAATACGGACCTAAGTTGCCTAAGAATTATGGCATCGAGCGTTCAGGGGTGGAGTTCATTACCTTGCCCTCTGAACAGGAGGATTGGCCTCTGACGGTGAGCTACTCGAGCTCCCGGGGGTTAAATCCCTTTATCTTTACCCAAATGTGGCAATCCATTGCTACAACCCTGTTAAATAAAAAATGGGGTATCCCGGTCCCCTTGAAGCTTCGACTGATTAAAGAGGATATTCCCAAGGAGCAGATCAAATTAACCAGGCCCCATATCAAAGAACCGAAATATTTTAATAACATTCCGGCTTACGAGGATAAAGCATTCATTAGATGCAACCCCAAAAATCTTCTGGGTACGGCTCAAATTTTTTTCGAGAGATTCAGAGGCGAGTGGATAAAAATCGATCCAAAAGAGACTAAAGAGGAGAAGAATGAGGAAGAATCCGGAGAATCAATCTGGGTAATCCCCCGCTGGTCCCTGCCGGCCTGGAAAGCTTCAGGCGAAACCATTTATGACGGCAGCGCTCTGCCGGCCTATATTCTGGTATACAGGCTGGTTTCCCATCTTGAATTATTGCTGACTCCCGACGCCATGGAGATTCTCCTAGAAAAAGTCGCCAAAATGTATCCTGAGACAGTGGCTGAGGCCCGTGCTGTCCGTGGGGACCAACTCTTGGAGGATATCCAGGAAATTAATTACCGAATGATTTTAGAGGACAGGGACTTGCTCAACCAGTTACCTACTATCCTGGACGCCCTGGCAAACTACCCGGAAAAATCATCGAAGGAAATTGCTAATGAGGTCTCTTCAGACATTGATTCTTTCCGGGTTTCTTTGCAGTCAGGACTCAGAGGCCCCCACAAGACCAAACCTCGGCCTCCTGAAGTTAAATTTCCTGAAGCCTATCGAGAGGCCGGCAACTGGCTCCCGAATTTTAAATCCAAAGTTCGAGTCTATCATGGAGTAGACCTGCTCCCTAAGTGGTTCACGAATCAAGGAGATTTTAAGCCTGAAGTCCTTACGCAACTTAAAAAAATCCAGGACAGAGTCTTTAAACAGTTCGGAGTTCCTATGCCAGCCGGGAAACTTATAATGCTTCCTAACCTCACCGGCAACACCCTGCGCGTGGAGCTCATGAATCAGACAACCCAACATTCCCATGCTGACGTATTCCAGGTTGACCAGGAGGATGCCCTGAAGCAGCTCGCCGCGGCTTTGACCTTCCGGCTGGATTCCTACCGGATTCATTTCTTGAACGCTGAGCAGGTCCGCAAGATTCTGGATGACCTCAATCCGGCTGTGAGGTCGTGGTTACAAACCCGTTATTCTCTCACCGATCTGAAACTGCTTCTGCGAACGGTAATAAACCCCTCTGCAGAAGAGCTCAAGTATCGGAAGAAAATGTTCGCTAAGGGAGTCCTGGATCAGACTCGTGGGATTCCAGACGGCAGCACCATCCGTCAGCCGGGCTGGCTCCTGGCCTCCCTCGTCTTCTGGTCTCAGGTTGACGATTACCTTTATCTCCGGGATATGGCCGCAGACCTGCGCAAGACCCAACACGCCAGGCTCAATGCCAAGACAGTGTCCCCCACAGGGGAGGTCGCCAAACTTATAATCAAGGGCGTCAGGTGTCTGGATCAGGGGCACATTGATGAGGCGGAGAAGGCCTTCTCCGAAGCCATACAATCTGACCGGAAATCTGCAGTCTCCAGTTTCCTGGCCTTTTATCCCCAGGAGCTTCAGCAGCAACTCATCCAAGCCCATAAAGAATTGTTTGCCGGCCTTCTGGCCCCCTCCCAAGAGCTAAAGCAATTGAGAAAATTATTATTTCGTGACCTCAAGTTGGCAGAGTTGAAGGCCAATTTAAACGACTCCTTGATCGACCTGGTTTTCGACAAGAACGAGGATATGCGAGCTCGCCGCCGCATTATGATGTTATTTCTTGACGTTTCTGAGTTTACCCGAGACCAATGGCTCAAACTGGTTGACTATTCTCTGGCTAAATTCGGTTCGCCGCTCAAGTGGCCCGCCAACGAAACCGCGTTTTTTGGTACACTGCTCTTAATGAGACAGGACCAGCTTCTCGATCTGCCGGGTTCCACCGGGCCCAAATTTACTAAATATGGTTTGGTTTTATTGAAGATTGCCCAGCGACGACTTGACAATCAAGATACCTTTCAGCAGACAAGCAAGGTTCTAAAGATTTTTAAAAGACCAGGAAACCTGGAGTTAAGCCGCCCAGAAAGAATCGAGCTGGAGGATTTGGTGGACCAAAAGGGCCTTGATGATAAAACAGCCCGGTGCCTCCGCCTGTGTTTGTTAGCCGCCTATCCGGAGAGCTATCGCCAGGATAAACGCACCCTTACCGATAAGATCGTCAAGCTGCATGGCACCCCGGACCGGTGGCCGGCGGAGGAGGCCGCCTGGTTCGGCCTCAGGCTCTTGTCAGAGTTCGACCCCCTGACTGATGACCAGAAAATCCCGGAAAAAGGCATGGATTTTCTGACCCGAGCCATGCCCCAACTCCGCGGGGCAGAAGCTAAAAATCTGTCGACTAAAATTTTGACAATTTGTGGAACGCGCGGTCCCAACCAGTGGTGTTGGAACCTCGTGCCTGGTCTGGCGAAAAGCCGCAAGGACCCATTTTTATACTTTAATATTGGCTTGTTCCTGGCCGAGCGCGAGGTTCCGGCCGATCTGGAGTATGCCTGCACCCTGGCAGAGCGGGCCAAAAAAGGATTTAGCAATTTAAACCTTCCTCCGAAAAAAAGAGATGCTTTAATAGATTACGCTGATTTCCTGTGGGCCAGAGCTACCTTGGGACTGGCCATCTTAGGTGCTGAGTTGGACCGCGAAAAGGTGGAAAAGGTGGAATACATCTTTGCCCGCCTCTTGAAATCAGAGAATCTGGGGAGCTCAGCACATGAGCAAATGGCCAGGCTGAGATTGTGGGAAAAACGCCCCCAGGAAGCCGCTGAAATCATCGACCTGGCGATCCAGAAATGGCCCAACGAGCAAGAACCTTACGGTTTGAAACTGAAAATGCTGCTTGAGGCTGGTGATGACGAGGGCGCGGCCAAAGTTGCCCACAAGGCAGGGACCTTGGTCGAGAGGGTCGACGGAAAAATTACCTACGAATCTAGCGGCTTTGCCTTCGTCTGGGCCCTGGGGCTGCTTATGACCCATACCGACCCCTGGGAACGGTCCGCCCGTGATTTTCTGCAAACCGATCATCCTTACGTGCCTTATATAGCCATGCTGCTGTATGCGCATTTGACCGGCAAGGATAAGGAAGAGGCCCTGAAGGTGATCCAACAGCACTGGGCCCGGGTCCGGCCGGAGACCTGGGAGGAGCGACTGCGACAAAGAGATCAAACCGTCTGGCGGGAGATGCTTATCGGTTACTACCTCAATAAGGTCCCAGCTGAGAGGATTCTCGGTCCTCTGGAGGACGACAGAAAGTTTGACAAATCAGAGCTCAGCAAGGTTCCCATGCCTCGAAAGGGTATGCTCTGTGAAGCTTACTTTTATGATGCTTTGCTTGCCAAAGCCCAGGGGAAGAGAAGTCGAATGAAAGCCAGTTTACAAAAAGCTGCGGACTCAAATTACCAGAGTTACTTCGAGTATGGCATGGCCAAGTATCTGCTGGCTCAACTGAATCAGAAGCAACCCTAAAATGGCTTGATCTTTTATTTCTAATTCCTTATTATACCGCATTATTTGGGTTAACAACCGAATGAATGTTGCACATCGACCAACTTCCAAAACCTTTCAGAATAATTCAAAATCATTTGGTCCCTTACATGGTTGTTGCTCTCCACTCGGAGACGTATATTCTTGGACCTCAGTGAATTTCGCCACTGAAAAACCGGCAGGCCAAAATGGAATTCGGAGAAGATATCTTGCCAAACCCGACAGTTATCATCGGACCTCGAAAAATTGCAGTTATGGTTTGATTATCAAAACAGGGGGGTGGTGCCCCAAATATTGGCTATCCGGACCTTTTCAGGCTGGTGCCCTTAATGATAAGCTCCATGTGTTGATATTTTCTGTTTATGGGAAGTTTTTGGCTGCGTGATAAGTTTCTAAGAAGAGCAGTTATCGCGTACCCGGAATTTCTTCCGTGGCAAACAAAAGAGGCAGGGCCAGTTGACCCTGCCTCTTTTGTTTTTCAGGTCAAAAGCTTATCCGCTTCGTTTTCTCCGCCAGCCCAGGAGTCCCAGGCCCAAAAGTCCCGAGCCCAGGAGGAACACGGAAGGGGGCACCGGGGTGGGGTCAGGTTTGAGCTGGCCCAGGCCCCCCGCAAAGTCGTAGGTCTTGCCCAAAAGGTAAGCGTTGATCAGCAAGTCAGGATCGTAATAGATATTTATCTCCTCATCGTCGTCATTGAAGATGTTATACACCATCTTGGTGAACCAGTTCACCTTGGCGCCGATCAAGCCCCCCACATACTGAGCCGTGCCCTCGTTACTGTCGTTGCCATCAAAGAGGTGCACGGTTTGTCCGAGGATAATCAGGGTGCCCCATTCAAAGCCGTTGGTGCCCGAGGGGCCTTTGTCCTCCCCGGGGATATAAAAGTTGTGACTCTTGTCAGCCCCCGTGACGAATTTCAGGGTAGCCGCGGCGGTGTCCCAGGCGGAGGCATTAATGCTCATATTGTTGAAATCATTTTTGATTTTGAACACATCCTGGGAGTGCCCCACCAGGTATCCTGTTTGGATAACGGGGTCCGGGACTGTTAGGTCGGTGAAGGTCTGGGTGGCATGATCGCTGATATAGGCGCCCTTGTTGGTGAAGGTGCCGTTCCAGGTGACGATGGCCTTGGTGGTGTTGACGGTGCCGTTTGACGGTGCCGTAATTCTCCACGTCGCCGGTCACCGTGGTGATGGTGTTCATGACGTTGAAGGTGTCATTGGCGTCTATATCGATGGTTTTGGCGGACAGGATGCCGCCATTGAGGTTGTAAGTGCCAGTCCCGCCGAGCGGCGAGAGGGTCAGGGAGTTGGTGACTATATTGGCGCCGCCATTCTGGTTAAAGACGCCGGTGCCCACTGGCCCGATCATCTCGTCGTTAGCCTTGAGGGTCCCGCGGTGGAGATTGTAGGTGCCGCTGCTGCCAAATTGAGCCGCCAGGGTGAGGATACCGGCCACCGTGTGGGTGCCGCCGGTTTGGTTGAAGACGCCGGTGCCGTTATAGCCGATAAACTCGTCCCCACTAACCGAGAGGCTGCCGTCCTTTGACAAGTTATAGGTGCCGCTGCCGGTGGCCTCATTGCCCAGGGTGAGGTCAAGGCCTACCGTATGGGTGCCGCCGCTCTGATTGAAGGTGCCGCTGCCGGAGTTGCCGATATATTCATTACCGGCCACCGAAAGACTGCCGCCCTTCAGGTTGTAGGTGCCGCTGCCGGTGGGTCTATAAAAATAGCCCAGGAAAAGATTTTTGGTGCTAACCGTATGAGTGCCGCCGCTCTGGTTGAAGATGCCGCTGCCGAAGCTGCCGATATATTCATTAAAGTCAGTAACCACTAAATTGCCGGACACTAGATTGTAGGTGCCGAGGGCATCTCGAACACTTCCAAGTTCGAGACCTTTTACGGTGTTGCTCCCTCCGGTCTGGTTGAAGGTACCGGTGCCGATACTTTCGCCCTCAGCCTGGAGGGAGCCGCCTTTCAGATTATAGGTACCGATGCCGCCAAAATCATATCCCACGTAGAGAAGACCTGAGGCCGTATGGGTACCGCCGAATTGGTTGAAGGTGCCGGTGCCGGAGTAGCCGATATATTCATTACCGGCCAGCGGACCGGCCACCGAAAGGCTGCCGCCACTCAGGTTATAGGTGCTGTTAATACCACCAAGAAAAAGGAATTGGGTTATCGTATTGGTGCCGCCGCTCTGATTGAAGGTGCCGGCGCCCTGGCTACCTATAATTTCATTGGAGGCCAAGAGGCTGCCGCTGCCGCTGAGATTGTAGGTGCCTTTACCGGTGGGGTTATAACCGAGGATAAGTTGGCTACTTCTAGGGTTGGTATTTACCGTATTGCTGCCGCCGCTCTGGTCGTAGACCCCCTTGCCGTCCAGGCCGATAGTCTCATTATCGGCGGTCAGGGCGTTGCCGGACTGTTGCAAGGTGATGTTGCCCCAGCCGGTGGCATCAACGGTAAGGGCGGACAACATCGGATTGGATGAGGTATTGTAAATGACAGTCTTAGGGAAGAAACCACTCTGGGTGACGAAGACGTCATCTCCGGCCCCCGGCTCCCCTGACGGGCTCCAGTTGCTGGCCGTAGTCCACAGATTATTGAAGGGGGTGCCGACCCACTGTTTGGTGACGGCCAGGGCCGGCTGGGCCATAAGGACCAGTAGCAAGGCGGCGGTGGCAATGAGAGTCCATAAGCATCTGGTCTTGGTGCTATCCGGTTGCATGAGCGGGTTCTCCTTTTCCCCATAGGACAGCTGCTGGCCTGAAATAAGAAACACCAATCCGCTAAAAAATAAAGCAATTTTTGTGCCTTTATTAACCTCTTGAAATTCTTAGAGTCGCCCAAAGGAATGGTTCGGAGGATGAAACATTGCGTTTCATTCTCTGAACTTTTTACACCCTTATGAATAGGGTGCAAGTTTAGGTTGAGTCTATATCTTGCCAGTCTTTGCAGTTATCGCCTCGCCCTGAAAAATTGCAGAGATGATCTACATATCAGAACAAGGTGAGGCGGATCCGTGGCTAAGTTATGGGAACCCTTAAAGGGTAGGGCTTTGGATGATGGATTTGATGTTTCCATATTGGATGGATAAGTAGAATTTTCAGTGGCTTGATAAGTTGCTAAGAAGAGTAGCCAGTGAAAAATAGAGAGCTGCCAGGGTTTGGCCAAAAGTGAACAGGGGATATCCTCTACAATGGGCACGAGGACGTCTCCATACTCTGGCTATTTATTTATTCTTCAGGAAGAAGATGGTGCGCCAGCGATGATCTCCCGCCAGGGCATGCAGTATGACTGCACCTACATGCACGGCCAAAAATACGGGAACCAGCCATTCTCCGAACTCGTGCAGTTCTTTTACCAGGTGCATGGCGCCATGGGCTTTCTGTCCTGGTATCAGGAAGAGGAACATCGACAACCCGGTAACCGTCATCCAGGTGAAAACCGCCAGCCCAAAGGACTCCCAGAGGGCCGCCAATCCCTGGTGGGGCTCACGCTCAGGCAACTTCAGGGTGAGCAGGCTGCGAATATCTTCCAGGATCATCTTCACCCGTTCTGAATTATACGGTACCCAGTTGGCGAAGCGGGCCGGCTCAGGGCCACAGAAGCCGTGCAATAAGCGCGCTGCCACAAAAACGGCCGTACCCAAACCCAGCATCTTGTGGACCATGAAACCCAGGTGCAAGACCTTTTTGTAGTCCCCGGCCCAGTATCCGGTCAGCCAGGCCAGCACTCCAAAGATCATCAGACCGAAATGAAGGAGTATGGTAAAGCTATCCAACTCTTCTGACGGTTTCAAATCGGCAGGCTTATCCATATGACATCACTCCCGTTTAAGCTTCTGGATGAGTCCCGGGCAGGCAAGAGCTGCACCGTGCCTGCCCGGTGCAGGCGCCTAAAAGGCCTGGTCCGGTTTCCACACCTTCCAGACGTTGCCCACCAGGTCCGGACCCGGTTTCAGCGTCGGCTTGCCCGGCTGCCAGCCTGAAGGCATGGCCTCCCCGGTCTTGCGGACATGCTGAAACGCCTTGACCTGGCGGATGAGTTCCGCCACATTACGGCCCACCGACGGAGTAAGTACCTCCATGGCTTGGATAACCCCGTCGGGGTCGATAATAAAGCGGCCGCGCAGGTTGACTCCCGCCGCGTCATCGTACACGCCGTATACCGTGCCGATCTTGCCCCCGGCATCGGCCAGCATGGGATAGGGCACCCCGCCGGGCACCATCTTAGCCAACTCTTCAGTTTGCCAGATTTTGTGGGCAAAGCGGCTATCCGTGCTGACAGCCATGACTTCCACGCCCATTTTTTTAAGTTCCGGATACTTAACTGCAACTGCAGTCAATTCAGTGGGTCAGACAAAGGTGAAGTCGCCGGGATAAAAGCAGAGCACCGTCCATTTGCCTCGGTTGTCCGAAAGCTTCAGATTTTTAAAAGCACCATTGACAAAGGCGTTGGCTTCGAAATCCGGCGCGACCTTACCCACCCGGGCCCTAACCGGAGCAGACTGGGACTGGCTGGCGCTGGCTGCAGATTGAGCCTTGGCCTGGGGCGCCAGCGGACCTTTGGCCGGGGCTACACACGACGAATCCACGTCCCTCTTCTTTCCTTTGTCCTTTTCCACGGCCGCCGCCGGCAGAGCTATGAACAGCAGGGCGGCGGCCATCATGAGCCAGATACAGAACCTTCTGAGCACAACTTTTCCCTCCTCGAATCTCAATGATAGCACGAAAATCTTTCCTGAATGGATTTTCCGCTATTAAGGCCAGCAATAAACGATAATCTAACCTTAGGGGGGTTAGGAAAACGGGTTGTTAAAGAATAAAGGCCAGGAGATATCCTGGCCTTGTTAGTTAGCCATGCCTGGCTATTGCACGCTGTTGAGTTTGCTAAACTGAAGGACAAAGGCTATGGTAGGCAGCTACCATCTTTAAGCTGTTGCCGAATCTGGGTCTGGAGAGGATTTAAGACGCGGGTCTGGCTTTGCGGACAATTAATGATGTTGTAGAAGTTGCCAGGATTATTGAATTGAAATCCTCCCGTACCTCTCAGCTCTTTGGCTTCCTGATCGGTGATCTTTTGCAGGGTGCTCAGTTGCAAATCTTTAGAGGGTTGAGGTACTTCCGTAGCCGCGACCAGGGCAACACTCCCCAGGACCAGCGACAACACCATGATCACAGTTGTTACTTTTTTCATAAGTTGACTCCTTTTGGTGAAAGTTTTGAGCTGAATTTTTCTTGGATAAAATCATAGGAAAAAGGAGTCGGTTCGGAAATCAGAGGAAGCCTCTTGTAAAAAGTGGAATTTGAGAGACTCAATATCATGGTGAGTTGGTGATTCAGCTTATCAGTCCATATTTAACGGCATAATAGGTAAACTCGGAGTTATTTTTCATACCCATTTTGCTTAAAGCCCGTACCCGATAGGTACTGACGGTTTTGACACTCAGGCACATTTCGTCGGCAATTTCTTTGACCGTTTTTCCTGAGGCAATCATAAGCATCACCTGATATTCCCGGTCGGAAAGGGTTTCATGACCCGGTTTATCTGCATCCACTTCGAGATGGGAGGCAAGTTTTTCAGCCAGGGAGGAACTGATGTATTTCCCGCCCTGAGAGACTCTGCGTATGGCTGCGATCAGTTCTTCGGGAGCGCTCTCTTTGGTCAGATAACCGGAAGCCCCCGCCTTCAAAGCCCGCACCGCATATTGTTCTTCAGGATAAATACTTAACACCAGTACCGGCAGTTTCGGTTTTTCCCTCTTGACCTCCTTGAGCGTTTCCAGGCCGTCTTTGCCGGGCATGGCCAGGTCCAACAACACCATGTCCCAGTCTTCCCGGCGGACGTGTTCTATCACTTCATGCCCGTTCGTCGCTTCCCCCGCCGCCACCAGGTCTTTGGTATCAGCCAGAATCTGCTTGATCCCTTCCCGGACAATGGCATGGTCATCCGATATGAGTATTCTGATCACCGATGTTCTCCCTTGTTTCGAGGGGCAGGCTCACATAAACGATGGTGCCTTGATCGGGAGCGCCGCTGATCCTCAGTTCCCCCGAAGCGGCAAGTTGTTCGGCAGTAATGCCCTCGCCATTGTCCCGGATTTCCATTTCCACATTATCAGGATTTTCTTCGAGAATAACCTCAACCTGAGTGGCGTGGGCATGGCGGGCGATATTGGTCAAGGCCTCCTGAAAGATGCGGAACAGCGCAATGGAACGGGACTGATCCAGAATGATATCCTCGGGCTCTGACCGGATATCGCATAGGAGCCCCGCCCGGCTGCAAAATTCCTGAGCTTGCCATTCAATGGCGGCCGTCAGGCCCAGATCATCCAGTAAGCCCGGCCGCAGTTCCGAGGAAATCCGGCGCACGGCTTGCACCGTGGTATCAATGATCCTCGACATTGCTTTGATTTTGTCCATCAGCACCTGATGATCCGTGGACAATCTCGACCCCAGCCAGTGAACGTCCATCTTCAAGGCGGTCAGGGCCTGTCCCAGCTCATCATGAATCTCCCGGGCAATACGGCTTCTCTCTTCTTCCCTGATGTGCTGTAAATGCAAGGCCAGGTCGCGCAACTGGTCCTGAGATTGCTTTAGTTCTTCCTCTGCCCGCTTCCGGTCGGTGATTTCCTGTTGGAGCTGTTCATTTGCACTCGCTAATGCGACGGTGCGGGCCTCTACCAACACCTCAAGATGTTTGCGGTGCCTGCTTAAGTCTTCAGCCATCTTATTGAAAGAATCTGCCAGGGTTCCGATTTCATCATTTCTCTTAATCATCAACGGAGAAACCATTTCTCCGTTAGCGACCAGTTTCATGGCATCAGTAATACGTTGTATCGGCCAGGAGATAAAGGTGGCTAAGAAATAGGCAACTATGCCCCCGATGATGATAGTCACCAAACCGATTAAAATAATTTGTCGCTGAGCCGTGGCAATTTCCTTGGCAACGGCGGAATAGGAGTATCCCAAAAAAACTGTGCCCAGTCGCGCTCCAGCAACTTCAATGGGAGCACAGATATTATAATAAACGTCCCCTTTTTTTATGAGATGCGCATGAGAGTAACCCGGTACATAAGGGCTGCTTTTTCCGGGGTGTACGATATTTTGATAAGTTTTACCGATCTGACTCAAATCGCTATGCATCACCACCTTATCAGCAGGATCTACTATGCTGACATAGCGGACATAATCCTGCTTCATGGTGTGATTGACGTAGCGACGCAGAGTAGCCCAATCATGACTTAATAAAGGTCTCTCGGCAAATTTCGCCAGATCATTGGCCAGAGCCAGCCCCCTTTTACGCAGCTCATCTTCCAGAGTGCCTTTTTCCCGTAGGGTGGTGATAACCCCGGTGAATACGACCACAAGGATGACCAGACCTTCAATCAATAGGGTCAGCTTGGCTCTCAATCTAAACTTAAACCATGGAAATGATGAATGCATAAGTGTCGAATTTCCTGAAAAGTGGTTTGTTTAATCGTTGCTATTTGGCCTACTTGCTGCTCATCAACATCCTTATCAAGCCAAAGTCCCCATCAGAATATACCCTGAATCCTCCCAATTCAGTCGGATATAATATTTTCATGTCATCAGGATTATGCCTATCAAGATTCAGTAATGCTTGTCTTATTTTTATAATAGTTTCTTTTTCAGTACCTTTACGGGCACCAAAAACTTTCATCGGTACATCTTTGGTCTTCGCAATAACTATAATCTGACTAGAATCTACCCCCAGTTCCTTTTGTTTGTCCTCATGCTCTCCCGCGAAATGGTCGCATACCACTCCAGCATCAACAGCTTTTAGGTACACATTAAAAGCTATGTCTTCACAACAACCTCCGTTAAGATAAGCTTTTAAATCCTTCTCAATATCTATCCCGTTATCTTCCAATAATAATTTGCCTGCGAGCCACTTACTGGCAGAAAACTTGGGACCGAACATGACAGTTTTTTTCTTCAAATCTGTTACCTTATGTATGCCGCTATCTTTCCTAACAATAATCACCCCGGATTGAGTAGTGCCTCCCTCCAGGTTAAGGGTTCTGAGTAGAGAATCCTTATCAAATAAATTTGACAGTTTAAGAAAAGTGTGGGGGTCCTGCAGGGCGAAGTCTATTTCCCCATTATGGAGTGAGGTTTCGAACTTGGTGAGATTCTCAGGGACTACCAGCCTGATGGGCAATCCGGTCTTCTGGGTTAGATAGGTAACTAAGGGGTGGAATTTCTTGAAAGTCATCACGATATCTGTGCAGGGAAGGACAGCAATATTTATAGGTTTCTTTTGAACTTCAGCTGATATCGAAGTGACTTGTAGAAACAAGATAATTAACAGCATGCCAAACATTCTAATCATAATTTATCAGGCTCCTGTATTATCAATCTATTTTCGCCGCATGCTGAATTATCCCATCGAGTTAGTCTACGTTATCCCCTAGACTATTTGCCACTGATGGTTAATTTCTCATGATAGTTGGAGATGGGCAATATTATTCCGTCCATCGAAAGTGAAAGCGAGGGCTTGCTGCGCCCCGTCCCACTTGGCAGTTTAGTTATCTTCAGGCAATAAATACTATAACAAATTTTTTCAGCTAGTATAAAGTCTCTATCCCCGTGCTACAGCTGGTTTGTCATGAAAATAAGTTATTAAATTTCCTGATGAATCTTCCATGTGCTCTGAATATGGAGGTTTTTTGGCTGCTTGATAAGTTACTAGTGAGGGCAGCGAAGGAAAATTTAAAAAAACCGATTAGACCCGGAGTCATAGTTTATTGCAAACTTTCCCCTTCCCCCCTATCCCACAAGCATAATAGCGCCCAATAATATAGTGTAGGCGCAAAAAAGCTGGGCATGGCCTGAGGCTGTGCCCAGCCGGTGTGACCCATTGAAACAGCTATTCTGATGGGGTGAAGGCTAATTCCAGTTGCTCTGAGTACGATCCCGCGGACACTTCTGGGCCCCCACCGGCGAGATATCATAAGAAGTCTGGGTTTGCGACTGGGTTCGGGGCTGCAGGGCAGAAGTAATGGTTACGCTCTGGATGTCAAACGAAACTCCTGTGCCCCTGATCTCTTGGGCCTCCTGATCGGTAAGCTTTTGAAAACCGCTCAAGTCAACAGTCTTCGGGGCTTGGGGCACATCCGCCGCGGCCGCCAGGGTGACTCCCCCAAGGATCAGCGATAGTACCATAAGCGCAGTGGTCAATTTTTTCATTGCTTACCCCTTTCCTCAGATTTAAAGCCAAAATTCCTTTTAGAATAGATACTATATGCAGAGTGACCCGCCACACAAGTCAGAGGATTTTTATGTCTTTGCGTGTAAGTGTTTGTCCTACAAGAAGCCCGGCAGGGAATTAATTACTATCTGTCAATTGCTAAAACCAGTGATGGATAGAAACTTGTAGGGCTTTGATAACACCCGAAATCCCAACGATATCCAGGCCTCCTTTCAGCTGCAGGACGCAACCGGGGCAGTCGATGACTAGCAGATCGGCGCCGGTTGCCTCCACGGCATCCAATTTTTTCTTTAATAACTCAGCAGAGAGTTCGGAGAAGACCATGGAATAGCTCCCACCCATGCCACAGCAGGTGTCTTCGTCTTGGGTGGGCAGGCATTCCAGGCCGGCGATGGCCAGCAGATCCAGTGGGCCGGGGCGAGGGCGCCCCGGCTTTGAGGAGTTGAGAGAAGAACAAGGGACGGTTGACAAGCAGGGACCGCCCTTTGGTGCTCAGACTACAGGCCCTTCATCCGGCACTTTTCCAGGGCCTTGTAGCCCAGAGCCACGCAAATGGATTTACAGGAGGCGCAGGCAATGCACAGGTCAATGTCCACGTTGATGGCCTCTGGTTCTTCGAAGATGGCTTGAGTCGGACAGATGCGCATGGCAAAACAGTCCTGACAAAAATTGGGGCAGATCGTTTTCTTATGGGCAGCTTCTCGACGGATCATAATTTCACTCCTGTAAGGCTAGTTTGATTCTGCAAGATGGCGGATCCGGGGTATTCCCAGGATTCTGTCCACTTCTTCCCGATCCGATTCCATAACATAAGGGATGCCCGAGATCTCCGCGGCTTCCCGGGTCAGGGCTACCAGGTCGTCCCGGCTGATATATTTCAGGGCAAACTTTCTGGCACCGGCCATGAGCTGTTGCAGACCCTGGCGCAGACGGTCGATGTAGGAATATATGCCGATGGCGCCGGCCGGAATCTTCCCAAAGTCTTTGCCGAATTGCTTTCTGAGGTGGGCTCCCACCGCGAAAAGCCTCTCGAAGCCTTCTTCTACGGACTTGCGTTGCTTCTCCATCTTGATGGCCATGAGCTTCCCGTGGGTTTTGCCTACCATGGCTGCGGTCATGATGGCGCGGCCCAGGCAGATGGCCTTGACATAGGGCGCACCCAAGGCCAGGGCCTTGAAAATATGGTCTTCCATGCTGAGACCGCCGGCAATGGCGATGGGCGGGACATAGGCACCCTGTTTCCGCAGGTGCTCGCACATTTGGTAGGCCAGACACTCCAGGTGCACCGTGGGAATGCCCCACTCGTTCATCATGCGCCAGGGGCTCATGCCGGTACCGCCCCCGGCCCCGTCTATGGTGAGGAGATCGATCTTGGCCATGGAAGAGAACTTAATGGCCCTGGCTAAATCCGCCGGCCGATAAGCCCCGGTCTTCAGGGTCACATACTTGGCCCCCAGATGGCGCAGGCGATCCACTTCCTTGTAGAAATCACCCTCCGTCACCATGCCCAGACGGGAGTGGCGCTCGAACTCGGTGATACCCCCCATCTGAAAAGCTTCTTGGGTCTCCTGTTCCCGGGGGTCGGGGAGCACAAGGTAATTCCGCTCCTTAAGCTGCAGGGCCCGCTCCAGACTGGGGAGCTTCACCTCTCCGCCGATGTCCTTGGCCCCTTGGCCCCACTTGAGCTCCAGGATCTCCACATCGTGTTTATCAATGACATACTCAATGGCGCCCAGGCGGGTGTCTTCCACGTTGGCCTGGACTATGATGCCACCTTTGCCGTTATGCCATTGTTTGAAAGTGTTGATACGACGGTCCATTTCCGGCGATTTCACCACCCGGCCATGTCTGACTTCCAACTGGGGGTCCATGCCACAAACATTTTCGCCCACGATGACCATGATCCCGGAGATGGCCGCGCCCACTGCCATCTCCTCCCAGTTGAGGCGAGCAATCTCGGTGGAGCCCACCGCACCGGTAAATACCGGAAAATCCATGACGATGGTGCCGTTGGCTCCCAATTTGGTGGTGCAGTCCACCGCCGGAAAGACAGCCTTGTCCGGGTCAGCCTCCATCCCCACGGCCCCCACACAGGTACCCTGGATGTTGAAGTGGGAGAGATCTATCGGGTAATCTTTTTCAGCTCCAGCAATGACCTTGCCGAAAGGTTGGGGGTAGATGACCTCCCGACCCTTTAAGGCCGAGCGGCCGATTTCACAAGGACCTTCACATCCATCCAGGCAGGTGACGCAAATGCCCGAGATGGGGGCAGGGTCCACTCGGTTAGTGGTAATGGTGGCGGCACTACGGTTCGGTTTACTGAAAGACATGCATCCACTCCTTTCCCTGGATTACACCAAAATTAGGTTGAGTTTTGACAAGCAGAAGGGAAGGGAATCAAGCCAAAAATTAATTATATATGCAAATTATAGACCAAATATTAGCTAAACTTAATTTTAGGGGAAAATTAGAGGGTTATGGTCGGATGCTTAAAAAGTTCTACTTACAATCTTTACATACTTGTAAGTTTTGCTAAATATTAAGCAAAAAATTTAACCACAAAGCAAGGAATTTTTTCAGAAAAATTGCCCCTGGTCCAAAAATCCGGGAAGATTCCCCTCTGCCGCCAACTTCGGAAGGTGCTTGACGCCATCCCAGCAGTCCCGTAATATTGAGGTAAATTCATAACTTGACCAGGGGAGTCTTCCCCATGCCCATTGCCAAACAGCGCGTTCCGTCCGGAGTAAACCGCCTGGACCTGCTTCTCGGGGGCCTTTATATCGGAGACAACGTCGTCTGGCACGACGATGCCGCCTCCCTCGCCCCCATCTTTTGTCATAACTTCATCAAGGCCTCGGAGCATCAGGATAAACCGATCGTCTACATTTGCTTTGATCGCTCCCCGAAAAATCTGCTGGAAAAATTGGGATCCCTGGCCGACTACCCGGCCCTCACCCTGCTGGATTGCTTCACCAGCGGCAAAGGCAAAGAAGCCGGCACCTTTGTCAAGTTTTATGAGGAGGGTGAGCTTCCCTGCCGGGTCGTCAAGGTCCAAAAGCCCCAGGATGTTCGGGAGTTTGAGGACGTCCTGTACCAGACCCATGGCCAGTTGACCGGGGATGTGCGGTTGATATTCGAGAGTGTTACCGGCATGCAGGAACTCTGGGGAGGCGAAGAGCGTTTCCTCGATTTTTACGCCCATTCCTGTCCCCGCCTCTATGACCTCAACACCATTGCTTACTGGACCCTGGCCAAGCACGCCCATTCCCAGCGTTTCCGGGCTGCCATCAACCAGATCGCCCAGGTCGCCATTGAGCTTACCATCAAGCGGGGGACCACCTCCCTGACTATTTTGAAAGCGGAGCAGCGCAATCCCGAAGAATTTGACAAACCCCACGTCTACTGGACCAAAGATCAGAACGTGGTGTTCGAGGGGGAAAAGCGCACCTCCGGCAAGAACTATTTGGGCCAGCGCCTCAAGGAATTTCGGCGCAAGCGGGGGATATCCCAGACTGAACTGGCCAGGTTGGTGGGGGTTACCGCCAGCACCATTTCCCAGATTGAGGGCGATATTATTTATCCTTCTCTGCCAGCCCTTCTCAAGATCGCGGAGGTCCTGGCCGTGGAGGTAACCTCTTTCTTTGAAGGCGGAGACGCAGGGCAACGGCGCGTAGTTTTCACTCCCGGGGACGCGATGGAGGTGAAACTGAAAGATTTGCCGGAAGGCGCCGCTTTAGCCAAGCTCCTTCACCCCGTGGACCTCAGTATGAAGGCCGAACCCTATCTCATCGATATTCCCCCGAAGCAGACCCTCCCCGGGCACTTCTTTTTCCATAAGGGGGAGGAGGTGGGGTATGTGCTGTCCGGTCGGCTTCAGGTGCGGGTGGGCCAGGCAGTTCACACCCTCAAGGCCGGCGACGTTGTTTATCTCACTTCAGAAATCCCCAGTGAATGGAAGAACCCCGGATCCACCCCCGCACGACTGTTCTGGGTCACCATCAAGTAAAGAAGACAGAGAATATTTTTTCCTTTGATGAGGGGCGCTTCCCTTTGGCACAGGTCCAAGAAGGAATCTCTTCGAGAAGAACTGAAATTCAAGATAACTTGCCAAACCTCGCAGTTATCACCAGACATTCAAGAATAGCAGCTATAGTTTGAATATCAGAACAAGGCGGGGCAGATCCGTGGATGGGTTTCGGGGACCCTTGGGAGATTAGGCCCTGGATGAGAGGCTCAATGTTTTGATATGGGATAGATATGTAGAATTTTCAAAGACTTGATAAGTTTCTGCTTAGAGCAGATAGTTTCAAAGTTCTTAACATATTGCCACTACATTTCTTGGAGCAAAACCAGGAATTGAGTTTCATAAAGTAGTGGCAGGCTTTCGTGGGTTTTTCGGAGTGCGATAGATATAGTCAACTGTATTCTTAGCCCAGAGCCGCTCATGCAGTTGCGCAAGGGGTCTAGGTACCAGTCAAGAATTATGGTTCAAACGACCATCTTTGAGACGGTAAACATAATCGAACCCTTCGATCATCCTGACATTGTGGGCACTCCCGATCAGACCAGTGGCGTTGGGGGCTATTTTGTCAATCTTCAAACCCCATAGAATGGAGGGCACAATGAAAATTCCACCGTATGCCGCGTATACCATGCCGAAATGAGCCGGTTGCAGAGTGGGGATAATTCCCTAGATCACCAGCACCGCTCCCCAGAGCACTCCAAGCCAGGCACTTTTATCTTCTGGCAGCCAAAACCACACCAGGTATCCACCGTCAATTTCACACAAACCAGCCAGAATGAAAAAGATCAGGGATGGGATGATCTGGATTAGTTTTATGATTATTCCTTATCAATATCATGAATTACTCAGCCAGCTCTTCAATGGTATATAAGGTAATAACACCCTGAATCCCTTTAAGTTGGGCTTCAAACTCTCTTTTGACCACCAAATCATGATGGAGATAATGATAAATAGATTCAGAGATTATTACTTCCCCGCCCTGCGCCTGCATCTGGATACGACTAGCCAGGTTGACCGCCGAGCCGATGATACCATATTTGGCTCGGTTTTCGGAGCCGATATTGCCGACCACCACCTCTCCGGCATGTAAGCCAACGCCCAGATTAAGGGGAGGAACAGCCATTTCGACATCGGAGATGTTAACCTTGCTCATGGCCTGCTGCATTTCCAAAGAGCATCGCAGAGCTTGTCGCATGGTGTGGGGTAAAGGCGCATCCAGGGGATCGAAGAAGGCCAGGATGGCATCCCCTAAGAAATCAACGATAATGCCATGATATCGCTGGATAACTTGGATCATTTCAGAAAAAAAGCGGTTCATCAATTGAATGGTCGCTTCCGGACTAAGACATTCCGCCAAGGGGGTGAACCCACGAATATCGGCGAAAAGAATAACTACCTCCCGTTTCTCCCCGCCAAGACGGGTTGCCTCCGGTCGCTGCAACAATTTCCTGGCTATTTCAGGGTCAACATAGCGACCAAACGTATCGGTGACAAAATCCCGCTCCTTTAATCCTGCCACCATGTCATTGAAGGTCCTGGTCAACTGCCCGAATTCATCCTGGGATCGCACCGGTAAGGGGTCCCCATAATTCCCTTGGGCTACCTGGGTGGACTTTTGGGATATTTTCTGGATCGACCTGATCATGGGCCTCACGCCTATTCGGATGAACAGCAGGATCACTGCGAGGCAAATAATACCGGCCAAGGGATAAACCAAACCAAAGTGCAGGGCCGGCATGATAATCTGCTGGCCCGAGGCATGCAGCACGATGACCAAAGGGGCGGCAGGTAATCGATAAAAGCCGATCACTTGACCTTGGTCACCGATAATGCCGAAAGGTTTCTCTTTGATGCCTTTGCGGATGACCGATCTGATAAAATCTCGATTATCCGCCGGAAGTGGTCGGCCTTCCTTCTCGGTGGCTACATGGGCCAGTCTGTTTCCCTGGTCATCCAACAGGCAAGCACCATTCGCTTGCAACCAGCTCGAAACAAGCAAATCTTGCATGAGAGAGGAGAATTTTATCTGAACCTCAATCCGACCCAAAGGATGTCCGGCATCATCAAGGAGGTTAGACCTGAGACCTAAAGTATCCCCTTGTTCAGGGTAAAAATATTCAGGAGGAGATGCTTTTACTATCTTTGTCCAGCCTTTTTCTGATCCCTGCCAGGTTAACCGGACCAAGCTAACACCCTCTTGGTTCTGTAATTGCTTAAGTATCCATCCCTGTATTTCCTTCGCAGCGGGTTCCTGCCCGGCTCGGCCAAATGACTCAATCAAGTTAACCGAATTGTTCAACCTGGCTTCCAACCGCTGGGAAGCTCGCGCCATTTGAAGAACGGCGATCTCTTGCCACCGGCTGGACAGGCCTTCACGGATATAAAAGAACCCTGCTACACCGATGCTGCTCAAAATGACCACTATCGGCAGGATTACAAAAACGATTAGCTTTTGCTGTAGACTCTTCATCCCGATCATGGCAATAAGTGGGTATGTGGCTCCCGAGGCAGTCGGCTACGGCTTAATTATGGGGTATCACTTTAAAAGTGTCAGGCATCAGAGTGAACTTCAGAGGCCGGGGGCTAAAGTTTCTCTTTTAGTCAGTTAATGATTGTTGCTAAGCCGGCCATCTTTGAGATGGTAAACATAATCGAACCCTTCGATCATCCTGACATCATGGGTCACCACGATAACCGCGGATTGATTCTCCTTGGCGATTCGCTTCAATAACTCCATAACCTTCTTGCCCCTGGTGGTATCCAGAGAAGCCGTAGGTTCATCGGCCAAGATGAGCCTGGGGTTGTTGGCCAGGGCCCGGGCTATGGCTACCCGCTGCTGTTCGCCGCCGGAGAGAAGGGCAGGGAGGTAATCCGCCCGATCAGCTATCTCCATAATATCCAAGAGTTCCATAACCCGGTTATGGGCAGCCTCGCCCTTGATGTCCACCAGGCTCAGGGGGAACAGGACGTTTTGTCGGGCCGTCAGAAAAGGAATGAGATTGTGGGCCTGGAAGACAAAACCCATCTTTTCCCGGCGAACACGGCGAATGTCCACCCCGCCGGACCAGCCGTTTTTCTGAAAAATCGTCTGCCCATCAAAGAGGATTTTCCCCTGGGTAGGTTCAAGAATCAGGCTGGTGCAGAGCAGCATGGTGGTCTTGCCCGAGCCGCTGGGTCCCAAAAGGGCCACCAGATCCCCGGGGGACACCGAAAGATTGATATCCTCCAGGGCCCGCACCTCCAGGCGGCCAGACCCGAAAATCTTACTGAGGCCCTCGATCCCCAGGACTTCCATTACTGACCTCCCAGGGCCATGGCGGGCTGAGTCTTAATGGCCTGCCACAGGCCCAGAATGCTGGCCAAAATGCCACCGAACAAGACCACGATAAAAGTGATAAGCTCATCGCTCGGGACCAGCAGGATGGTCTTGGGAAAATAGGGATGAGTCTGATTGATCAATACCAGGGCGAAGGCAAAGGCGCTGATGGTCAGGAGCAGGGATTGCTCCAGCACCAGGCGGATGATCACCTGGTTAGGAGCGCCGATGAGCTTCATTACCGCAATGGAGCGAATCTTTTCCATGGTGAAGGTGTAGATCACCAAAGCGATGATGACCACGGAGACGATGAGTAAAAGGGTCCGGAACAACAGGAGCTGCTTGGTCATACCAGCCAGACGCCCTTTCAGCATGAGTTCAATTTCTTGTTCCGTGGTGTACACCGACAAGTAGAGCCAATTTTTGATGTTAGCGGCCACGGCGGCGCGATCCGCGCCAGGCTTCAGGTGCACCAGGACGGCATTAATGATGTGAGTGTCCGGCACCAGGGCCGCGGTTAGAGTGGCCGCGGCCGTTGGGGTCAACGATCTCTGGCCGTTCAAGATCCGGGCCAGCCGTTCCCGCTGGGTGCGCACCTCTTCATTATCTTTCTGATACGCTATTTCCTGGGCGTCAGGCAAGGAGAGGAAAACCAGGGGGTCGCCGTTGGTATCGATGGCCCCCTGAGTCAGGCCCACTACCGTGTAAGTATGGAGGCCCAGGGGCACCCGGTCCCCCAGACCCACGCCCAACTTTTTATCAGCCACCATTTCATAATGGGCCTGCTGCAAGCCCCGGCCCGCAACAATCCTTTGAGGCCCACCCAACCCGACAAAGACGTCATAGCCGATGATGCTGAAATGGCGGCTCTGGTCGCCGATCTGGCGTTCCAAAGTATAGTAGATAAAGGGACAGGCCTTCTCCACCCCGGGAATGGCCTTGACAGTGTGGTGATAATCTTCGGCCAGGGTGGACTGCTCGTTAAAGGGCCCGCCCCGGTTGCGTTCCACCACCCAGAGGTCGGGATTGGTGGCCTTGATAACTGACAGACCCTCGTAGATATTGCCCCGGTACAGACCGTTCATGGCCAGCACGATGGTAAAAAGCAGGCCCACGCCGATGATGGTGGCAATGAACCGGCCCTTGTAGAGCTTGAGGTCATAGACCGCTAAATCCATCAATCCCCCGACGCGGCCGACTTGACTTCCGGGCGAACCTTTGTACCGGGCACGAGGCCTGCGGGTTTGACTACCACCAGTTCACCCGCTTTCAGGCCCTCGGTGACCGCGGTCCTGGCTCCATCCTGTAGTCCCAGGACAACTTTTTGGAAGCGCAGGCGGCCGTGGTCCGCCACCAGGACGCCTTTGCCGCCGTTTTTAGCGATGATGGCGGACAAGGGCACCACTGGGGCGGTCTGGCGCCCGGTATCAATCTCCACCTGTCCTTCCTCACCGATAACCAGGGGTTTGGGCAACTCGCTGAACTTCACATCTACTTCCAGCTCCCGGGTCACGGTGTCGCCTTCCTGGTTGAGCCGGGCCACCTGCCCCTGAAACTCGCGTCCGGAGCGCAGGGTTATCTTAGCCGGCTGGCCCGGCCGCAATTGGGCCACCAGAGCCTGGTCGATCCAGGTGGCCATCCAGATCTGGTCCGGGTCCACCATCTGAAAGATCGGGCTGCCGGGGATCAGGGTGGTGCCCACCTCCGCCTTGCGTACGGTGATGAGGCCATCCATGGGAGCCACGATGCGGGTGTAATTGTGGAGCGCGGCCGCGGCCTTGGTTTCTGAGTCGGCCTGCTTCACCGCGGCTTTAAGAGCGGTCACCGTGGCCTGAAACGACGTGACCTCGCTTTCCGCCACCTTGAGTTGAGCCTTGGTGGTGTCAAAGGCCGCCTGAGAAATGTAGCCGGGCTTGAAGACCTCCAGGTCTCGCTGGTAGTTGCTTTTGGCCAAATCCAGGTTGGCCTGGGCCTTGCCCAGATCCGCCTGGGCCCGGGCCAGATCTTGCTGGGCGCGGTTTTTGGCGGCCTGGGCTGCAGCCTGCCGGGCTCTCAACTCCACCGCATCCAGTTTCGCCAGGAGCTGCCCTTTTTTCACCCAATCTCCCTGGTCGGCATAGAGGTCCTCCAGGATTCCGGTGATCTTGGGGCTAATGGTCACCGGCACTTTGGATTGCACCGTGCCCGGTCCCTGGACCAGGCCTCGTATCTCCATCTTTTTTACTGCGATAACCGGCACCGGCGGACTGTACCAGAACAGTCGGTAACCCAACAGGGCGATGAGAATGGCCCCAAAAGTAATCCCGACCGCCTTTTTCCCTCCAGGTATGTTCACTTGTCTTGATCTCCCCTGGTTTTTTGCTGAACCGGCTCGTAAGGGCCGGAGCCGGTGATTTGTTGGACACGGGCCTTGCCGATTTCATAGGCCACGGCATACCCGATCAACTGGAAGCGCGACGCGGTCAGGTCCACCTGGGATTGGAGCACGTCCAGGCCGATGGCTTTCCCCACCCGGTACAAGGCTTGGGCGCTGGCAAAGGCCTCTTCATTGGTGGCCACGGTCTGCCGGGTGGAAGTCACGCCGTGGCGGGCATCTTCCTGGTCCTTCCAGGCGGCGGTCAGGTCCGCCTTGAGGCTGTTGAGGCGGTCCCGTTTTTTCTCCACTAGTTGCAGGTTCTGGGAGGCAGCCTTGGCCACCTGGGCCTTGGTCAGACCCCCCTCGAAGAAGGGAAACTCCAGAAAAACTCCGTAGAGCCATTCCCCCTTGGTGCCCCCCACATCCCGGTGGCGCATGTCGCCGGAGCCCTGGAGGCTGACCTCGGGGAAATAACCACCGCGGGCGGCCTTGATCAAAGCCTGGCTTTGGGCCAACTCCAGGTCCAGCCTCTTGAGCTCCGGATTATTTTTTAAAGCCCCTTGCCACAGGGAATCCACCTTTCCGGCGGCAGCAAACTCCTGGGGGAGACGTCCCCGGACCTCGATCTGCACCTGCTCCCTCAACCCGAGGGTGCGGGCCAGGATTTCCTTGGCCAGGCGCTCGGCATTACGGGCCTCGACGACCGCCTGTTCCGCTTCGGATACCTGGGATTGGGCCCGAAACGAATCCAGGTGGGTTACTTTTCCGGCTTTAAAAAAGGCGTTGGTTAATTTGGCGAATTCCTGCCGCTGGCCCAAGGCTTCCTGAGCCACCTGCAGATTTTCCTTGGCCTCGATCAAACGATAGAACGCTTCGGTTACCGAATAGGCCACCTCATCGGCGGTGCGCTGGACCTCCTGTCTTTGGGCCTTGGTGCCTTGCCTGGCGGCCCGGGTGTTATGGTAATTCTTGAAGCCGCTGAAGATGATCTGCTTGCCGGTGACCCCGGTATAAGTTTCTTCCTGGAAGAGATTGGGGGTGGTCCCGCCAGGGACAAAACGATCGGAGGGTTGTCGGGTATAATAGGAGAGCAGGGTCAACCGGGGGAAGAACTTGGATCGGGCCGCCTGATAGTCCGCCACCAACTCCTGGACCTTTTCCCGGCTGGCGGCCAGGACCGGATTATGTTTTCGTGCCAGGTCCAGGCAGTCTTCCAGGGAAAGGGCTTGGTAATCAGGTGAGGATGCTTCGCCACGATATGACGGCCAGGCTGCCAGGAGGCAGGCAAAGGATAACGCCAGAAGAATCTTGGGTCGATGGCGCATTGGTTTGCTCCAGACAGATAAGGGAAGATCGACTCTTACCCCAAGTTCTGTCTAGAAAACCCTTGCCATAACAAAATCCGGCGCGCCGGACACGATTACGAAAATAATGAAGTTATTAGAAAATAGCTTGCCAGCCCTGACAGTTATTACTTTGCCATGAAAAATTCCAGGTGTGCTCTGAATATCAAATCTTGGGTAGGGTAGTCGAGAGGAGGTCTGCTGAATTTGTGGCGTATTCACCCAATTACTTTTTATCATTGGGTAGCTCTACCGGCAAGTATAACCTACCCTCTCCGGTAAACGACCCGCCCTGGACGATATGATCATCCTTTTGGTTGGCCGGGGAGGAGGAGGGCACACCTGCACATGCAGATAAAAATCCCGCCAACGCAACGGCTAGAGTAAATTTCACTAAGATCGAATTCACCAACCAACCCTCTTTAAGGAAGTGGGCCTAATATTAGGATCTAGCGTCTCCCCTTACCTGTTCGGTACCGTCCTTTCTTCTTCCTTAATTGCCTGTTTCAATGACCTACCTATCTTGGCTCCAATCAATTAAAGTTAATAATTAGAAATTCATTTTCTGATATATTCCATTTTTCTTCTATTTCTTTGGCTGAGTATCCCATTGATATACCCCCTATTATTTTCCCATTTTGAAGAATAGGTGCAAAAAAACCATATAGTTTCCCCCCACGCATAAAACCTTCAAAAACAACGTTCATTTTGTTATCATAAGCTTCCTTTATATGATTATAAGAACTAAAATTCCAACGTGCTTTTCTTATAGGGGGATATATGCTACGGGAAATACCATTCTGATCCATTACCATTATTCTTTTAGGGACTAACTTACCTTCTTGTTTCATCTCCTCATAAAATGTTTGGAGTATTGGTCTTATATCCTTCCAATCCTTTTTTGATACAGGCTCGACTAAACTCTTAATAATCTTGTCCATCTCCTGGAGCATCTCCTTCTTTAAAGCTTGAGCCTCTTTACTTAATAAGGGTTTTTCTGTCTGGCATCCTCCCAAAAACAAGACAACACATAAGAGCAAAAAAGCCCGAGGCTTTATGCGCATAGCGACTCGAAAAAAGTAAAATAAATTCATTCTTATTTCTCCAAATCTTCCTTGGCCGATAAAATATGCTTCCCCGAAAATCTTTTTGAATCTGAACTGCCTTTTTTCCTCCCGATTGGTCATGGGTAGCTGTCAATCACTTCGAATAAATTATAATATTTTTTATTAAGCTGGCAAACGCACTCTATTCCTTTCTTGGGCCAGCGGGCCAGTGCCTGCCAGTAATGTTGTACGGAAGGAAGAAATATTAACTAAAGGAAGTGCTTATAACTTGCCAAACCTCGCAGTTATCACTTCCCCTTGAAAATTGCAGAGATGATTTGAATATCAGAACAGAGATGGGTTGACCCAAGAATAGGCTATGAAGACACGCACTGGCTGGCGCCCTCCATGGTGAGGCTGGTGTTAATAGGGCAGTTATCACCACTTTCTAATAATGACCTGTCAGCCGAGATTGGCATCTTGGTTCTGTCCTCGGATCATTTATTTAATCTCTTTACCTTGGGACATTCTCAGTCGACTGATCCCCTAATCCTTAAAGAAGGCCAACAGGTCGGCGTTAACCTGATCCTTGTGAGTCGAACAGAGGCCGTGGGGCGCGCCGGGATAGACTTTCAGTGTTGAGCCATTGATAAGCTTGGACGAGAGCAGGGCCGAGGAGCCGATGGGGACGATCTGGTCATCATCACCGTGGATGATCAGGGTGGGCACATCGAATTTCTTGAGATCCTCAGTTTGATCCGTCTCTGAAAACGCCTTAATACAAAAGTAAGAGGCAGGGAAACCAGCCATCATTCCCTGGAGCCAGAAGGACTGGCGCACCCCTTCAGAGACTTTTGCTCCCGGCCGATTGTAGCCATAGAAAGCCATGGTGAGATCCTGGAAAAACTGCGAGCGGTCGGATAAGACACTGGCGCGGATCTGGTCGAAGACCTCCATCGGCAGGCCCCCTGGATTGGCGTCGGTCTTCAACATCAGCGGCGGCACCGCGCCAATAAGCACCACCTTGGCCACCCGCTTGGTGCCGTGGCGGGCGATGTAGCGGGCGACTTCGCCACCCCCCGTGGAGTGGCCTACATGAATGACGTCCTTCAGGTCCAGCGCTTCGACGAGATTGGCCAGGTCGTCGGCGTAGGTGTCCATATCGTTGCCACCCCAAGGCTGGCTCGAACGTCCATGTCCCCGTCGATCATGGGCGATGCAGCGGTAGCCGTGAGAAGCCAGAAAGAACATTTGGTCTTCCCAGGCGTCCGCGCTCAGCGGCCAGCCATGGCTGAAGACCACGGGTTGTCCGCTGCCCCAGTCCTTGTAGAAGATCTGGATGTTGCCAGAGTTCTCTTTTCCAACAGTAATGTAATTCATGGTAAGCCTCACTTTCTTAGCATGGGTTCTCGATGGCCTAGAACCGCTATTGAGGATCAGGGTTCACTGGGCCAATAAGGAAAGGGGATTGGAGATGCCTATAAGGTAGGGACTAAGATTACTCTGTCAAGAGAATCTGTACGTGGCGGAAAGGCAAGGGAAGTCAGGTACTCTTGAGAAATTTAGTGCGGAAATAGCTGCTATCTTGCCAAACCCCGCAGTTATCACCAGACGCAGAATAATTGCAGAGATGATTTGAATATCAGAACTGGGTGGGGAATGATGTAGGAGCCTGCGGTGAATACATCCGGCTGGGGTAAATCGGACCCCTTTTGCAGATAAGTGATAAACTTTAGGTGGAGGATTTGGCCCAGGTTGATAAAAAAGCCGGCGGCAACCTTGTAGGTTCCTCATGGGACAACGACTGTCCTGATGATGAGGAGAGAGCTTTCGTTAATTTTTTTGATTAAATTGAGTCAGCCTCAGGGGAACTATTCTGGACTAATCGGGGCAAAACTAATAAGCCTCGCCAACCCTCCTCCCTGTGGCCCTGAGAGCCGGATCGGCCTGGTTAATGGGCCTTCAGGAAGGAGCAGGGGGAGGCGGGGCCCCCCAGCCCCTTCCTTTTTCAGTAATTGATTACTTGGTTAATCAGGTAGTTTGGTCTCATTCATGATCATGGCACAGTAAGATGTCCAATCCCTCCACCACACTTCTGCTATTTCCCCTCTTCCAAATGCCCCCCCTGGAGGCGTCATCGATCATTGGGTCGACGCCGCCTCCCGGGAGGCGATACATTGTGGTCATTTCCTTTACTGCGGCCCGATAAATGGCTTTCTTGGTCAGGCGGAGCTCTATAACCTTTCCCATGGCTAGGCCCCTCCAGCTGACCTTGTATTGAATCCAGGGAATATCTCAGTGGAGGACATCCCAATTCAGGTTCAAGGTGTTGTCGTAAAGGGTGTATTTGTACCCCATCATTTTTCCGACTCCGGGAACCATTCCCTCTTCCACTTTCCAGTATCGCAGGTAAACAGACGGGACCATGCGGGGTTCATCAGTTAGAGGATCAGGGTCGATATTGTGCCAGACTTCTTTTTTCTCCATAACCCGCCAAAGGGTGCCATACTTTTTGCTGCGCACCGTCTGCCCCACACTGGGCAGCCCTTTTTCCCGGATAATTTGCTCATACTCTTGCATGGCTGTTCTCCTCCTTGAATGAGTTGGGCAGAAAAAAATGACTTCTGCCCGTATGGACAGAAGTCATCGGCCCCACCTGAGCAAGGGGGACGGTTTTGGCGGACTTCATCGCCTTTTATAATCAAAGGTTAGATATCTTCGACCCATATGTCAACCTTAATAATTTTAGTCTGGGGAAATCCTGACGGCCCGATAGCGGCTAACTTGCCAAACCCTGCAGTTATCACCAGACCCTCAAGAATAGCAGCTATAGTTTGAATATCAGAACAAGGCGGGGCAGATCCGTGGATGGGTTTCGGGGAACCTTGCGAGGGTAGGCCCTGGACGAGAGACTCAATGTTCCGATATGGTCTGGGTAGCTTGAATTTCCAGCGGCTTGATAAGTTTCTAATGAGAGCAGATAGCGCTTCCTCTAATTAAGCATCCAATGCTAAGAAAAGCTTACCGATGGTTCTTACCCTATTTCAGTCCCGCTTTGCGCAGCGCATTAATAAACCGCTCTCTACCCTCTTCCTTCTTGTATGAGAGTTTCTTTCCAAATTTCTCCAGAGAAAACTTGGGTTGTATCCTGAGCACTTCAGCGGCCTCAGCCCGAGCTTTCTCCTCCCGTCCCGACCAACTATAAACCACAGTCATAATTATGTGGGCTAATAGATCATTAGGCTCTTGACGGACTGCTTTTTCACACCATGTTATCGCCTCTTCGTATTGCCCCGTACGGGCGTAGGATATTCCTAAACTCCATGCGTAAGCACTCGGCGGGAGAGGATTAAGACGCATCGCCTTTTTGTATTCCGGAATGGATTCCTGCTCCCTGCCAGCAAAATAAAGGGTCTTACCCAGATAAAAACGGGCCGTAGCTGAATTGGGATTAAGGGCCACAGCCTTCTCTGCTTCGGCAATGCCCTTATCATACTGTCTGGTCATGGAATATAAGAAGCCCAATCTGCTGTATGCTTCAGTAAAAATGTCATCTAAAGCAATTGCCTTTTGGAACAACTCCATAGCCTTGGCTATAGATTGTTTAGGGGATTTTGTCGTGCCCAGCCACACATCCAACGTGTAGGTTCTACCCAAAGCATAGTATGCCCAAGCATAATCCGGGTCTAAGGCAATGGCTTCCTCTGCCAATTGCTTTGCCAAAGCATTACTCTCTGGATTCATCCGGTTAACAAGCTCATATGCCTGTAAGTACTTCAAATAGGCCTCAAGGTTTTTGGTGCCTTTGGCAGCCGCTTTTACTTCCTCGCCCGCCGTCAGCTTTACCTGCATGGCCGTGATGATCTTTTTAGTGATCTCGTCTTGAACGGCGAATATGTCACGCAGATTTCGGTCATAGCTTTTCGCCCATAGATGACGACCATTAAGAGCATCGATCAACTGGGCGGTTATTCGTATCCGGTCTCCCGCCTTTCTCACACTCCCCTCTAAAACATAGCGCACCCCCAGTTCTTCCGCCACCTGCTGAACCTTTACGGGTTTGCCTTTGTAGGTGAAGGTGGAGTTGCGGGCAATCACAAAGAGCTTGGGAACGCTGCTCAGTGCCGCGATAATCTCCTCGGTGAGCCCATCGCTGAAATACTCCTGCCCAGGGTCGCCGCTCAGGTTGTTAAAAGGCAGCACCGCAATGGAAGGCTTGTCAGGCAAGGGATATGCCATCTTCTCCACTGAGGCAGTCTCTGTGGGTGGCGAAGTAGCAGGTCGGTAAGATTTCCAAAGCGCCACACCCCCTGCCACCACACCTAAGGCTATTACCACGGCGAGAGCTGCTCGTGGCCACCTCGGGGCGGGCCTTTTCTTTTCAGCAATCTTTTGAATTGCTTCGGGCCCGGTTGGTACTTTATACACCCGGACGGGTTTGACGATATTTTTTACGGTGTGCTCGCCGATGTACTCATACCCTAAGGCCAGCTTGTTTTCGATCTGCTCGTAAGCACTACCCGAGATGCAGATGCCCCCCGGATCGGCCAGACCCTCCACCCGGGCAGCAATGTTGACTCCATCACCATAGATACGCTCACCTTCCTGGATGACATCACCAAGGTTAATCCCGATGCGAAACTCCATCTTGCGCTCGTCAGGCAGCTCAGCATTCTTGGCTTTTATCACCTCCTGGATCTCCACTGCACTCTGTACTGCATCCACCACGCTGGCAAACTCAGCCAGTAGGTTGTCTCCGGGCGAGTCCACCACCCGGCCCCGGTATTTCTGGATCACCGAGGTTATCACCTTTCGATGGGTGGTTATGGTGCGGACGGTGGCCTCCTCATCTTCGCCCATGAGGCGGCTGTAACCCTTGACATCGGCACTAAGGATGGCCGTGAGCTTACGCCTGAAGTCTTCTGTAGCCATGCCAATACCTCCTTTTATTGTTGGAGAGGACAGGCCAACTTATGTTTGGAGCTCGACCAGGCCAAGGGGAACAGGCTCATATATAGTCGCTTATGAATGCGCCAGAATGGGAGAGTTGAACTTGGTTCCAGCTAGAATTATGATAGCATAAATTTTGCCGGAAAAATTTCCTCCAGATTTTCGACTGCACCATCACCTACTGAGCATTCAGGCAAACCCTATGATGGGTGAGTACAATATACCTTGCCATTTCCTGCAGTTATCATCAGGCCGGCAGAAATTGCATATATGATGTTCATAACGAAACGGGGTGTCTATCGAGGATGAAAATTTAGGCCGGAGGGTTGATGAAGCGATCAACGGATTAGGTCCAAAGCTGAGAAGGAAAGGCCCTAAATTGGGCCTTAATTTATTGATAATACTTGACGGGGTATGGGCAACTCGAAGGCCCGACCTTTGGTTCCGCAGGAGATTAAAGATAAAAAGTTTGTAAAGTGCTGGGGATAATGCTGGGGATAAAAAATAAAAGGGCCTGGTTATTTTGCCCAAGCCCTTGAAATTACTTGGTAGCGGGGGTAGGATTTGAACCTACGACCTTCGGGTTATGAGAACTAAGGGAATAATTTACCTTCCTTTACTTAAGCATCATAAAAGCCTTTTAAATAAATAGATTTCCAGATTAGTCTTTTCCCTTGACTTACTCAAAAATACCTTTATATTGACTTTATGTGTGGGGAATAGTGTGGGGAACAGAATTGTTGTGTTATTTTCTGTCTTAGTGATCATTCCCCACAATTTCCCCACAAAAAGGCGTCAGGAGGTAGAGGCCATGCCGGTTTTAAAGAGAATCAAGACGAATTATCCAGGGGTTTTCTATATTCTAGGAACCTCTCCGGCCACGGGCAAACCTGAGCGGATTTTCTATATCCGGTATCGTAAGGCCGGAAAAATGATTGAGGAAAAGGCCGGACGGCAATTTCAGGATGACATGACACCAGCCAGGGCCACTATTCTCCGGGCTGAACGGATGAAAGGAAAGAAACCATCCCGGCAGGAAGCTAGGGAGCAAAGGGAAGCGGCGAAAAAGGCAGAGGCGGCACGTTGGACCTTTGACAGACTGTGGGAAGAATATAAAGCACACAGGCCGGGCCTCAAGGGGTTAGTTACTGATGAAAACCGATATGTGAATCATATTAGGCCGACTTTCGGAAACAAGGAACCTCAGGAGCTTACCCCATTTGACGTAGACCGGCTGCGCTTGAGACTGCTTAAGACCCGCAAAGCAGGAACGGTCAAGAATGTTATGGAGCTCCTGCGGCGGCTTGTGAACTTCGCCGCCAAAAAACATCTGTGTCCCATTTCTTCTTTTAGAATTGAAATGCCAAAGGTTAATAACCTCAGAACCGAAGACTTGACCGCTGACCAGCTTGCGGCCCTCCTGGAAGCAATGGAGACCGACCCTAACCTCCAAGTTGCCAACTTTATGAAGATGGCCCTGCTCACTGGTATGCGCCGGGGGGAACTTTTCAGGCTGAGATGGCAGGATGTGGATTTCGACCGGGGCTTTATCCACATACGCACCCCCAAGGGCGGTCAGGATCAGAAGATTCCTTTAAACCCGGCGGCCCGTGATCTCCTGGAGGAGCATCCCCGCACCGGGAGCCCTTACGTCTTTCCTGGGCGCGGGGGGAACCAACGCACCGACATAAATAAGCAAGTTTCCCGCATCAAGGAGGCCGCTGGACTCCCCAAAGAATTCCGGGCCCTCCATGGACTGCGCCATGTCTACGCTTCGATGCTGGCCTCATCCGGGCAGGTAGACCTTTACACGCTACAAAAGCTCCTAACCCACAAGAGCGTCGCCATGACGCAGCGCTACGCCCATTTGCGTGATGAAGCCTTACGGCGGGCCTCAGACCTTGTGGGCGAGCTTATCAGTCAAGCAGTTAACGGGAACGGGAAGAAGGACTTAAACCGGAAAGAATAAACCAATACAAGGTTCACTCGTATAG
>JARRKO010000035.1:0-38496 GCA_037388025.1 Syntrophobacterales bacterium
GTTCATCAAAGGCCGCCAACGCCTGAGTCACAGCGATCTCCTCATAATCATGATCAACGGGAAAGTCAGGAGTCGGAGTCCTCTTCGCCGAATTCCGGCATTTCCACCACCACGGGCTCGCCTCGGGGATTATAAAACAGCCTGAGCCGAAGCGGCGCCAAGGTAAAATGCAGGGAAGGCTTGAGCTTCAGGGGTATCATGTCCGGGGTCAGGTCCTCCCAGGCAGACGCAGGTTCTCCCAAACCCTCCTCGATGTCGGGCAGCTCCACCGGCAGCTCTTCCCGGGTGGTGTTGATCACCGCCAGAACCCTCCCTTTCCGCTCGCTCCGGGAGTTGAGCAGGAAGACCACCGGGTCTTCCTCGGATGAATTGACGCGCTTCAGGGGCCCTTCCTCCAAGAGCACCGGGCAGTTCCTTTTCATACGGTTGACCTGGGCAATATAGTTACTGAGGTCGTAGGTGGGGGTTTCCCAGTCCCCGGGCCGGGTGCGCCCCACGTCGAGCTTTTTCTTGAAGCCGTATTCGAAGCCGGCCGGAATCATCAGGCCGGTGGAAAAAAAGGCCGCGAAAAGGTAGCGCTGCCGGGCCGCCTGGAAGTTCCCGCCGGTGGCATAGGCCAATCTTTCGGTGTCGTGGGTCTCCGGGAAGCTGATGGACGGGGCCAGGTGGCGGAAGCGATTGTACTGCTCCAGGCACCAGTCTTCCTGGAAGTCCCACCACTTGGAACTGTTGTAAATAAAGTCGAAGCCGGCCGACGACAGCTGCGCCAATTCCTTCAAGCGGCAACCCAGGGTTTCGGCGAAAAACTTGACCTCGGGGTCCAAAGAGCGCGCTTCCTGAATGAGTCGGGCCCAGAAATCGCCGGGGATCTTATAGGCCGCGTCGGCCCGAAAACCGGCGAAACCAAGGCGCAGGTAGTACGATATCACCTGGTCCCAATAGTGCAAAAGGCCCTCCGGGTCCGGCGGCGGCCAGTACTCCAGTTCGGCCAGGTCCCCCCAGACGGTGACCTTGGTGGCGTCGGCCGGATCTATACAAGAGGGGTTTTTGATGCGGCCCTGCTCATCTTGGGCGTACCACTCCCGGTGCTGGACGGTCAGGGGAGAATCAATGGCGGTGTGGTTGATGACCAGGTCCAGCATGACCTTGAGATTGTGGCGCTCCGCCGCCTTGAGGAAATGGGTCAGGGCTTTCTCCGGGTCTGCTCCTTTTTTGGCAAGGAACAAGGGATTGAGGGCATAGTAATCCTTGACCGCGTAAAGGCTGCCGGAGAGGCCGGGGGCGGTGATGGGGTTGAGAAAAACCCAGGTGAAGCCCATATCGGCGATGCGGTCCAGGTGTTCCTCCCAGCGGGGAATGGTGCCGAACAGCGGCGGGAACAGATTATAAATCAGAGTGGCTGCGGACATGATCGGTATTCCTTTGATCGATGGCGGTCGTACTGGTAGAGATTCTTTCACCTTACTGTAAGATGATAATCCAGGACAGGGAACCCCTAAAAATTTTTTTCCGATTAGGTTGTTAGCTTGAGTAATTTTTTAAGCTAAAAAGTGTCCGCCAGACCCCTCGGATAAGATCCAATCCATATAGATCCCCCGCTCCCCCCGATTACGGGGGGGAGAGGGATGGGGTGAGGGGGGCGACCAGCCTCAGGTTCCCCTTCCTTCCCCGCGCCGGGCCTGGCCCAAGGTCGCGGCTACCCGGGTTAATTCGGGGTCCTGGCGCAAATCTTCCAGGTTTTGAAAAATCTTTTGCCGCCAGTTGGGGTGCTGTTTGAGGGTTCCCGGCAGATTCTGCTGGGCCGTCAGCCCCAGGATATCCTCCAGGCGCACCTCCACCAGGGCGGCGCGGCTCTGTCCCAGGTAGGCCAAAACCGCCCTTCTGAGTTCCTCGGGGCAAAAATCCGATGGGGGCTCGTAGTTCGGGGGCAGCAGGCCCTGCTGTACCAGGGCCTGCACCAGGAGAAGCCGGTCTTGAGCCCTGAGGGTCGCATCCTGTTCGGCCAACTGGGGAGAAGGGTAAAGGTTGAGCTGATTCCTGAGATTCAGGTCCCGGCCCTCCCAGTAACCCGCCAGGGTGGGGAGGTCATGGGTGGTGGCGCAGGCGAGGGCCTGGCGGGGATAATTCTCAGGAGCAGCAAAGTTATTATCCCCTTTGCCTTTTCGTTCGAAATAAAAAACCCGGTACGAAAAAATCCGGGCCCGGGCCAGGTTCCGCCGGATGCTGGGGGCCACCGTGCCCAGATCCTCCCCGATGACCAAAGTGCGCCGGCGTTGGCTCTCCAGGGTGAGGAGACCCAACAGGTCACGGGCCGGATAGCGCACGTAGGCCCCCTCCTGAGGCCGGTGGCCCTCGGGAATCCAAAAGAGGCGGAACAGCGACATGACGTGATCCACCCGGATGATGCCGCTTGGGGGCAAATTGGCCCGGAGGGTGCGGGTAAACAGGCGATAGCCCGATTCCTCCAGGTTCTTGGGGATCAAGGGGGGGAGATTCCAGTCCTGTCCTTTCAGGTTGAAGGCGTCAGGAGGGGAACCGATGGCGACCCCCCGGGCGAAAAGGCCCGGATAACTCCAGGTTTCAGCACCCCCTGGAGCCGCGCCTAGGGCCAGGTCCTGGTACAGGGTGAAGGGCAGCCTGGCCCGGGTGGCTTCATCCCAAACTTGCTGCCGCTGGACCGCGGCCAGCCACTGGATGTATTGGTAAAAAACCATTTCCTGGGTGTGATCCCGGGCGAACGCCGCCACCGCCGGGGTTTCGGGCCGTTGCAGGTTCTTGGGCCAGCGGCGCCAGTCTTTTTTACCCTGGTGCTCGGTCAGGGCCTGGAAGAGGGAGAATTTTTGCAGGTTCTCACCTCCCTGGGCCACAAACCGGGCGAAGTCCCGGCCCCGAGGAGTAAGAGGGGCCTCCGGGAGCCCATGACGTTCCACAAAGGCTGTAAAGAGAATCTTTAATAGCCGTCGCTTCAGGCGGCGAATTTCCGGATAAGCCACCAGAGGAGCCTCCTGAAGGCGGGCCACTTCGGCCTGAAAGTCCGGATTGGCTAAAAGAGCCCGAGCCTCTGGGGAATCCTGCAACTCCGGCACGTTTTCCAGATTCACATAGAGGAAATTCAGGAACAACCGGCTGGAGGGGGAGTAGGGGCTGGGGTCGGCCTTATCGCCGGATTGGGGAGCGTGCAGGGGATTGACTCCCACAAAGGCGGCGCCCAATTCCCCGGCCCAAGCGGTGGCCGTCCGCAGGTCGGCAAAATCACCGATGCCCCAGTTGCGGCGGCTCCGGAGGGCATAGAGCGGCAGGTTCAGACCCCAAAGGCGCGCCCCCGGGGACAGCGCCGGCGGCATCCAGGCCTGGCCGGGGCTGACCGCCAGATGGGTGACGCCGGTTTCTTCCCCAGCGGCGCTCTTGACCCTGAAGGTCAGGTCATAATACCCGTCGGCCAGGTCAGAAGGTAAAGGGAGAGAGAGCTGCAAGCGCCAGCCGCGGCTTGAGGGTTGAACCTCCTGGAGACTGAGCTGCTGAGAATGGGGCAGCCAGCGCCGTTTTTCGCCGGTCTCCTCTGTGAGTTCACCTTCCATCTCCAAGGAAGCAGGCATTTCTGGACGGGGCCACCTCACATTGAGAAGCAGGCTGCGGCCGCCCTCGGGGGTGACCACCGTTACCGGAGGCAGAAGGCGGCTGGTCAAGCGCGTCCGGTAGTTCTCCAAAGAGTCCCGGATCTCCCCCGGAGTACGGCAAGGGACGCCCATGGCCGTGAGCAGGGCCTGCATGGTGCTCCGGGAAGTGCGGCGGCGCTCTCCGAAGTTGTCCGTATATTCCGTGGTGAGGCCGCACATTCGACTCAAAGCAGCGATGTCGGTCACGTTTTTATTATCGGCCACAGTTCGTCTTTGAGAAATCTTTGCTTAAAAAGTTTCTCATCAAATGTAAGAGCAGGCATCCCGCCTGTCAAAAAGGACAGCCGGGGGGCTGTCCCTTCATAAAAATGCTACCTATGCGCACACTCAATCAGACGTCGGTTTGTCCGAGGGATCGGGAAGTTGCGACTCCCGGGGCTGGCTGTCCACCATCCTGACCTGAGGCAAGGCTTCCGCGGCTTCGGCCCCGCGCAGCTCTTGAAAACGCCGAACTTCAGGCAGCAGCCGGTTGGCATATGACCCCACCGCTTCATTGAATTTATCCACCGCGGTCTTCAGACCCCTGCCAATCCCGGCAAAGTGCTCGAGGAAGGTTTTGAGCCGGTGCGACAACTCTTGTCCATGCGCTAGTATGAGCCTGGCGTTTTCATCGATCAAGTACTGCTGCCAACCGGTGGCCACGGTTTTCAGCAACGCGAAAATGGTGGTGGGCGTGGCCAAAATGATGTGCTTCTCAAAAGCGTATTCTAGGAGGTGGTGGTCCGATTCTAGCGCGGCCATCAAACAGGCGTCGCTGGGGATATACATGACCACAAATTGCGAACCCTCGGGCAGATGGCGAGTGTAGTCTCTGCTGCGGAGGCTGTCCAGATGTTGTTTGACTCGCCGGGCGTGTTCTCCCAGGTTCTTTTTGCGGGCCTCCTCGCTAGTACTCTCAAGCGCCTCAAAATAGTATTGCATGGGGGCCTTGGCGTCCACCACGATGCAGCCTCCCCGGGGGAGATTCACCACCATGTCGGGGCGGCCTTCCCCGAGGCCCTTTTGCAGGTCAAAATCCACCCGCTCTTTCAGGCCCGCCAGTTCCGCCAGGCGCTGGAGTTGAAATTCAGCCCAGCGGCCGCGCTGCTGGGCCCCGGCCTTGAGCGCGTGGCTGAGCTTGCCGGTTTCCAGCTGCAATTGCCGGTTGACTTGGAAGAGTTGCCCCAGGTTCTCTTTGAGCTCACCGTAAGCCCCTTCCCGTTTGCCCTCCAGTTCCCGGAGATTTTGCCGCAGTTCCTGCAGAACCTTGTCCAGCGGCTGCACCAGGTTGTGCAATTGCTCTTTGTGGGCCTTGAGAATATCCTCGGAGCTGGACCTGAGGGTCTCTCCCGACAGGGCCAGGAAGGCCTCCCGCATGGTTTCCCGGGCACTATCCAGCCAGGTCAGCCTCTCTTCATCAGCCTGGCGATAGGCTTTCAGGGAGGCGATCTCCTCATGCAGCTGGATTTTTTCGTCCTGCAGCCCCTTGATTTCCTCTTCGAGATGGGGCAGTCGCTGGACCACCGTTTGGAGGCGCTCCCTGCGGGCCCGGGCTATCAGCCACATGAGCAGGAGGCCGAGGAGCAGGCCGGCCGCAAAGACCAAAGGCAGGGTGATATAGTAGTTGGCGAGCATCTCCGTCAATCTCTAGGGTTGCTCAGAGTATTGCCCCAGTGGAATTTTATCTTGGGGGAAGAGTGGGGAATTTTGCGGTTTTCTTCCCATAGACTCACTAATATCCGCCCGGTTAGAAGATGGCCCGTGCTAATTCCCACACCTCTGGTGAGCGCCAGACCCGGAATTTAAACAATTCTCGATGGTAAACGAATTCTTTGGGCAGTCGATCAAAAAATTTGTCAAAAAGCTCCTCATGGGAGCGAACTTCTTTGGCTGATTCTTCCTGATCCACCGCCATGAGCCCATAGAATTTTTCCGGATCGAACTCCAACCCGTCCCATTTTATATCCTGATGGCGGGGCATGAGGCCCCAAGGGCTTTCCACCGCGTAGCCCCGACCTTTCACTCTGTCGGTAATCCATTTAAGCACCCGCATATTTTCGCCGAACCCAGGCCACAGGAACCTGCCGTGCTCATCCCGTCTGAACCAATTGACTCGAAAAATTCGAGGGGGATTCCCCAACAACCGCCCCACATTCAACCAGTGATTCCAATAATCCGCCATGTTGTAACCGCAAAAGGGCAGCATAGCCATGGGGTCTCGGCGCATGGTGATGCCCTCTTCCGCCGCGGCGGTGGCTTCGGAAGCCATGGTAGCAGCCAGATACACGCCATGCGACCAATCGAAGGCCTGGAAGACCAGCGGCACATGTTTGCTCATGCGGCCCCCAAAGATAAAGGCCTTTATGGGCACACCCTGGGGATTATCCCATTCCGGATCATAGGTGGGACACTGGGTAATGGGCGCGGTAAACCGGGCATTGGGGTGGGCGGCGAACCGGCCGCAATCCGGGGTCCAATCCTCTCCCCGCCAGTCGAGGAGGTGAGCCGGGGGTTCGTCGGTCATCCCTTCCCACCAGACGTCATTATCGTCGGTGAGAGCCACGTTGGTGAAAATGCAGTTTTTTGTCAAGGATAACATGGCATTGGGGTTGGATTTCATGGAAGTGCCCGGAGCCACGCCAAAGAATCCGGCTTCCGGATTGATGGCTCGCAAGGTGCCATCCGGATTGGGTTTCAGCCAGGCAATGTCGTCACCCACGGTAAAAACCTTCCAGCCTTCAAATCCCTTGGGGGGCACCAACATGGCAAAGTTGGTTTTGCCACAAGCACTGGGGAAGGCCCCGGCCACATAGGTCCTTTCGCCTTCGGGATTTTCCACTCCCAAAATCAACATATGTTCCGCCAACCACCCTTGATCCCTGGCCATGACCGAAGCGATTCTCAGGGCGAAGCACTTTTTGCTCAACAGGGCATTGCCGCCATAGCCGCTGCCAAAAGAATAAATGGCCCGCTCCTCCGGAAAATGAGTGATAAAGGTGTTTTCCGGGTTACACGGCCAAGGCACGTCCTGCTGGCCGGGCTGCAACGGCGCGCCCACGGAGTGCAGACATCTGACGAAATCGCCCGACTCCCCCAAAACATCCAGCACCGCCTGCCCCATGCGGGTCATGATGCGCATATTCACCACCACGTAAGGGGAGTCGGTGATTTCAATACCGATATGAGAAATGGGGGAACCCAAGGGCCCCATACTATAGGGAATGACGTACAGGGTACGTCCACGCATACAGCCGTCATACAGGGCCATTAATGTTTCTTTCATTTCCAGGGGATGGACCCAGTTGTTGGTTGGCCCCGCGTCGGCCTTATTATGACAGCAAATAAACGTGCGGCCTTCTACTCGAGCTACATCTTTGGGGTCAGAACGGCTAAGGAAGCTGTTCGGTCGTTTCTCTTCATTGAGGCGAATAAAAGTGCCGCTTGCCACCATTTGATCACAAATCTGCTTATATTCTTCTTGGGAGCCGTCGCAAATATGAACCTGGTCAGGTTTAGTAAGAGCAGCTACTGTTCTAATCCACTCTGATAAGGCAGGGTTAATTATTCTTGCATCAATCACTGGTAAATCGTGCATTGTTATCCTCCCAGGGGAAGCTGTGTTCAAAAAGAGAAATAACGATGAATATTTTTATTTGGATTTCCCAGTAACTTCTTTGACACTATCTTCAAAAACAACCTGAGCCTGACCTTAGGTGTGGAGATTCAATAAAATTTTATATTATCACACCATAGCTCGTCAAATGCAACTATTCCCTGTGTTATTCAAAAGTTAACATAATTGTCTCGGTTAACCATATTTCCCGGATATATAATCCTCCGTGCGCCTGTCCTCCGGCCGGGTAAAAACCCCTTGCGTGGGGCCGAACTCGATGAGCTCTCCCAGGAGCATGAAGCCCGTGTCATCGGAAACCCTGGCGGCCTGTTGCATATTATGGGTGACGATAATAATTGTATAGTCTTTTTTGAGCTCCTTCATCAGCTCTTCAATGCGCAAGGTGGCCAGGGGATCGAGGGCCGAGCAGGGCTCGTCCATCAGCAAAATCTCCGGCTCCACCGCCAGGAGCCGGGCGATGCAGAGGCGTTGCTGCTGCTCTTCGGTGAGCTCCAGGGCTGAAACATGCAGGCGGTCTTTCACCTCATCCCACAGGTGCACAGCCTGCAGGGAGCGCTCGCGAATTTCCTGGAGTTCCTCACGCCTTGGCCGGCCGTGGACCTTGGGACCGTAAACCACGTTTTCGTAAATGGACAAAGGGAAGGGATTGGGGCGTTGGAAAACCATGCCCACCCGTTTGCGCAGCTTGGTGAGATTAATGCCGGGCTGGTAGATGTCTTCGCCGTCGACCAGCACCTGGCCGGTCAGGCGCACTCCGGGGATCAGGTCATTCATGCGGTTGAGCACCCGCAAGAGGGTGGATTTACCGCAGCCTGACGGCCCGATGAGGGCAGTGATGGTTTTTCCTTGAAAGTCGGCATTAATATCGATGAGGGCGTGGAAATCCCCGTAGTACAGGTCAAGGTGGCGGATGCTGATTGCCGGGGGAGAAGCGGCAAGCCCCCTAGCCGAAACGTCCGGAGATGTAGTCATCGGTGCGCTTATCCTTGGGATCGGTGAAAACCTTGGGAGTATCCCCGATTTCAATAAGCTGGCTCATCAAAAGAAAGGCTACCCGGTCAGTGACCCGGGCAATCTGCTTGGTATTGTTGCTCACCAGAATTATGGTGTATTGGTCTTTCAATTGAAACAGGGTCTCTTCTATCTTGGCGGTGGAGATGGGGTCCAAACCACTGGTGGGCTCATCTAAAAGAATGACTTCGGGTTGCATGGCCAGAGTTCGGGCCAGACAGAGGCGCTGCTGCTGGCCCCCGGAGAGATTCAAGGCCGAGTCGTGCAGCCGATCTTTCACTTCATCCCACAAACGGGCGGCTTTCAAGCTGTTTTCCACCAGTTCTTCCATGGATGCCCGGCCAGCCCTGCCGGAGAGGCGGGGGGCCAGGGTCAAGTTGGCGAAAATGGAGCGGGGCAGCGGCACCGGCTTGCTCAACACCAAACCCACCCGACGTCGCAAGGAAACCAGATCATAGTCCGGCGCCAGGATATCTTCATCGTCCAGGGTGACCTGTCCCAAGACCCTGGCGTTGGGAATCAGGTCCGACATGCGGTTCAAGACCTTGAGCAAAGTGCTCTTGCCACTTTTGGCCGGGCCCATGAGGCCAAAAATCTCATTAGACAGAACCTCGAAAGAAACTTCATCCAGGGCCAGGTAGTCACCATAAAAAAAGGAAAGCTGTTGGAGGTGAATCTTGGCGTAATTGCCTTGGTTCATGGAGAATTTCCTTCGGTGGGGCGGGCCTGCGCGCCCGCTTATAGATACACAATTCTGAGGCCTGCCCCACCGATTGATATCAAGGAACGTGCCTCCAAGTAGTTTTGCCTAGCTTCTAGTATAAATGCTCTAAACTAAAAGCCTAAAACTTATAGTATATAGCCTAAAGCTTCCTCACGAATACCTTTTCATCAAGTGCTGCATCAGACTGTAAGCCACCACATTGATAAGCAGGATGGAAATCATCAGGATGGCGGCTGTGCCATAGGCGTTGGGCATGGAAATACCTTCCCGGGCCAGGATGTAAAAATGAACCGCCATGGTGCGGCCTGAGTCAAACAACGACAACGGGGTGCGCAAGGCAGCTCCGGCGGTAAAGAGCAATACCGCGGTTTCCCCCAAGGAGCGGCCCACGGAGAGCATGATCCCGGTGCTGATCCCGGGCAGGGCGCTGGGGAGCACAATGCGAGTGATAGTCTGCCACTTGCTCAGACCTAGAGAATAACACACCTGACGATACTCTAGGGGCACGGCCTTGATGGCTTCCTCGCTGGTCCGGATGATGATGGGCAGCACCATAACGGCCAGGGTCAGGCCCCCTGACAGTATAGACCATCCGAAGCCCAACTTCATGACAAACAGCACGAAGCCGAACAAGCCCAGGATAATAGAGGGAACTCCCGCCAGGCACTCGGCTCCGAAGCGGATTATACGAGTGATCCACCCTTCCCGGGTGTATTCCGTCAGGTAAATGGCGCTCCCCACTCCCAGAGGCGAGGCCAGCAGGATGGCCAGAATAGTGACATAGGCTGTGGCCACGATGGTGGAGAAGATGCCGCCGGACCTCCCCATGTCCGTGGGCTCCTCCAGGAGAAACGAGGGAGTCACCTGGGGAAGACCCTTAATGGAAATATTGACAATAATAAAAACCAGGATGAACAGGGTGAAGCCGGTGAGGGCCCAGAGGAGGGTCTTCATAATACCCTGAGATATTCTGGGATCAATACGCATGGCCTATCTCCGGCGAGTGATGGCGGTGGCGGAAAGATTAAGGATCATGATGATAATGAACAGCACAATGCCGGTGGCGAAAAGGGCCTCCCGGTGGCGGCCCGTGGCGTAGCCCAGTTCCAGGGCAATATTACTGGTGAGGGTCCGCACCGGGTCCAAGATGGAAGTTGGGATTTTCAGGGCGTTGCCGGCCACCATGATGACCGCCATGGTCTCCCCGATGGCCCGGCCCATGCCCAGGATGACGGCGGTGATGATACCGCTGGAAGCCGCGGGGAGCACCACCCGGCGCACCGTCTGCCAGTTGGTGGCCCCGAGGGCGATGGAACCGTCTCGATAGAGGTCCGGCACGGCGCTCAGGGCGTCGATGGAGATGCTGATCACCGTGGGGAGAATCATAATGCCCAGGATGATGGCGCCGGCCAGCAGGGATAGACCAGGCCCCCCCAGGTACTCCCGAATCAAGGGCACCAGCCAGACCACCCCTAAAAAGCCATATACCACGGAAGGAATGCCGGCCAGGAGTTCCAGGGTCGGTTTGAGCAGGGTTTTTACCCGCTCGGGGGAAAATTCCGCCAGGACAATGGCACAAGCAAGCCCCAGTGGCACTCCCAGGATCATGGCCCCCAGGGTGACGAAGATGGAGGAAATGATCATGGCCAAAATGCCGAAGTGGCCGCGGGTGGGGGCCCAATGGCTGGACAAAAGAAAGTTTTTCAGGCCGGTATGGGTGATTAAGGGCAGACCCTCCCAGAAAATGAACACGGTGATGAGCAACAGGGAGCCGATGGAAGAAAGGGCTAAGAGGAAAAGGGTCCGCTCAATGAAGAGTTCCTTCTTCAATCTCCCACCCCCACCAAGCCTTCAGATTCCAGCAAACTCTGTCCCTCGGGGCTTAAGATATAATTGAGAAAAGACGTACAGAGGCCGGGCTTGAGATCCCGGGTCACCAGGAGAAAGCGGCGCACCAGCTTGTAGGTATGGTTCTTGACATTATCCCGGGTGGGAGCCACCCCGTCCACGGACAGAGCTTTGACCCGGCGATCCACCAGACCCATGGAGATGTACCCTATGGCATAAGGGTCGTTGGCCACGATTTCCCGGACCGAGCCGTTGGAATCCTGTACCAGGGCCTCCGGGGTGATTTCCGTCTTTTTCCCCATGACCAGCTCTTCGAAGGCGTTTCTGGTGCCGGAACCTTCTTCCCGGGTAATGATGTCGATGGGATGGGGCTTGAGCTTAAAGGCTTTCCAATCGGTAATTTTCCCCTGGAAGATCTGGCGAATTTGCCCCAGGCTGAGGTTAGCCAGGGGGTTTTGTTTATGCACGATGATGGCGATGCCGTCATAAGCGATGGGAAATTCCTGCAAGCCCTTTTCCTTCTTCACCAGTTCCCGGGAGGAAGCCCCCAGATCGGCGGCGCCTTGCTGAGCGGCATAGATCCCTGCACTGGACCCACCGCCCTGGACGTCGATGCGAGCCTGGGGGTGCTGACGCATATACTCTTCGGCTAATTTTTCGGCAAAGGGCTGGACCGAGGTGGAGCCGGCCACGCACAGGCTTTTGGAGGCCTTATCCCGGCCGCAACCCACCGCCGCGCTCGCCAATAAACCACAGAGAATGAGCAGGGCCAGGGAACGAGAAATAGTCCGAAAGTTGATGTAGACGGGGAAACCGGAATGGTTAGGCTTTGGATATATATAAATTTTCGACATCTCAATAAAAAACCAAGCCGTCCGGTCTACTGGCTCGCCAGTCAAAATGCTTGAGTCTGCGCTGAAAAGGGCTCTGGACGGATTTGGGGTAAGTTCGGGTGCTATTATGGCAAAAATGCCAGAAACCGCAATAGGAAAGGACTAACCCTTCAAAGTAAAGGTTTATTTACCAACCATGGTCAATTAACCGGCGACCCAAACAAGCTGGGGCCCCAGGATTCAGGGGAGATCCCCTCGGCCTCTCGAAGGTTTTTTCTTATACTGCTACCTGAAAATCAAAAGCCTCAAGATAAGGCTAATATCATGTCCCAGATATGCCCCCCAAAATTCTCTGAGATAGGGACCGATCCAGGAAGCTTTTGGCGTGAGACGGAGCACCGATGTCATCGAGACTTACTCCCGCGGTCTCGATGCGGAAGTACTAAGTGATGAGGGCTCCCAGCAGCGAGGTGAAGACCAGCATGGTGAGCAAAATTGGGGTGCCGATGTTCTTTAAGAAAATCGGGAACAAGAAGGCGGTGCTCACTGCCCCCATCTTAGCGAAGGAGGCCGCCAAGCCGGCGCCCTTGCCGCGGATGTGGGTTGGAAAGACCTCTCCCGAGATGAGATAGGTCTGGGGGTTGGGTCCCAGGTTAGTCATGAAGTTGAATAACATGAAACCGCTAAACAGCATGACCAGGTGTTCCGTCCCGGAGAACCGTAACGACAGGGCCGTCACTGCCAGACCCACGGCGCAACCGATGAAACCGATGATCTGCAGCTTGATCCGACCCACCTTGTCTGTCAGCAGGATGGCAAAGATGATGCCGCCTATTAACAGCATATCCAGTATTGCTGCCCCCTTGGCCGCCAACATGTCATTAAAGATGATGGCCGCCAAGTTATACCCCTGATTCTTATGACCTAAAGCCGTGGCCAGGATGGTAGGTGTGAAGATACCGATAACGTAGGTACTCAAGTCTTGGAGAAACCAGGGTATTGAAGCCAAAATGGTGCCGCGGAAGGGGATGGGTGGGAGCAGGGCAGCCTTCAGAAAAGCCAGGTGGGAAGTCAATAATGGTTGGGGATCCCGATTAGCACCATGAATTCAACCTCTGGTTCTATCCATCTTTAAATTTCGTTAACCTGAAATGAAAAAGCCCCAGGACCAACTTACCTGAGGCTTCGGTCTGCACTCTATACCACCTTATCCGGTGGAATCTATAGAAGAAATCTGGGGTGAGCGACGGGATTTGAACCCGCGGCCTCCGGGGCCACAACCCGGTGCTCTAACCTGACTGAGCTACGCCCACCATCCGGTTTAGGTGTATCATAAACACCGGTAAGGGGCAAGGAAAGCATGCCGGTGGATTTTTCTCACTATGGAGAGCCGGGTTTGCGCCTTTACAAGGCCCGGTGATAAATATACCTTAGTAGTAAGAACAGAAAAGGACGGTGACTACCATGCAGGAAGCCAGGTTTTATGAAAAAGTGGAAGAGGGCAAAGTACAGTGTCACCTGTGCGCCCACGAGTGCAAGATTGATCCGGGGAAACGGGGACTTTGCCACGTGCGGGAAAATCAAGAGGGCAGCTTGTATACCTTGGTGTACGGCATGATGGTGGCGGAAAATATCGACCCCATCGAGAAAAAACCCCTGTTCCACTTCTTGCCGGGTTCCCGTTCTTACTCCATTGCCACGGCAGGATGCAATTTTATGTGCCTGCACTGCCAGAACTACGACATCTCCCAATACCCCAAGAGACATCACGGTAAAATCCCGGGAACGAGGCGCACTCCGGAAGACATCGTCCGGGAAGCCAAGGCCCATCGCTGTGCCACCATCTCCTACACCTACACCGAACCCACCATCTTCTTGGAGTTCGCGCTGGATACCGCCCGCCTGGCCAAAGAACAGGGCATCAGGAATGTCTTTGTTTCCAACGGTTTTATGACCGAGGAGTCGGCCACGGCCATGGCGGAAGTCATCGACGGAGACAACATCGACTTAAAGAGCTTTCGGGATGACTTTTACCGGAAGGTCTGCAAAGCCCGGCTTCAGCCGGTCCTGGATAACATCCAGCGGCTGAAGCGCTTGGGAGTATGGCTGGAAGTAACCACCCTGGTGATTCCGGGGCTCAACGATTCGGAGGAAGAGCTCACTGAAATCGCCCAGTTCATCAAGGGAGTGGGGCCGGGGATTCCCTGGCACGTGAGCGCCTTCTATCCTACCCACCAGATGCTGGACCGGCCCCGCACCCCGGCCGCCACTCTGCTCAAGGCCCGAGACATCGGCCTGGAGGCCGGCTTGCGCTATGTGTACACCGGGAACATCCCGGGGCAGGGTGGGGAAAACACCTATTGTTATAGTTGCGGGGAGCTGGTGATAGAGCGGCTGGGATATAGCATCAAGGGGTTCATCCTCCAGGACGGCAAATGCCCCAAATGCCAGGCGGACATTGACGGGGTGTGGTCCTGAAAACTGGTGGCTTTTCCCAGGAAGGCTGCTAAACAGATAGTCAGGAGATGATTTGGGGAAGGTACTCCTTCCCCTCTTTCTTGCCTGCTTGCCAGACCGCGGCCAAGATGTTATCCGGGGTCACGAAACGCTTGTGAAACTCCACCTGGAAAAGTCGGGTGTCCTGGTCATATTCTACCCGGATTATCCCTGGAATATTTTTAATCTCGGCGCACACGGCGTCCGGACAACCTGCTCACACAAAGCCGCCCCGTTCTTCCATGCCGTCCACCTTAATGGTGACCGCCGCGGCAAAATCCTCTTTAGTCATGGCATTGCCCCTTCCCCTGTTTGTCCGACCCTCACCACTCAATGCCGCGCCGGGCTTTAATCCCGGCTTCGAAGTAGTGCTTCAGGGAGCGCATTTCCGTGACCAGATCGGCGAGTTCCACCAGTTCCGGCGGTGCCCCCCGGCCGGTTAGCACCACTTCCACGTGGGCCGGCCGTTGGCGTAAAACCTCCAGCATCTCGGGGAGGGACACCAAGCCGTAAGTCAGGGAAAGGTTGACTTCATCCAGGATTACCAGGTCGTGTTCCCCAGCCAGGATTACCTGGCGGGCCAGGGTAAAGGCCTGCTGAGCCGCCTCCAGAGTCTTAGGGTCAGGATCGGTGAGCCTGGGGAAACCCGGGGTCCCAAAGCTTTGTATGGTGAAGTCCGGAGCCAGGCGCCGGGCCGCGGCCACTTCGCCGGTCTCTTCGGTCTTCAGGAATTGCACCATGAAAACCTTGAAACCCTGGCCCACCGCCCGAAAACCCAACCCCAGGGCACAGGTAGTCTTGCCCTTGCCATCACCGGTATATACCTGGATAAGGCCCTGCTTCAAACGCTTGGGGGTCATGGCAGGAATTTCGTATTAGTTGATTTTTTTAAAGGAGGGGGTGTGGCGCTCCCCCGACCCTCCCCTTAACTTTATCCTTGTAAAACTGCCCGGGCTGCGTGCCGGGCATTTTCCTGGACTGTCCGTTATGCTGATGTTAAAGTAAAATCCTTTTTGTAGCCATTTTTAAACTTTCTGTTATCATTTCAAATTTACCTGGAGCGGTCAATCGCAAACCAGTTCACCAAGGGAAAAGTAATCGTCGTGTTTTTAAGATTTCTTTTGATCGCTGTGTTCCTGGCCATACCCGGGCTCGGCAAAACTTCGGGTTTGGTTCTGGCCAAGGTAAACGTCTTTAGTGAAATCGACCTATCGTCTCGCATAAAAGGGAAAAAGGAGGCGGTGGTCGACGCGGGCCAGGGTCTGGTTTTGCGCTTAACCGCGCCTCCGGAGGGCCGCCTTTTCGGCGAGAAACTCCTCCTTAAGGCTGATGGCCGCCAGATTGCCGAGATAAAAGGCGGCAGATTCGAAGAGTGCCTTGGCGCAACCTGGGCCCCATAAGCCAATAACCTATTTGGGCAAAAGCAAGGGGCACAACGGCGGTCCCCTGCCTCTGCGGAAGTGTTTGGTTGAGCGTGGGGGAGCGCTTTTTTTCACCGACCTGGACAACCGCTTTGATTATTTCCACGAAAGCCACGCCGGCTCCATGCTGGTGAATCTGCCGGATCGTTACTATCAGCTGAGCCCCACCGGCATCAAGGTGAATAACCTCCCCTTTAAAGCCGAGTACCTGAAACAGGCCGACGCGACCCAGCAGGAGATCCAGCGAGAGGTGAAAAAACGGCGGGCTCGGCCTCAGGCCATCCTGGGGAAAGGTTTCGGCGCCGGCTTCGCAAACCTGAACTTTAGTGACCAACTGGGTCAACTCCTGGTAAGGCGCACCCTGTACCTGCTGTATGCTCGAGAGGATCAGAAAGCCTGGCAAACCTTCCGCCACGATGTGGCCCGTTATTATAAGACCAGCCAGTGGGTGCCGGAACTCAAGGCCGAAATTCAAAAAAAGTTACAGGGGTCGCCCTATTGAGTCTGTCGAAAAATTTCCGCCTGGCCCTGATTCTGGGCGGGGCCAGGAGCGGCAAAAGCCGGTATGCCTTGGAGCTGGCCCGGAGTTTCCCCTCACCTCGTTTGTATCTGGCCACTGCGGAGGCGGGGGATGAGGAGATGGTGGCCCGTATCGCCTGTCACCGGCGGGACCGGGGTGAAGGTTGGGATACGGTGGAGGCCCCCCTGGACCTGGCGGGAGCCCTGGCCCAGGCCCAGGAGCGCTATCAGGTCATCCTGGCGGACTGTCTCACTCTGTGGCTATCCAACTGGCTCATCCGGGGAGGGGACAGCGCTGAGCTCCAAAGGGTCTGTGAAGAATTGGCGGCGGTGGGGGAAAAAGTCACCACGCCCACCATTCTGGTAAGCAATGAAGTGGGCTGGGGTATCGTGCCTGAGAACCCCCTGGCCCGGGAGTTTCGTGACTGGGCCGGCTGGCTTCACCAGCGCATCGCAGCGACCGCTGACCTAGTGATCCTCCTGGCGGCGGGGATTCCCTTGACCCTAAAATCAGTCCATCAAAGGGGAGAACAACATGGAATATGAACTGGCCCAACTCACTTCCCAAATCACCCCCCTGGACCCCCAGTGGACGGCCCGGGCCCAGGAGCGCTTGGACTCCCTCACCAAACCCCCGGGGAGTTTGGGAAGGCTGGAAGAGTTGGCGGCCCGCTATGTTGCCATTCGGGAAGAATTTTTTCCCCGTCTGGAGATCAAGAGAGTGGTGGTCTTTGCCGGGGACCACGGGGTGGTGGCCGAAGGAATCAGTGCCTATCCCCAGGAGGTCACCTTCCAGATGGTCGCCAATTTTATACGTGGAGGCGCGGCCATCAATGTTCTGTCCCGGCAGGCCGGAGCCCGGGTGGAGGTGGTGGACATCGGGGTCAACCACGATTTTGACCCGGGTTTGAATCTGATTTCCCGCAAGGTGGCTTACGGTACCCGGAACCTAGCCCAGGAACCCGCCATGAGCCGGGAGGAGGCCCTCAGAGCAGTATGGGTGGGGGTGGAACGGGCCCAGGAAGCGGTGGAAGACGGCGTGGATGTCCTGGCCGCCGGAGACATGGGCATCGGTAACACCACGCCGGCCGCGGCCCTGGCCGCGGTTTTCACCGACAGGCCGGTGGGCGCGGTCACGGGCCGGGGCACCGGCATCGACTCCTCCAAATTGACACACAAGGTGGCGGTGATTAACCGGGCCCTGGCCCTGAATAGACCCACGGCCGACGACCCCATAGGTGCCCTGGCTGCGGTGGGGGGCCTGGAAATCGCCGGCATTACCGGACTCATCTTAGGCGCAGCCGCGGCCCGGCGGCCCCTGGTGCTGGACGGCTTTATCGCCACCGCCGGAGCCCTGGTGGCGGCTCGCCTGGTGCCAGCGGCGGTGGATTACCTGATTGCGGCCCACCGCTCGGTGGAGCCCGGCCACCAAATCATGCTGGACCATCTCGGTCTGGCACCGCTGTTTAACCTGAAAATGCGCCTGGGGGAGGGCACCGGCGCGGCTCTGGGTATGAACCTGCTTGAAGCAGGCTGGCACATCTATCGGGAAATGGCCACCTTTGAGGAAGCCGGGGTCGCGGACAAAGGCTGAGGTCTAGGGGGTGAGGGGGCCAGGCTCCCTGACCCCTGCCCTCCCACCTAACCATCCAATATAACCATGAAATGCACCTTTCCCCTGGCTCTCACCTTTCTCACCGTTTTCCCCTGGCCCCGGCTGCGTGAGGTCAGTCCGGGCGATCTGGCCCGGTCCCTGTTCTGGTTCCCCTGGGTGGGGGCCCTACTCGGCCTGATTTATTGGGGCGCCGGGGTTTTGCTTATCAGGTTTTTCCTGCCGCCGGCAGCCGCGGCCCTCCTCCTGGTCCTGACGGTCCTGCTGACCAGGGGTTTACACCTGGACGGTCTGGCGGACACCGTGGACGGCCTGGGGGGCGGGTGCTCTCCGGAGGACCGCCTGGCCATCATGAAGGACTCCCGTCTGGGGGCCTTTGGGGCGATAAGCCTGGTCCTGGTGCTTCTGCTCAAATTTGCTTTTCTCCAGACATTATTAAACCTGACCATGGCTCGTAGCTTGATCCTTTTTCCCCTGATCAGCCGCTGGGGTCTGGTGCTCCTGGCCGGCCTGGCGCCCTACGCCCGGCCCGGCGGGGGACTGGGTCAGGCCATGACCGAAGGAGCCACCACACCCTTGATCGCCGGGGCCACGGCCTCGGCCCTGGTATTGAGCTTTTTGGCTGGGGGGATTCGGGGACCTATAATCCTTGGCCTGGCGGGGTTGGGGGTGTGGGCTCTGAGTTGGTATTGCCGCCGGACCTTGGGGGGCATCACCGGAGATGTTTACGGCGCGACAGCCGAACTTCTGGAAACCTTCGTCCTGGGAAGCCTGGCGCTTTGGGGACCGTGATCTGGAAGTCTTCCTTTTCTGTTAATTTCCTGGTATTATTAGGTTAATATTAATCATGTCCTTTCCTAGCTTGCACAGGTGGTCCGGCCTTTGACGTCCCGGTGACTGTGGTCACCCAGGGACGACTCCGTCCCTTCTACACTCAAGTAATATTCCCATTTTAAAAATTCATCCAAAGCAAGGCCCTGCCCAGGCCAGGTTGCCGGGGAAACTTTTAGATTATGGTTAACCGGCAGGCAAGGAGGAACCATGCTGGAATTGTATCCAGAGTATAAGGCTCGCTTGAAGGAATACCAGGAGCGGCTCGCCGCTCTCCGAGGCTTTCTTTGAGCTGGACCATAAAAAGACTCGTTTAGCAGAAATTGACCAGAAAATGGGGGCCGCCAGTTTCTGGGAAGACGTCCAGGCCGCGGCCGAAGTCCAAAAAGAAAGAAGCTCCCTGATCAACGCCCTGGAGGATTATGAACGCCGGGCTCGCCAGGTGGAGGACTTGGAAGTGCTCCTCGATCTGGCCCAGGAAGAGGAAGACGCCCAAGCCATGAAGGAAGTGGCCGCGGGGCTGACCCAACTCGACCGGGACTTCAAGGAATGGCAACTACAGCTCCTCATGGGGGAGGAAGAAGACCAGAAGAACGCCATTATTACTATCCACGCCGGCGCCGGTGGCACCGAAGCCCAGGACTGGTGTGAGATTCTTTTACGCATGTATCTGCGGTACGCCGAGAACAAGAACTTCAAGACCGAGATTATTGATATGTTGGAGGGGGATGAGGCCGGGGTGAAGTCCGTGACCTTCACGGCCAGCGGGCCTTATGCCTTCGGCTATTTCAAAAGCGAAAACGGCATCCACCGCCTGGTGCGCATCTCCCCCTTTGACGCCAGCGGTCGCCGCCACACCTCCTTTGCCGCGGTGCAGGTGCTCCCCGAGGTAGACGACCGCATCCACGTCGACATCCTGGACAAGGATTTGCGGGTGGACACCTTCCGGGCCAGCGGTCCCGGTGGACAGCACGTCAACAAAACCAGTTCCGCGGTCCGTCTCACTCACCTGCCCACCAACATCGTGGTGGTCAGTCAGAGCGAGCGCTCCCAGCACCGCAACCGGGAGTTGGCCATGAAGGTCCTGCGGGCCCGCCTTTACGATCTCGAGCGCCGCAAACGGGAAGAAAAGAAGCACGAACTGCAGGAGACCCAGAAGGACATCGCCTGGGGCAGCCAGATTCGCTCTTACGTGCTCCAGCCCTACCGCCTCATCAAGGACCATCGCACCAAATACGAGGAAGGGGACGTGGACCGGGTGCTGAACGGCGACCTCTCCGGTTTCGTCGAGGCCTACCTGCTTAATCCCGGGGAGGAGGCGTCGGGATAATACGGCAATGAGGCCGCAAGCCGGCGCCTGCCCCCGAAAATCCGCCCCGACCGGGCGGGATCAGCGGGGTCAGGAGCTGCCTGGCTTGGATTGAGGGACCGGCTCCGGACCCGCCACCGGGGGTTCCGGAACAGGCCCGGCCGTTTCCCGGGATAGGCTGATTCCAGGTTTTTTCCCCAGGACTAAGGCGCCCTCGGTGTAGGGGGAACTTTTCATGCCGGTATAGCCCGCCAGTCTCAGCCCCTGAAAGCCGGTTTTTTGCAGCAGAGCCAGGAGAGCCTCCCCGGGCATTGCCCCCCCGATTCATTGGTACCAGTTGTCAATGAGGCTCTGCCGCTCCGGGGGCAGAGGCGCCACAAGAACCATGTCGGCGAGATAAAGGCGGCCGCCGGGTTTGAGGACCCGGAAGATTTCTGCGGCGGCCTGATTTTTTTCGACCACCAGGTTGAACACCCCATTGGAGATGACCACATCGAAAAACTGCTCAGGGAAGGGCAGGTTTTCGGCGGAAGCTACCATAAAGCTGAGGTGCCGGAAAGGCAAGGGCGCCGAAAGCTCCCAGGCTCGGTGCACCATCTCCGGGGTAACGTCCACTCCCACCACCTGACCCGTTGGACTCACCAGCCGGGCCGCCACACAGGTGTCGAAGCCGGCGCCGCAACCCAGGTCCAGGACCATTTCCCCAGGATTAACCGGCCCCAGACTGAAGGGATTGCCCACACCGCAGAAAGACTCCAGGAGGGCCCCGGGAAAATCCTGCCACCACTCCTCGGGGTAACCCAATTGCCGAATGCCCCTAACTCCGGTGGGATATTGGAACGAACCGGCGGGAGTCACAGCCGCCTGGGCATATTTTTCCCGGATTTTTTCCCTGATCAGACTCTTTTCCTGCTCGTTCAGGTCGGTGGTCATGGTCGGCTCCTGGTATAAATCGTAGAAAAATTATAACAAAGGCACAAAGCCAGTGCACAAAAAAAGCCTGGTGAACCGGGGTCCACCAGGCTTGTGAAGTCAGAAGCGACAGTTACTTAGAACTCTTCTTCTTCCAGGTCGATGCCGTCCCGCTCGAACTGGGCGTCCCGTTCGGCGTGGGCCTTCTCGATTTCCTCTTCGCTCCAGGGCTCAACGACCAGGGTGTTGGCCACCAGCTCCCAGAGGTAGACGGTTTCTTTATAGTTGCCCATGTCCATCCGGCCCTCTTTGTGCTCCTTGCCCAAGCCTTTCAGGATCTGGTCCCGGCAGTTATGGCAGGGGGCCATGACGATCTCGGCGCCGGTTTCCTTGATTTGATCGGCTTTGAATTTGCCGTACTTCAGACGATCTTCGTCGTAAGGCATGGCCCAAGCGCCGCCGCCGGCGCCGCAGCACAGGTTGTTCATGGGATCGTCGCACATCTCCCGGTACAGGGAGGGGTCGACGCACTGCTGGGTGAGCCAGCGGTTGAGAGTGCCGAACTCGTCCCCAAAGGTTATCTGGGACTTGCGCACGTAGTTACAGGGATCATGGACGGTGATGGTGTGGGTGTTGACCGAGGGATCCAGCTTGATTCTGCCCTCGTCGATATACTCTTTCAGCAGTTCTTGAACACTAACCACTTTGAATTCATCGAACGCTTCAGGAAACCAATTTTTGAACCCGGCCCGGGTTGCAAAGTATGCATGCCCTCATTCCGGGAGCAAGATGGTTTTCACCTTTAATCGTCGGGCGTTTTCCAGGACATGGCCGGCCTGCTTTTTCCAGGCGTCGTCGTCGCCGGAAAAGAGACCCCAGTTGACCCCTTCCCAGTTCTCCGAGGATACCGTCCAGTCCTCTCTGGCGGCGTAAAAAATCTTCCACCAGAACTTCATGTCGTCCGGTTCGCCGAAGGGTTCCTTGGAGTTGATGGTGACGATGACGTTCGCCCCTTCCTTGTCCACCGGCACGTAAAAGCCCGGGCAGCACTCCTCTTCCATTTCCTTGCCCAGATCGGCCAGGAGAAAGAGGAAGTCATCCCGGGGAATGCCCAGGTTGTTGCCCCGTTCCAGGGCCATCATGGCGCCCTTGTGGATAGGCCCGGGCACCTTGTCCCGCTCACGGAGTGTGCGGCAGGCCCGTAGGGTGCGCAGCAGCTGGATGCCCATGGGGCATTGCGCGTGGCAGCGACCGCATAAGGTGCAGACCCAGGGAAATCTGGAGTCAATTACCTCCTGTTCCATCCCGAAAACAATGGCTCGTACCACTTTCCGGACGTCCCAGGTGCCTTCGCCGCCTTCAATGGGAACGAACCCCGTAATCGGGCAACCGCCGGAGCAGGTGCCGCAGGTATAACAGCGGTCCGCTAACTCGGGGGAGATGCCCCCGATTTTGCGGTCCTTTCTGCTAACCTTGATCTCTTTTAATGCTTCTTCTGCCATTGTTCCTCCACCTGATCAGGTTTGCCTGAATCTGAAAAAGCTATTAAGTTGTTATCTAAACGGCCGATTTCCGGCCGGTTTTCTCAATCTTTACCTATACAGATATATAAGAAATTTCTTACAGAAAGGCAAGTTTTTTCAAACTTCTCCCTATTATATAACCCCGCTGGATCAAGTCAAATGGAAAATACTATTTTTCACATGGGTGCCTTTCAATTTCCCTTCCTCTCCTTCGCCAGAATTTTGATATGATAGCAGGTATGTCTGACCACACCCCGCCATCCGAACTGGCCGACAGAATCGAGACCCTGCACCGTCTAGGTGACCGGCTGGCGGCCCACCGTGACGACTTCATCGAGGCCACGGCCGCGGACATCGGTACCCCCTGCACCGTGGCCGGCATAGAGGTGGATCTGGCCGCACAGCACCTGCGGACCATGGAAGAGGAGGCGCGGCACGTCCAGGGTCAAGCTCCTTACGGCATGGTGGCCGCCATTTTTCCCTACGACGCGGCGCCGGTGATGCTGGCCCGGGTCGGGGGGGCTGCCCTCCTCGGAGGGAACCGCTTCCGCTTCAGTTGCTCTTCCCAAACTCCCCGCACCGCCATGGTGCTCAAGGAAATTGTCGCCCCCTTCCCGGATATGGAGCTGGCAACCGGTATGAGCAACAAGGATTTCGGGCGTCGGGCCGTGCTCGACCCCGAAGTCAGGGTCTTTTTCATCTCCGGGGGCGGCGAGGTGGGGGCGATTTATCGGGCGGAGGCGGCCCACTTCGACAAGGTGTTTTTTGCCGGACCCAGCGGCCTGCCGCCGGCCATTCTCTTTCGGGATGCACCCGTGAAGGAGGCCGTGAATTTTGTGGTGCACCGGGCCTTTTTAAACGGCGGCCAGTACTGCACCACCATCAAGCGAGTTTACATCCATAAGGACATCTATCAGGAAGCCAAGGACGCGGTTCTGGCAACGATGCCGGAGATCAAAGTGGGGGACCCCGGGGACCCGGCCACCTGGATCGGCCCCATCAAAGTAGAGCGCACCCGTCTCCTTTTGGACCGGGCCGTGGCTGCGCTGGCCGACCCGCACTTTTTGTGGCCTCACCGACGGGAAGGAGAGTGGCAGGGACCGTTTTTGGCGGAGGTGGACACCCCCCCTGATCTGGAGCTTTTCGGGCCCTTTTTGGTGCTGGTGCCGGTGGAAAGCGATGCCGAAGCCTTAGCCCGGGTCCTCCAGAGCCGCTATCCCTTCCTGGTGACCTGGTTCGGCACCCCGCCCCCCGGGGGAGAGAAAGCCCTCACCGCCTTCTTCGGCATGGCTTACGCCAACCCGGATTTTCTCTTTACCCTCTTGCGGCTGCCTTTCGGGGGAAAGGGAGAAAGCGGCTGGATCATCGAGCGGCACAACGGGAATTTTACCCAACGGGACGGCTCCTTCATCTATAGCACCGAGCTGGTGCGGGGGTGAGAAAGTGAACCAGACTTGAGGGAGGGGGCCAGGGGGCGGGGGAGCCACTGCTCCTCCGGTCCTCCCCTCAAAAGAACATCTTAACTCGGAGGAGAGGCGCATGGAATTTTTCCAAGTACAGTCCCTCATGGAAGCCCTGGGGGCCACAGAGGAGCCCCTGGGCATTTTCTACACGGACACTGAGCCCAGTGAAGGCTACTCCCCCAAACCGAGGCAACTGCCTTCCGCTGAAGAAGAAGCCAGAGGAGAGCTGGATTTCGGGGAGCTGTTCGCGGATTTTTCCTGCGTCATGGGCTATGTCTGGCGGGCCCGCCGCAAAAAAACCGCGGCCTATTTCGACCGGGAACGCCAGGGCTGTCTGGGGGGCGCCTTTTACCTCGGCTATCTGAAACCCCAGCTCAACGTTATTGCCCATTATGTCTCCAACGGCATCCCCGGCGTCATGGAAGGGGAGCGTTACCTGGCTACTTTCGAGGACGTGCACCGTTTCTGGCAGACCGTGGACCCCCGCCCGGCCCCGGCCCGTTTCTGTGTTTTTAAACCGCTGAGCCACTTTACAGCAGGAGAATCGCCGGAAGTGGTGGCTTTTTTCGCTCGTCCGGAGATGATCTCCGGTTTGCACTTCCTGGCGAATTTTGTCACGGGTGACCCGGAAGTGGTGGCCACGCCCTTCGGGGCTGATTGTTCCTTTGTCCTTACCTGGCCTCTTCACTATCTTTCTCAAGGCAAACTGCGGGCGGTTTTAGGCGGCTGGGACCCCAGCGCCCGCAAGTATCACCGGCCTGACGAACTGAGTTTTGCCGTGCCCTGGGAGCTTTTTCAGCAGATGGTAAGCCGCTGGCCCGAGTCCTTTCTCACCACCGACACCTGGCTCACGGTTAAAAAGAAAATCGCCCAAAGCCGCAAGGCCTGGGGCGAGGAGTGAAAGATTTTGGTGGGAGAGGGGGCTAAGGGGCGCGGCCCCTTACCCCCTCCCCCACGTCCCTTCCCCCAATCCCTTATGGGGTTGGTAATTACGGCTTGAGTCGTGGCCTCTGGCCCTGGCTCAAGCCGCCCCTTAAAGGGGGTTGGGGGGGAGTTTGAGGGGAGAGCGGGGGAGCCACCGCTCCCCCGGCCCTTCCCTCAAAAACAATCACCCAAACCATGCTTCATTACCCCAAAGACTATCGGGAGGCCGTGGCCTGGCAGGAGGCCCGGCAGGGAGAGGTGCGGGTGGAACCCCTGCCCCGGCTCCCCCGTTGGGTGGGGGGCGCCGACGCCTCCTATGATCGGGCTGAGCGTCGGATTTATGGCGCCATTGCGGTTTATACCTATCCGGCTCTCGACTTGGTGGAAGAAGCCACCCTGGCCGGCCCCTGTCCCTTCCCTTATATCCCGGGATTGTTAAGTTTCCGGGAAGCCCCCATTATTGTCGAGGTCTGGAAAAAGCTGAATCGCCGCCCGGACGTACTGCTGGTGGACGGGCAGGGCATCGCCCATCCCCGCGGGCTGGGAATCGCCGCTCACCTGGGGTTGCTGTTGGATGTTCCCACCATCGGGGTGGCCAAAAGCAGGCTGGTGGGTGAAGGAGAAGCACCGGCCACCGAGGCCGGAGCGGCCACTCACCTTATCTGGCAAGATCAGGTGGTGGGGTGGATTTTACGCAGCCGCACCGGGATTCAGCCTCTCTATGTTTCACCCGGAAATCGCGTAAGCCTGACGGACTGCCGGACAATAACCCTGGGCTGCGTGAAAAGATACCGCTTGCCTGAACCCCTGCGCCGGGCCGACCGCTTAAGTCGGCAATGTCGGACAGTTCATCAGGCTCAGAAAGAGACTTGGGGGGGCGTAGAGTAAGGATTAAACCAAGAAAGCTGCGCCCTGGTAAGGGGACAGATGGGAGTATTGGCGTTACAGCAACATTGGTTCAAGGAGTCCCACTCCCACCACAGGCAACTCTGACACTCTTTCCTGATCTCACGGTTAAGGCAAATAATCCCAACTTCTGTAAAGTTCATGTTCATCCAACCAAGCCTGGGGACCATTGGTTGCTTGGGTAATAAACCATTACGGCCCAGGATTTACACCAATTAATAATTATTGTCTAACTTACCTAAAACAAAAGTCCCTTCCTGTCAATCCTATTTTCTAGAAGAAATTTTCGTAAGAAAAAACCTGGGATTTAACTTCCGCATGGAGAATTTTGGCGTCCACCACCTCCCCCACAAACAGGGTATGATCCCCGGCTGGGTGGGTAGCCACCAGGTTCAGATCAAAATAAGCTCGAGCCTGCGGCAGAATGGGTGAGCCGGTGACTGCCGTGAAGTAGTTCAGCCCGGCGAACTTGTCCACCCGACGGCCGCTCTGGAAACCGAAGCGCTTCCCCAAATCCACCTGCCCTGAGGCTAAAACATTGATGGCAAAGACCCGGCTCTCGGTAATAAGGTCATGGGAATAGCGGGCCGGCGCGATGGAGACCATGAGGAGGAGGGGCCTAAGGGACACCTGGGACACCCAGGATGCGGTCATACCGTTCAGCCGGTCCCCGCACCGGGTGGTGACCACGTAGACGCCATGCACCAGAGACCTAAACGCGATGTCCTGCATGCGTTGGAACCTCCCCGGGGTCGCTTTGGTTATAGCGGAACAAGGTTAGAAACACCTATCCCCTAATAAAGATGGCAGAGGCACGGCAGGGCGCCAGGATCAAGTCCTGGCCTCTGGTCCAACCACTCGCCCTCAACCCATGGAAGCCCCGGCCTGGGCGGTCTCGGGGGTCTTGGGGAGGGGTTCTTCGGTTTCGGCTGTCACTGCTGTCCAGTCCTCACAGATCCAGAACTTTCCCACCCCTTGCTCGAGGCGGCGGCAGAAGCCTTTGTACTGAGAGGACCAAAAGCGGCAGGTGCAGCACACCTTTAGCCGGCTTTTTTCGCTGTCTACAGTCATGGGCTGGATTTTGGTGAGAAGTTAAAGAAAAATTTCTGGCATGTTAATCATAACTTTTTGGGGGGGTCAAGTCGGAAATGGTCATATCCTCCCCTTGAGATAATTTTTTCTTTTTTCCCTGTAATAAGAACAACTTCATCCCCGGGGCTGATCTCGCCGATGTGGCTTGGAGCCTCAAGTCCCGCCTGGGTGAACGTTTCCGGGACCCGAGAGGCCTGAGCCGGAGAAGAGGTGAAGAGAAGTTGGTAATCTTCTCCCCCTTGCAAGGCCAACTCTTCAGGGTCTTTTCCCAACATCCGGGCGACGGGCCTGACCCCCGGAGACAAGGGAAGGTTCTCGGCGGCCACCCTGGCGCCCACGCCGTTCAACCGGCAGATATGGTAGAGGTCGGTGGCCACGCCGTCGGAGAGGTCAATACACGCGGTGGCCAGGCCCGCTTGGGCCAGCAGGCGCCCGGCGGCCATTTGGGGTTGGGGATCCAGGTGGGCCCTGATCAGAGGCTCTCGCAGGCTCGGGTCCACGTCCAGCTTCCGCCGCAAAATTTCCAAGCCTGCGGCTGAGTCGCCCAGAGTCCCGGTGACATAGACCCGATCCCCTAATTTCGCCCCGGAACGCCGCAGCATTTCAGTTTTCGGCACCCGCCCCAGGATCGTCACCGCCACCGCCACTCCCAGGGTGGAGGACACCGTGTCCCCCCCAATAACCGTGACCTCGTAGTTCCGGGCGCAGGCAGCCAGCCCTTCGCCGAATTGCAGGGCTGAGGCCAGGTCCCGGCCCGGGGGCCAACCCAGAGAAAGCAAGGCATAAGCGGGCTTGCCGCCCATGGCGGCGATATCGCTCAGGTTGACGGCCAAAGACTTGCGTCCCAACAGGCTCAAGGAGGTATAGGCCAGATCGAAATGGACTCCTTCCATCAAGGTGTCCATGGTCCACAGCAGATAGTCAGGGCCTCCCAAATCCAGAGCGGCGCAATCGTCGGCAATGCCCAGGGCCACTTCCGGAGGCGCGGCCCCGAAAATATCGGCCAGTCGGTCGATGAGTTCAATCTCGCCGAGAGGAGGACGGGTCATCTGTTCCTTTGTGGGCAAGACCGCCAAGACAAGCTCAATCTCTTTACGCTTTCGATCTGCGTCAGGCCCGGCATCAGCTTCGAAGCGGCTCGCTCAAGGCTTACCCGGTATTTCAAACCCGAACCTTCATCAAGTGGGACAAGCCCCCGACTCGGAGCCCATCTTGGCGGTCCTGGAAATACCTGGCATTAACTTCTTCCGGCCCCAAGTCCTCGATATATCCGAAACCCAGGGCTTGCAGCTCCTTAATCAGCAACTCCGGTTCGAAGAATGCTTGCCACGGCTCCCCCATTGACGCCACCCGCTGGGAGAGGGTATTAAAGGACGACATCTGGCGGGGAGCCAGCAACGAGGGTGAGAGCACGTAGTCGAAGACGACTCCACTCCCCGCCGGCATCGACGCAATAAAACGCAGGGTCGCCATTACCCCTTCGGTGGTCAAGTACGGCGTCACGCCGAGCCACGAAAAGAAGGTGCATTGCCCCGGATCGAAGCCTGCCTCTCGCAGCCCCTCTTCCAGGGTCTGCCTGTCGAAGTCTACCGGGGCGAAAGTGAGATTAGCCGGTAGGGCGATACCCACCTCCTCCAGGCGCGCTCGCTTCCAAATCTGGGTGGCCGGGTGGTCCACTTCGAACACCCGCAGCACATCTTGTAGATGTGGGTTCCGGTAGGCAAAGGTGTCAAGACCGGCTCCCAGGATGACGTATTGGCGAACACCCCGTTGCAGACCGTCGGCCAGTTCTTCCTCGGCGTATCGACTGCGTGCCGCCAGGGAAGCTCGCAAGTAAGGCGACAGCCTCGAGGACTCATGTTGTAAAGGATCGGCTTGCAAGACCGCAGCACCTTCCTGCCCGATGATGCGCAGCGCCAGGGGATCATAGAAAACCTTGGGGTTATCCAGGAGTTGATGGGCCGCCCGTCTCATGGCCACGCGCTGTGCCGTGCCACTCGGTTGATTCTCTTTCAAGATCCCGGTCTCCTCGTCTCAAGGAAATAAATTTTTGCCTCTATTTCCTTACAACACGTACCGTGGCATCTTCCGGCACGCCGGCTAGACAGCAGGGATCGCCATCGAGGCGCCCCACCAGGTTGACGGCGCTGGCCGGGCGAATCTGCCCCGGCAGGCTCGACGGGGTCAGGCCGAAAAAAAGGCACAGGGCCCGGCTGGGGGGCCAATAGCCGATATCACCCACCTGAACCTCGGTGGCCGCAGTGTCGTCCAGCTCATGGACAACTTGCGGCACGGGGAAATAAATTTCGTCACCCCAGCGCTGGGCCTGGCCCTCAATGGGCAAGGCTGCGGCCAGGGCCTGAGCCGTGGGGGTGTCGTTGAGCTTCCCTTCCAGACGGATGTTTTCGGCCAGGATGACGATATCAGTGGGCATGTCACACCTCCAGGCTCTCTACCACCAGTGCGGCTAATAGTGGCAGCAGGATTTCATGATGACCGGTGAGGGCGTAGCCCTGGCCCTCACCGGCCGTGGGCCGCCGCACCACATTGGTCATGGGGCGGTAGTGTTGGATGAAATCCAGGTTGACCGTGGTGAGGGGTTCCACCCGGTGCCCCAGGTTGCGGGCCAGGGTCAGGGCCTTGAGAAACACTTCGGGCAAAATCACGGCTGAACCGAGGTTGAGGTAGAGCCCTCCGGCCAGACGGCTCACTTGCGCGGCAAACAGGCGGAAGTCCCGGTGGGTCGTCTCCCCCAGGGCCGCCGGCGGAAGCGAAGGGTGCAAATGAATGATGTCGGCTCCCACCGCCACATGGATAGTGACCGGCACCTCCAGGGCCGCGGCGGCAGCCAACAGGCTCAAGTGCTTATAGGGGAAATCACTTTGGTGCAGGCGGCAGGCCACTGCCTCTCCTAGGCCCAGGCCCTCCTGGGCGCCCCAGGAGGTGGCTTCGTTGAGAAATTCCGCGGTTTCCCGGGCCATGCCGAATTGGCCGGAACCCAACACCTGATCCACATCCTCCGAGGTACGCCCCACCATGGCGATTTCGGCGTCGTGGATGATAACCGCCCCGTTTCCTGCCACTCCCGTCAGCAGGCCCCGTTTCAATAAATCAATGAGGATGGGACTCAAACCCACTTTGAGGGGGTGGGCCCCCATGCCCAGCAGGACCGGGCGCCCGGCTTGATGCGCCCTGACCCAGACCGCGGCGACCTCCTTCAGGCTCTGGCCTGCCAGGATATTGGGCAGGCGCTCCAGGAACTCCTTGAAACTTCCCCCTGGGGACCAGGCTTTGCCGAAGTCCCGGTGGCTCACCTTGGAGGGACGGTCCTTCAGACTATAGGTGGTCAGGCCGTCCAGGGAAAGGGGATCAATTTTGCCCATGAGAATTTCCGCTTTCTCGATCTTCCGTTGACCTTGTGCGGAACACCAGCCCCATTTGTCCCAGGTTTACGCCGCCGAGGGCGCCGGCACTCCATTTTCATAGTTTTTGGTGAGTCGCAGGCTCCTGGGAGAAGGCCTCCGGGAATAGCAGAAAATCCACCAGGTCACAAAGCACATGCCCGATGGTGATATGCACCTCCTGGATCCGGGGAGTGTTCCGGGACGGCACCGTGATGGCCCAGTCCGCGGCCGCGGCCACCGGTCCCCCATCGCCACCGCTCAAAGCCAGGGTCTTCAATCCCATTTCCCGGGCCGCGTCCAGGCCCCGCACCACGTTGGCGGAACCACCGCTGGTGCTGAGGCCCAGGGCAGCGTCCCCCGGTAGCCCCAGGGCCTTGACCTGCTTGGCAAAAACCTCCTGGAAATCATAGTCATTGGAAATGCTGGTCAGAATGGAAGTGTCGGTGGTGAGGGCCAAGGCTGCCAAGGGGGGACGCTCGATCTGGAAACGGTTGACAAACTCCGCGGCCAAATGCTGAGCGTCTGCGGCGCTGCCACCGTTCCCGAAAAGAAGAATTTTCCCGCCCTCTTTGAGGGTAGCGGCCAGGAGTCGGGCGGCCTCCGCCACCTGCTCCCCTTGCTCCGCCACCAGCCGCTTTTTTAGACGATTGGCCTCCGCCACGGCCTCAGCCAGGCGCGTCTGCAAAGACATGGCACCTCCAGGGTCTTTTTGTGGATCAGGGTGCAGGGAATGTTTAAGTATAAGAAATTATATGAAAAAATAAAGTCTTTTCATCTCAGGGGCAACCCCGGAAATTCTTAACCCTGAAATTTCTGATAGGACTCCGGGCTGAAATTCAGGACCTCGGCGATTTTGGCCACGGTCTCGGCCAATTTTCGGGCTTGCGGGTCTTTTTTGGCCCGGGCCGCCAAGGCTGGAAAATGCTTCTTAAGCAGGCCAAAGAAAAAGTTTTGGGCCTCAACCACGTCCAGGCTGATGGGGATGCGGCGCTGCACTTCCCGGAATTTCATCAAACCATCAGCGGCCGGCTGCTGGAAATCGGCCGCCAGGTCCGACAGGTGGCGGTGTAAAATCCGGCCCAGAATTTGGGCCCCCTCGGTTGATTCCAGCTTGAAGCCGAAGAGAGCCGCTTCCTGCAAGAGGTCCTGCATATCTTCCGACTCCGGCAAAAGACCCGGCTCAGGTTCCAGGCGGTGTAGAATAGTTACCAGGCGACGGTTTAAGGTGATCTCCCCCAGGGCCCGGTAAAGGCGGGGAAGCAGCAAACCTTCGGTGGCCATAACCTTCAGAATGGGCACCGCTTCCTCAAAAAAGTGCGCCAGACTAGCCACCGCCTCTTCCCGATTGTCCGCCAAAAGGTCTAAAAAAATTTGTTCTTTTTCCTCTTGAAAAATATCGTGCACCGTGTAATAGCGTTCCCCCAGGCGTCCGGCCAAAAACGGCACCAGATCCTCCGGGGTCTGGGCCAAAACCTGAAAAAGTTCCTGCTGCAAAGCCTGGAAATCTCCGTCGCGATAATTCTCTAGGATCTGGGTGCGGTAGAGATAACTTCCTAAGTGCACAGTGAAAAAACTGAGAGTATCGTTCCGTCGGGTAATGCCCGAAGTAACTTCGAGGCGTCCGGAGGCCAAGGCCAGCGTGCCCTCGGTGCGAACCTCTTGTTCCAGGGGCTTCACCTGGAAATGGTAAACGCGGTGGGGGCATTGGCCCTCCCTGTTTTTAAGCCAGGAAATGGCCCATTGGTTCACCACCTTGGGGAAGTCCACCACCGCTGACTTGACTTGTCGTTGAAAGATATTCCGGCCATTGCCCTCTTCGGGTTGGTTGCTTTCCGCCTGTTCCAGACGTTTTACAAACGGTTCTTCCAGGTCTTCTGTGGTGAAATACTGACCCAATTGCAGAGCCCGGGCCGCGTATTTCATGACCTGGATGGTCTCGAGACCGGCGAGATCATTAAAGAACCAGCCGCAGCTGGTGTACATCAACAGGGCATGGCGCTGCATCTCCAACAGCCGCAGCGATTGGAACCAGGTCTGGCGAGCCAACCCCTTGACCTCATGCCGGGAAAAAAACCGCTCAATGATTTCCTCCCGGCGGTCCAGGATCACCTCGATGTAATCATTGCGGGCCGCCCAGGGATCTTTGAGATACTTGGCTCCTTCTTTTTCGAAGATCTGGGCCAGACGGTCATTCAGGTAATTAAAGGCCTGGCGCAGAGGCGCCCGCCAACGCTGGTTCCAGCCAGGGGGCCCGCCGGTGGAGCAGCCGCAGTCCTCTTTCCAGCGCCCCACCCCGTGAGCGCAACTCCAGGAACTGCCTTCTCCTTTGGGACCCAGTTCTAACTCCACCTGCATCCGGGGCGGGTTGTCGGCCAAAAACGCCGCGTAGTTGGTCAGGGTAAAACCCCGCTGGGGCAACGCCACGTTCAAGGCATGGGCCAGGGCCAACTCCCCGAACTTGTGGTGATGGCCGTAGTTCTCACCGTCGGTGGCCACATTGAGCAGTTGGGGCCGGGGCTCATCAGATCGGAAGCCTTCCACCAGGCGATCAGCCAACCGTTGGCTGTCTTTCAGAAGATCCCCAAAGCTCAGGTCAGAGGCCACGCTGCCGTTGTAAAAGAAAACATCGATATATTTTTGCGGGTCCGGCACCCCTGAGGCCTCCGGCAGAAAACAACGGTAAGCCTGGGTGGTATCCAGCGTCTGGGCCTGGGCCTCCTCCCAATCGCCACCCTCCAGGGGCTTCACCCGCCGGGCCTGGTAAGGGGAAAGGATCACGTATTTCATGCCGTGTTCCTGGAGGGTGGCCAAGGAAGGATAATCCACCGCGGTCTCCGGGAGCCACATGGCCTCAGCCGGCCGGCCGAAGCGCCGCTGAAAGTCCTTAAGCCCCCACACCACCTCGGTCTCCCGGTCCCGGGCCTTGGCCAGGGGCAGGATGGCGTGATTATAAGCTTGGGCCATGGCATTGCCGTGTCCCAGGCGCGCGCCGCTCTGACGATCAGCGGCCAACACCCGCTCATAGGTAAGAGGAGCGTGCAGTTCCAACCAGACGAGCAAGGTGGGGCCGAAGTTGAAACTTATTTTGTCGTAGTTATTGATAATATCGAGAATACTGCGCTGGCCGTCATAGATGCGGGCGCAGCCGTTGGGGGTATAGCATTCCGCGGTGATGCGGTTATTCCAGTCGTGGTAAGGGTGGGCGCTGGTCTCCACCTCGATCTGTTCTATCCACGGGTTTTCCCGGGGCGGCTGGTAAAAATGACCATGGATGACCACAAAACCCGCGGGTTTTTCTGGGGGGGAGCCGGACACGGTTACGTTGGCCTCATTGTAAGGGATTGCAGCTCAACCGGAAAAAATATAAAGTCAATGGCATCTTAATCCGGTGCTTAGACCCTGTCAACCACCACCTGAACTACGGATGTCGAGCTCCCGTTTTCTAACCTGTTTCTTAGTTGAAACTTGAAGTCGATCTACATAAATTTATAAAATATTTATATTGGTACGGGCGGAAACGATTCCAACCCCTGAATTACTGTTCTTAATCGCTCCCCAGAGCTAAAAAGCAATTGGAAATCTCACGAAAGCTTTTAGTAAGAGAGAATCTAAATGAATCTGCGAAAAGGGCTGATACTTCTGCTAGGTTGTATTTTCATGATAAATATTTCTGACAAATTTGAGTTTAGCCCCGAGGAGCCAGGATATTGGCAGATGTGGCAAGACAGCCAGGGAGGGGGATAAATCGGGCCTTGACGAGCCCTTGGCCTGGTATAATTCATGAGAAGTTGCAATTTCCTGGGAAAAGGATGTTGACAAAATTTTCGAATCTTATAAATTTTATTGGTTGAATTTTATGTGGAGGTTCCCTTGTTCGCTATCGTCAAGACCGGCGGAAAACAATATCGGGTTGCCCCGGGAGATATCCTCCGGGTGGAGCGCCTTCCTGGAGAGCGGGGAGATGAGATACTCCTCGATGAGGTGCTGTTGGTAGCCGACGGCGACAACATCCAGGTAGGCCAGCCCCTGGTGGAGGGAGCCCGGGTGGTCGGTGAGATCCTGCGCCAGGGTCGAGCCAAGAAAATCATTGTTTTTAAGAAAAAGCGCCGCAAAAAATACCGGCGCAAACAAGGCCACCGTCAATTGTACACCGCTTTTCAGGTACGGGAAATTATTGTTTAAGCCCGGAGACGGGAGTTCCTGCTCCCTCTTTGGATTCAGGTAACCGGAGAAAATACCGTGGCACACAAAAAAGCAGGCGGGAGTTCCCGCAACGGTCGGGACAGCGCCGGAAAGCGCCGGGGAGTGAAGCGTTACGCCGGTCAGCAGGTCAAGGCCGGCAACATCCTGGTGCGCCAGGTGGGCACCCGCATTCACCCGGGACTCAACGTGGGCCTAGGCCGGGATTTCACCCTGTTTGCCAAGATCGACGGGGTGGTGGCCTTTGAGGCCTTCGGCAAAGACCGCAAAAGGGTCAGCGTTTATCCCCTCGCTTGAAATCCTTCCCCGATGAGGCGGAGATTATCGTCCACGGCGGGGCCGGCGGGGCCGGCTGCGTAAGCTTCCGCCGAGCCCGCTTCCAACCCCGGGGTCGTCCCGACGGCGGCAACGGCGGCGCCGGGGGCGATGTCATCCTCGAGGCCTCTCGTCACGAACGCACCCTGGCCTTTTTTCGACGCCGACGTTTGTTCCGGGCCGATAACGGCCGGCCCGGCCAGAGCCAGGACCGCGTCGGCAAAAACGGCCCACCCCTGGTAATTCGCGTCCCCCTGGGCACCCTGATCTACGACCTTGAGGCGGGGGATTTGTTAGGCGAGCTCCTCTCCCCTGAAGAGCGCCTGGTGGTAGCCCGAGGGGGCCGGGGCGGCAAAGGCAACGCCCATTTCACTTCTTCCCGACTGCGCTCACCCCGCTTTGCCCAGTCGGGGGAAGCGGGAGAAAGCCGGCGTCTGCGTCTGGAATTGCAGCTTCTGGCTGATGTGGGCCTGATGGGTCCGCCCAATGCCGGCAAGACCACCCTGCTCCGGGCCCTCACCTCCTCCCAAGCCCGGGTGGGAGATTTTCCTTTCACCACTCTGAGCCCGCAACTGGGGGTGTTGTATCTCGATGACGACGAAGAACCCCTGGTGGCCGCAGAAATTCCCGGTCTGATCCGGGGAGCCCACCGGGGCAAGGGTCTGGGGCACCGTTTCCTCCGTCACCTGAAGCGCACCCGCATGCTAGTACAGGTGGTGGATTTAAGCCAGGTGGACCCGGCCCAACCCCTGACCCCCCTTCTCGAATTGGAGGAAGAACTGCGGGCCAGTGATCCGGAGCTCCTGAACAAACCCCGGCTCATCGCTCTCAGTAAAGTGGACCTGGTCCCGCCCGATTTTCCCCTGGAAGCCGTGACCACAGCCTATGCCGGTGGGGGACGGCGGGTGCTGGTGGTCTCAGGCCTCACCGGCACGGGTCTTACGGAATTGCGCAAGGCCATCGCCGCCGAGATGGCGCGGCTTAAGGCGGCAAATGAGGAATTTACTGCACCTGAACCAGATTTTCATGGAATAAAGCCAGGTTAATTCAGTATAATGGGTTTGTCTGAGTCTAAAACTTTAGAAGTTGCCCCTGGGATGGAACTCCGCCAAACCTACTTCGAAAAAGCCCGGCGGGTGGTGCTGAAGCTGGGAAGCTCAGTGGTCACCGGCGAAGACGACCTGAACCTGCCCCTTATCCGGCAATTGGTGGGGGAGATCGGCGCGCTGCGCCGGGCCGACCGTCAGGTTATCCTGGTGACCTCCGGCGCCGTGGCCGCGGGGTTGAAGAAACTGGAGATCTGCATCCGCCCGACGGGCATCCCCCAGATACAGGCTGTGGCCGCAGCCGGGCAGAGCTCCCTGATGCAGACCTATGAAGAGGCCTTTGCGGCCCACGGCCTCAAGGTGGCGCAAATTCTGCTAACCCATGAGGACCTGGCCTGCCGCGCCCGCTATCTCAACGCCCGGAACACCCTGTTTACCTTGCTCCAGTGGAATGTGGTTCCCATTATCAACGAAAACGACACGGTGGCCACCGACGAGTTGAAGTTCGGGGACAACGACCATTTGGCGGCGTTGATCTGCAACCTGGCCGAAGCGGACCTGTTGATTCTTTTGACCAACACTGACGGCCTGTACGCCCGGGACCCCCGGGAGGACCCGACGGCGCCGTTGCTGACTTTTTTGGCAACCACCGACCCTCGTTTGGAAACCGCCGCGGGGGAGCACCCCAATTCTTTAGGACGGGGCGGCATGGTGAGCAAGTTGCAGGCGGTGAAAAAGGCGGCGGCCGCCGGCATCCCCAGCCTTATCGCCAATGGTCTGCGCCCCGGGGTTTTGGGGGAAATTTTTGAGGGCCGGGAGGTGGGGACCTTTTTCCTGCCCCAAACCCAGAAGCTCTCCAGCCGCCAGTACTGGCTGGCCTATAATGTGGCTCCCGAGGGCGCCATCCTGGTGGACACGGGCGCCCGGCAGGCCTTGGTTCGCCTGGGCCGCAGCCTCCTGCCCGCCGGCATCCTCGAAGTTTTCGGCGGCTTCCAAAAAGGCGCGCCGGTTAACCTGATTGACCCGGAGGGCCAGACCTTCGCAGTGGGCCTGAGTAACTATTCCTCCCAGGACATTAACCGCATCAAGGGCAAACAGACCCAGGAAATCGCCCAATCCCTGGGCCATAAGGACTACGACGAAGTCATCCACCGGGATAACCTGGTGATTTTCCCGGAGTTCGGGAGCGGGGGCTAAGGTGATATTCTGGGGGAGGGGGGTTCCCACGGGCTGGAAGCCCGTGCTACCGGGGTCGCGAACCCTTACCCCCTCCCCCAATCCCCCACCCCCAATCCCGTAAATGTAGGGTGGGCACCGCCCACCAAAATAATATTCATATGATTTAATTATTGTTGGGCGGTGCCCACCCTACATATAAAACCAAATGACGCGGTGAACTTATGGATATCCCCAAAGTAATTAAAGAAATCTCCGAAGAAGCCAAACAAGCCGCCCGGCCGTTGGGGACTCTTTCCCGGGGCGTGAAAGACAAAGTTCTGTTGCGCATGGCCCAGCTTTTACAGGAGCGGCGGGCAGCAATCCAGGCCGAAAACGCCAAGGACGTGGACAAGGCCAAGGCCGAGGGGCATCTGGCCGCGTTTATTGACCGGCTGACCCTGTCCGACAAGGTCATGAACTCCATGGTGCAGGCCCTGGAGGAAGTGGCGGCCCTCTCCGACCCGGTGGGGGAAGTGGTGAAGATGTGGCGCCGGCCCAATGGCCTGTTGGTGGGGCGGGTGCGCATTCCCCTGGGGGTCATCGGCTTCATATACGAGTCCCGGCCCAACGTGACGGTGGACGCCGCGGCTCTGTGCCTCAAGAGCGGGAACAGTGTCATCCTCAAGGGGGGCAAGGAGGCCTTGCACTCCAACATGGCCCTGGCCAAGCTCATGCAGGACGCCTTGGAGGAGTTCAATATCCCGGCGGGCGCGGCCCAAGTCATCCCCAGCGTGGCCCGGGAAGCCACCCTGGAGCTCTTGAAGCAGGACGAACTGGTGGACCTGATCATCCCCCGGGGGGGCGAGGGGCTGATCCGCTTCGTGGCGGAGAACTCCCGCATCCCGGTCCTCAAGCACTATAAGGGAGTATGTCACATTTTCGTGGATGACGGCGCAAACCCGGACCTGGCCGAAACGGTGTGCTTCAACGCCAAGGTCCAGCGCCCGGGGGTGTGCAACTCCATGGAGACTATGCTGGTGCATGAGAAAATCGCGCCGGAATTTCTCCCCCGCATGCACGCCCGCTTCCGGGAAGCCGGGGTGGAACTGCGGGGCTGTCCCCTCACCCAAAAACTCGACCCCCAGGTCAAACCGGCCCAGGAGGAAGACTGGGGCTATGAGTTCCTGGATTTGATTTTAGCCGTGAAGGTGGTGCCGGACCTGGACGCGGCCTTAACACATATCGCCCGATACAGCTCCAACCACACGGAGGCCATTATTACTCGGGACTACGACCGGGCCCAACGGTTTTTGCAGGAGGCGGATTCCTCCGTGGTCTTGGTGAACGCGTCCACCCGCTTTAACGACGGGGGTGAGTTGGGGCTGGGCGCGGAGATCGGCATCTCCACCAGCAAACTCCATGCCTTCGGCCCCATGAGCCTGGAAGAACTCACTACCACAAAATTCATTGTTTATGGGAGTGGTCAGATCAGGACATGAAAGAATTATGGGGGAGGGGGCTAAAGGCCGAGGGCCCTTACCCCCTCCCCCAAACCCCCTCCCCCAAACCCTTAAAAGGGGAAATATGAAACTGGGGAAGCGGGGCCGAAAGTCCCCGCTTTCCCCAGCCCCCTTGAAGGGTTTGGTGGGGGGCGTGGGG
>JARRKO010000036.1:0-18043 GCA_037388025.1 Syntrophobacterales bacterium
GAGGGCAGTTTGAGGGGAGGGCCGGAGGTCCATGGTCCCCCGGTCTTCCCCTCATAAAATTTTCGCAATAGCCTCGTTTTAAGTCTTACGGACCTTTAAGTTCCTTTTTCCTTCATGGCCTTCGAATCCACTTTACCTTTGAGTTCGCCAGACGACTCAGACCGCGGCTCTAGCTACCTGGGCGGCCACCCCCAGCAAAAAGGCGTCCCGGCCATAGCCGCCCAAAAGGGACAGGCCGATGGGCACTCCCGCAGCGTTCCCCAGGGGCAGCGTCACCTGGGGCAGACGGCCGAGCCCGGCGATGGAGGTCAGGGAAAGGGTGCGGGGATAATAAGTCTCTTCAAACCGGGACTTGCGGGCATCATCATCCAGGGTCCCTTTGATGGGGGCCAGGGCCGGGGTGGTGGGCAGGCACAGAAGGTCATGGGGTCCCAGAAAGGCGTTGAGGCGGCGACAGTAATCTTCCCGGCGGCGGCTGGCGGGCCCGATCTGGCGCCGGTCCAGGGTGCGGGTCAACTCAAAGTTGTTTTGGGTACGGGGCCCGAAGGCCGGGTGCGCGGCTTCGATCCAGGCCCCCAAAGAACTCCAGATTTCGGCCCACTGGATGGTGCAGAAGGTGTCGAACCAGAAGCTGAACCCCGAGTCCCGTGGCTCCCCGTCGATGTCCCGGAGTGAGGTTTCTTGCAACTTATCACCGAACAACCGACTAATTCCCTCAAGGGGGCCGGCCAGTGTCTGGCTCACCTCGGGATCGCAGAGGGCCCAGGCCTCCCGGAGCACATGCACAGTCCCCACCGACTCCGGGGTCGGGATTTTACTCGCCAACAAACACGCCGCCACTCGGTTTAAAATATCAATATTAGTAGCCAGAATTCCCACCGTGTCGAAAGTAAGGGCAAAAGGGAGGACACCGGCTACCGAGATCAGGCCGTGGGAGGGACGCAGGCCGAAGAGACCGCAATTGCTGGCCGGCACCCGCACCGAGCCCCCGGTGTCCGTGCCGATAGCGAATTCCGCCAAACCACAGGCCACCGCCGAAGCGGAGCCGCTGGATGAGCCGCCGGGCACCCGGTCCGGGGCGCGAGGATTCAAGGGGGTGCCGTAAAAGAAATTTTCGCCGTCCAGACTGAAGGCCAACTCATCGCTGACCGTCTTGCCGATACAGGTGGCCCCCGCAGCCAGAAGTTGGTCCACGCACACGGCGTTGACCGCGGCGGGCGAGTGGGTCTTGGCCCAGTCCGGGTTGCCGCAGCCGGTGACGTAACCACCAAGATCGATAAGGTCCTTGACCCCGAAACGCAGGCCATCCAGAAGGCCGCTCCCGGTGGGTTCGATCTCCAAAAGTTGGACAAAGGCCCCTGATTCCGCAGTAGTGATTTTCTTTGGCTCTTTTATGGCTGGTCTCCTCATCATAATCCGGTTAGGACAGGGGGGCGGCAAAGGCAAAGTAGCCATGGTCTTTAAGAGAAGGTAAGAATGGCCGGGGAAAAATCCAGTCCTGCGGAGAACCGTCGCCTGGAGTTATTATCATTTCCAGCCCATTTTCGATAATAACCGTTGGGTTGTGATCGGGAACGATAATAAGGAGAAATTTGGCCCCGGGGAATCATTCTCCGAGGACGAAACACTTCCCCGGGAGTTCCCGCACCAGGCCCTGGAGCTCCAGTAGGGTGAGGCGACTCATGACCTCGGGAGCGGGAAGTCGGGAGGCCTGCACCAGTTCCTCCAACTGCAAGGGCTCGGAGCCCAACAAGGGCAGGAGGGGATCATCCACCCGAAACCTGGCGGGGTTAGGGCTGACCGGAGCCTCCATAGGTTCAGCGCCTTCGGTTTGAACCGGACTCCTAGTTTTAGGCAACTCGGCCAGAATGTCATCTACATCCTGCACCAGCTTGGCCCCCTCCTTGATCCAACGGTGGGGTCCCTGGCTGGTGGGAGAAGTGATGGGCCCCGGCACGGCTAGCACCTCCCGGCCTTGCTCCAGGGAGCATTGCGCGGTAATATTGGCTCCGCTTTTGACCCCGGCCTCCACCACCAACACCCCCAGGGCCAGACCGCTGATAATCCGGTTGCGCCGTGGAAAATTATGGGCTTCAGGGGGAGTCCCCAGGAGAAATTCGGTGACCAGGGCGCCGTGTTCCGGGATACGGCCGTAAAGCTCCCGGTTTTCCGAGGGATAGACCACATCCAGGCCGCAGCCCAAAACCGCCAGGGTGCGCCCGCCTCCCTCCAGACTCCCCAGATGGGCCGAGGTATCAATCCCCCGGGCCAGGCCGCTTACCACGGTTACCCCCCGCTGGGCCAATCCCCGGGCCAAACTGCGGCAGGTTTTGGTGCCATAGTAGCTGGATTTCCGTGTCCCCACTATAGCCAGGGCCAAGCTGTCTTCGGTCTTTATCTCACCCTTGACAAAAATAAGGGGTGGAGGAAAGGGGATTTCTTTGAGTCGGATGGGATAAAGCGGATCGTTCAGGGTGAGAACCTGAGCCCCAAAGGACTGCAGCCGGGAAAGCTGTTCTTCCACCCGGTCCCAATCCCGAAAGCCTCGGATGGTTTGGGCCACTGCGGCAGAGACGCCCCGCACGGCTCGCAGCTCCTTTGAAGGTGTATCAAAAACCCGGGCGGGAGTCTCAAACGCCTGGATCAGCCGGTGAAATAGCACTGGCCCCACCCCGGGAAGGCCGCGCAGGGCCAACCACGTCAAGGTCTCGGTCATGGTCTAACTCGTGGGCGTGAGAAAAGGGTGAAGGGGAGGAGAAGGTTTCCCTACCATCAGCCTCCCAACCTGCTCAACGCTTGTTCAACTTCTTTTACCCGGTGGGCCAGGGCTTCTAGGCTCTGGCGGCGGGTTTCCTGATCCTCGCCTGCCTGTCGCATGGCCGCCATCACCCCCTCCAGATCAGCCAGCAGGGATTTCAGCAGGTCGTCCAGATGGGCCTCCAAACCAGCGGCAAACCCGTCCACCAGGCGGAACAGGTATTGAAATTTCAACCGCTCGCCGAAATCCACCAGGCTCATCTTGGCCTCTTCCCGCAGCCGCTCCTTCATGGCTCGCAAAGCCCAAGTGAGACTCTGCACGGTCTGCTCCCGGGGGTCGGTGACCGCCTGCCGCCCGAGGCGGGCCTTCAGCGCCTCCCAAGCCCGGCGCAGCCAGCCTGTCCCGGAGCGCAACCAGGCTTCGCCGCTCAATCGCCAATCCACCTGGGGCGCCACGTTCAGCAACGGCACTTCCAACCCCGACGGGTTGGCGGGCAACTCGACTTTCAAACGAGGAGGCTCCACTGGCAGGCCCTGGGCAGCTATCTCCTGATAATAGAGAGTCAGGGCTTCTTGGAGGGATAGAAACAGGGGCGCTTCGGTGGCCAGAAGCTCCTGGCGCAGCCATTCCTCCTGGACCCGGATAAATTCCAGGATACGACCGGTCATCTCTCCGGAGACAAAGCGGGCCAGGGCTTTCTGGAACTCCTGAAACAAGCGGTACAGAGCTGGGCGCAGCCCCTCGGCCTCTCCGGGGGGAACTAGGGTCTCCCAGTCAGGTTCGAATTCCAGGATAAAGTCAAACAGGGCCGCGCCCTGGCCGGACCGGGTATCCAGGAAGGACCCCACCCGCTTTTTCAAAGTCTTTTTCAGGCGATCGCCCGCGCCGGCCAGGGCTTGGGCCAGGCTGCGGCGAGAGGCCTCCAGCGGCTGTCGTCGTTGGGCGACGCTTTTTTCCAGGGTTTGAAAGGAAGCCAGGTCCTTACCCGAGAGACCCAGGACCAGATCCATCTGCTCCCGCAAGCCCCGAGCCACCATGCGCACCTGGGAGAGGCTCCCCCCCGCCAGGCGCTCCTGCCGCAAGCGCTGCAGCCCTATCTTGAAGGCCGCCGAGAACCGTTGAAACTCCTCTTTACTGGAAGCAGTGGCCTGGGGGTCCTCCTCCCAGACGGCCAGCAAACCGGCCTCCCGGGCCTCCAGGTCTTCTCCTCCTTCCCGGCGGCGCCTCAGCAAAAGTTCCAGCGCCGAAAGGGCGAACATGGGAAAATCCACGGCCAGAGGCTCCAGTTCCCGTTGCAAACGCTCCTTGAGAGCCTCGATTTCCTCCAGGCCCCGCAGCTCAGCCAGGTCCAGGTTCAGGAGAAACCAGGTATGCGGCAAAAGCCCCATGCGCTTGATTTCCGTGAGGAATTGAAAGTCTCCCTGCCGCAACCCCACCCGGGAGCTGATGACATAAAGAACCAGGTCGCTTTTCAAAAGATACGTCAGGACCTGGGCCAAATGCTGGGGAATGGGAGAGTCGCTGCCCTGGCAGTCCCCCAACTCCAGGCCCTGGGGCAGCCAGGGGATGGGGACGGTGAGGAGCACATCCTTTAAATAGACGGCTGTGGCCTCCCGGGTCACTAGGTCGCCATGGCGATCCAGATCATCTCCTGCCAGGATGAGCGTGCCTCTGTCAACCAAAGCCGCGGCCTGGTCATACCCCTCCAGATACGACTTGAGCAGCAGCCACTCCTGGTTGAGGCTGCTCCCGGCCCAGAGGTCGGATTGTTCTCCTTCCACTAAGTCCTGGGACAGCAGGCGGCGGTGGTCAGCCTGGCGGAGGTCAAAGGGGCCGGTGAGGGAAGCGATGGCTTTCCCAGGAAAGAGGGCCAAAGCTCGCCGAATTTCCTCGGAAATTTCCGCCCAGTCCTTGAACTTGAGGACGGCCCGGGCAGCAGAGCCAGGTTGCACCCGGGTGATCATGGCGGTGAGAATGCCAGCTCCCCGGCGGAGAAGGTCCTGCCCCACCAGGGCATTGATCAGCGTACTTTTCCCAGACTTTACCGTGCCCACCACGGCCACCCGGAGGCAATCCTCCGCTAGGTGGGCCCGAACCTGGCCCAGCACCTTGAGCCAGTGCTCAGCCTGGGAAGCGGTCAGGGGGAAAAGTTGTTGCCATTCTTGGGCCATGGCCTCCAGGTCGTCCAGGGACCGGAGGAAGGGCGCCAGGGCGTGATTTTCCGGCACGGAGATTTTCCTGAGGGATTTTCGGGTCCGAGCTGAGTCGGCCCCTAAGATTTATTTTTTAGGGGCGAAACCGGCGACGTAGCTCCGGCTCACTTCCACCCGCACCTTGTCAGCAATCTCCATGGTCAGGATCTGGTCACCGATGGTAATGATCTCACCGCAGAGGCCACCGGAAGTGACGACCCGATCGCCCCGCTTCAAATTTTCCAGAAACTGACGGTGTTCCTTGGCTTTTTTCTGCTGAGGCCGAATTAGCAGGAAGTAAAAGATCACAAAAATGGAGAGCATCATGAGCAAGGGGAACATGTTGCCCCAATCTTGCCCACCGATTCCGTTTGCAGCGTAAGCCCAATCAACCACTCAAATTACCTCCCTTAGTGCGTTTAGCGTAAAAGTCCCGGCGAAAGTCAGCGAACCGGCCGGCGGCCAGCGCCTGCCGCATCCGGGCCATAAGCTCAAAATAATAATATAAATTATGCAAAGTCAAAAGGCGATAGGCGAGTATCTCCCGGGAGACAAAAAGATGCCGCAGGTAGGCGCGAGAATAGTGGCGGCAAGCATAACAGCGGCAATCCGGCGACAAAGGTCCCGGGTCCCGAGCATAACCGGCGTTCTTGATGACCACCCGGCCCGTGTCGGTAAAGGCCATGCCATTGCGGGCGTTCCTGGTGGGCAGCACGCAGTCGAACATGTCCATCCCACGGGCCACCCCCTCCACCAAATCCTCCGGGGTGCCGAGCCCCATGAGATAGCGGGGTTTGTCCTCCGGGAGTTCCAATGCGGTGGCCGCCACCATGGCCAGGGTGGTCTCCTTGTCTTCCCCCACACTCAAGCCCCCCAGGGCGTAGCCGGGAAAATCGAGCTCCCTCAAAGCCTGGGCCTGCTCCCGGCGCCACTGGGGCACCATCCCCCCCTGGACAATGGCGAACAGGGCCTGGCCTCGGTTGCTCCAGGCTTCCTTTGACCTTTGGGCCCACCGCAGGGTCAGGTCCATGGCCCGGCGCGCTTCCTGTTCCGGACAGGGAAAGGGGGGGCATTCGTCCAGGCACATCATGATGTCCACCCCCAGGGCCTCCTGGAGCTCCACCACTTTTTCCGGGGTCAGGAAATGCTGGTCGCCGTTCAGGTGAGAGCGGAACAGCACTCCTTCTTCACTCAGGGTGCGGAAGGGGGCCAAACTGAACACCTGGTAGCCCCCGGAGTCGGTGAGAATGGGGCCAGGCCAGTTCATGAAGCGGTGCAAGCCCCCCAGGGAGTGGATGAGCTCCACCCCGGGGCGCAGATAAAGATGATAGACGTTACTGAGGATGATCCCTGCGCCTAGCTCCACCACTTCCTCTGGGGTCAGGGTCTTCACCGTGCCATAGGTGGCCACCGGCATGAAAAGCGGGGTTTCCACCACCCTCTTATCGGTATGGATCTCCCCCAGCCGCGGCCCGGCCGGCCCCGCAGCTTTCTTAAGATGAAAAGAGAACATGAAAAAATCTTTTTAGGATGAATCCTGGCTTGAGATCGAAGGGGCTTGAGGCCCATTTGCCCCCACCACCCCCTCCCATTCCTTGTAACCGGGATAACAGGCACCCTGCCTGTTCCTGCACAGGCTGGAAGCCTGTGCTCCCGCTATACTTAAGGGGTTGGGGGAGGGAGTTTGAGGGAGAGGGCAGGGGTCCGCGACCCCTGGCCCCCTCCCTCAAATGATTTTTCAAAGCTCACCTCTATTTCAATCCTGACAGGTATTGCACCAGGGCATTCAGTTCATCGGGTTTGAGGTGCGCGAAGTTGGGCATGCGGCCCCGAGGTGAAACGATTTGTTTTTAATGGCTTCAGGGCTCGGGCGCTGCCCGACGCCATCCCAGCGAGGCGCCCGGTCACCGCCCTTCCTAGCCAAGGAGTGGCATCCCAGGCATCCGAGGCGCTTCACCAGGTCAGGCCTGGGCCTTAACCGAATTCACACCAAAGAGTAAAATGAATAATATAATTGAAATAATCCAATGGTTCACAACTATTTTTCGCCCTCCTGAACCATTTTCTCCAACAGGACCTTTCCTGGTGATTGGGGTTACCGCTCAGTTCTTTTGGGACAAGGGTGCAGTATGTTTCACATACCTTCCTCCTGCTCAGATATTTAGGGGGAAGGCGTCGGGAAATCCAAAAGCTTTTGTTTCTGGGGCGGTGGCGCCGGGGGAGTGTCCTCAGCCGTGGCGTCACTGTCGAGTATGCCCTGGGTAGCTAAGGCGGCCTTCAAAAGTGCGGCTGGAGCTGGGCGGTACAAACCGGCCAAATTCACGAGCCGGGTGGACTCCTGCCAAAGATCGTGGCGGGCATGAAAATCTTCCACAATATTTTCCGGATGCAGGCAGGCCTGGGTCACCCGCTGCCAGGCCTCCGGATAAAGTTGGGCTCCCCGGGACACCACCCCCCAAGCTCCGGGGCGGGTGAGGAAGCGTGATTCATCGGCCTCGAAAAAGGCAAAGGTGGGCCGGGCCACCGCGGCCAGGTGGTAGTTAAGGAAACGGCGCATTTCCCCCTGGTAGATCATCCCCATTATCATAGGCAATCCCGCTAACTTCTTCACTACCTGGGTGCGCAGATTTCGGTGCTTAAAGAGATAGGCCCGCTGATTCACCGTTTCCGGTAGGTTGAGCAGAATCAGGGGCAGGCCCGTCTCTTCCAGTAATTCCTGATAGAACTGGGGGAGGCCGCGGTTGCTGTGGTACCACAAAGGCAGGTCCGCCAGAAAAACCTGTCCGGCGTAGTTCTGGCGGTCCATAACCCGGCGGAGGGCCAGGGTCAAGTCCCGGGTTTCTTCGGGGATCGACCCGGTAATGCCCCAAAAAATCGGCAGACGTCCCTTAACGAGAGTGAGGGTTTGAGCGATCAGGTCAATCCGGACTTCGTCAGGCAGGGCCAAACCTTCGCCTGCTTCCGGTCCTCCCACCAAAAGCCCATCCGCGACCACCGCGGTCCGGTCCACCAGGCGGGAGAGGCTGGAGGCGTCCAGATCCCCTGCCGGGGTCAGAGGCGTCACCAATTCAATGATGAGCCCTTCCGGGGGCAAGGTTCCCTCAGGAAAAGACATGATAATTGTAGTGAAACACGTTATTTTTCTAAGCCTTTATCAAGGTTGCGTAAGCCCCTGTCTCTGAAAGCAAACTCATGAAATAAATTTGATATTTTCCCCCCTTTTTAAAGGGGGAAGTTAGGGGGATTAGGTAAGGCCTTGATAATTCCCTAAATCCCCCTTTAGCAAAGGGGGACTTTTAAAACTCCATCCTGGAGAGACCCTGATAGTTTCCCTTATTTAGGTTAGTGGAGTTGGGATATAGGGCTATGGTCGCCAAACCCCTTCCCCAAAGCAATCGTTCCACTAAGACGTAAACTTGAACTCCCCCCGTCCCAAGAGATCGTGGAGGTGGACAATACCCTGCACCCGGCCCTCTTCATCCACCACCGGCAGCACCATGATGGCCTTTTGCTCCATGAGTTCCAGAGCCTGGGAGGCCAGCGTTTCCGGGCTTACCGTGTGGGGGTTTTTAGTCATAATCTTTTTCACCGGCTTGTCCAAAATGTGGCCGAATTTGGCCAGGGCCCGGCGCAGGTCGCCGTCGGTGACGATGCCGGTGAGGCGACCTCCTTTGTCCACCACCAGGGTGGTCCCCAGGCTTTTGGCCCCCATCTCCCGGACGGCCAGGGCCAGAGTCTCTTCAGACCGGGAAAGGGGAATCTTGTCCCCGGTGAGCATAACCTCCCGAATCGCCAGGGACAGGCGCTCCCCCAACCTGCCCCCTGGATGAAATTGCTGAAAATCGCTGGCCTTAAACCCTCTTTTGGTTAACAGTGCCACCGCCAGGGCATCCCCCATGGCCAGCATCGCCGTGGTGCTGGCCGTGGGCGCCAGCCCCAGGGGACAAGCCTCCCGGGGGACACCGGTATCTATGATTACCCGCCCGGCCCGTCCCAGGGTGGAGTTGGGCCGCCCCGTGAACACTATCAGGGGTGAGCCCAGGTGTTTCAAGCTGGGAAGCAAAATGGTGAGCTCCTGGGTTTCGCCGCTGTTCGACAGGACCAGGACCACGTCATCTTTGGAAACCATGCCCAGGTCGCCGTGCATAGCCTCCACCGGATGGAGAAACAAAGCCCGGGTGCCGGTGGAGTTGAAGGTGGCCACCAATTTCCGGGCCACGATGCCGGATTTCCCCACCCCGGTAAAAATCGCCCGGCCCCGGGCTCGGAACAGCAAATCCACCGCCTTAACAAAATTCTGGTCCAGCTTCTGGATCAGGTGGGTGATGCCCTCGGCTTCGATGGCCAAGACTTCCCGGGCCAGCTCCAACAGGTTTTTGGACACCTGGCCTCACTCCTCCGGCGCGGGAGTGAGGTCCCGCCCCATGACAATGCAATCCTTACCCCGCCCCTTGCTGCCATACATGGCCCGGTCAGCTATGCGCAACAGGGTTTCTTTGTCTTTGGCGTCCCGGGGCAGGGTGGCGATGCCGAAGCTAGCAGTAAGCTTGAGGTTGAGGCCTTCTTCGGACAAAAACGTTTCTTCCTTGATGGCTTGGCGCATCCAGCGCACCAGGGCCAGGGCCTGGGCCTGGCTGTGCTCCGGGAGCAACACGATGTACTCATCGCCGCCGTAACGCACCAGGGCGTCGTCCGGCCCCAGGACCATGTGGATCACCCGGGCCACTTCAGCCAGGACCTTGGTGCCCAACAGATGTCCATGGGTATCCACTACATGTTTAAAATCGTCCAGGTCCAGAAAGACCACAGACAGTTCCTTGTTCTCCGCAGCCAGAACCTCCGGGATAAATTTATCCAGTTTGCAGGCCAGATAGCGGGTATTATAAAATCCAGTGACCTCGTCGATAAAGGTACGGGCTTGGAGCTTTTGCAGGTTGTAAACGTTGTCCACCGCAATGGCCACGTAATCACCCAAAATTTCCAGGAGGGGTAGGTAGGTTTCCTGGAAAAACTCTTGGTCTTCCACGTTGACCACTTCAAAGACCCCGACGACCTCGCCCCGTACTAAAAGGGGCAGAGCAATGATGGAGCGGGTGTCAAAACCGGTGATATGGTCCACCTTCTGGCAGAAACGCTCATCTTCACAGACTTCCGGGATGATAATGGGCTGTCGGGTTTGGGCCACGGTGCCGGCAATGCCTTCCCCCATCTTGAGACGCACTCCTTTCAGAAGTTCGTGATCCACCCCCACACATACGGCAAAATAGAGTTCCTGGGTTTGTTGATCCATCAGAAGCAGGGACCAATTACTGGCGGGAATGAGAACCTTAATGCGCTCCAAAACTGCGGTAAGCAGCGTTTCCATATCGAACGCAGTCACCAGTGCCTTGGAGAACTCGATACAGGCCAGGATGCGTTCTACTTGCCCGGCGCCAGAGATAAGTTCCAGAAAATCTTTTTTTGCCAATGTTTTCACCATGTCAGCTTGTTTTTAGGATTCTAAGGGGAAACTCTCGGTCTGGCAAGGCCTTTTCTTAAAGGGCTCATTCGGCGAGACTGGAATTGACATGCCGGTGAATCAATGATTAGTTAGAGTTACTAAAGACTGGTGAAGGGAGAAATATATGGCTGTTAAGCTGCTCATCGGGTTGGACAAATCGGCAGGAGCCTGGAGGGCGGTGGAATATGTCGCCAAAAGTTACGCCCAGACTCCGGGGGTGGAAGTTACCCTCCTGCATATCCTGGGAGGTCTGCCGCCGGCCTTCTGGGATGACGGCCACATTTTAAGCGAAAAAGAAAGGGAAAACCGTCAGCGCCTGATCGACAACTGGCAAGCGGATAAAGAAAAAGAATGGCAAGGCCTGGTTAACAAGGCCACGGATTTGTTGAAGTCCGCTGGTATACACACCGTGACCAGCAAATTCACTCCCAAATACTATGACGAGGCTGAAGACATCGTCAATGAAGCGGTGGAAGGGGGCTACAGCACCATCGTCATGGGCCGTCGGGGTTTGGGCTCGGCCAAGTCCCTGCTCCTGGGGAGCGTTACCCACAAGGTGGTGCAAAACTCCCGGGGCCGGGCTGTGATCGTGGTGGAATAAGGCTGGGCTTCGTAAGGGAGGGCCGGGGAATTGCATTCCTGGGCCCTCATCTGCTTAAACCCGCTGGATATTCATCTCTATAGCATTGTCGTTCAGGATGCGGGCCAGAGTGAATTTCTGGGAAACCTCCTGCGGCGTGATAATAATGCCTTTGTCGGTGAGTTCCCTGGCGGTGAGTTCCGGGGCGTGGCCGGCGAACAGGCGCCGCACCACTTGGTGCATGGTGGCGGTGGACACGTTTCCTCGGGAGGGCACCTCCCGGGGCACTTCATTGCTTATGCGCTCAAAGGAAAAAGTTATGGTGTACTCCCCGGCCTGGCTCGGGAAGTGCACCTTTTTTTCCTCATCCGTGCCTTCATTTAAGATTTCCTGGGGCACGTAGCGAGCGATGATCTGCTCCGTCAGGTTTTGCTGGGCCAAATAGAGGATGGACACCAGGTCGTAATGGTCCAAGGGTCGCTGCTCCTCCTGCTCCACCCTGGAGGTGCCAAATTTGCGGAAGCGGTACTCGGGGGCTTCGGGGTGCCGGTTCACCAGCAGATCCACCCCCATGGTGCCCACTGAACCGGAAAGGTTGACCTGGCTTTCATTCTCCACAGAGACGCCGTAGGCCCGTAGTTTCTCCACGATCAATCCATGACGATGACCGCACAACAGGCGCCGGATCAAGGCCTGCATAAGATGCGGACTCGCCTGGTATTTGGGGGAGAGGGCCAGGGCCGTCAGACTTTCCAGGGTCATTTCCACGTAGTAGCCCTCAAGATTTAGAGGGAAATTCAGTTTGCTTGCCGGTTCACCGCCGGGGCCGTAACGCCGCCAAATTTCTTTAAAGGCGTGTTCCTTTAACAAACCCAGAACGGTGATAAGATCGTAGGAATCCAGTATCCGACCTTCCCTTTCCTCCACGAGGCATTGGGCTTTCATGGAAGCACCCCCATATTTTTATTCCATACTTAAACGATATCAAAAAATGAAAGGTGTGCAATTTAATGAATTTTTTCTTTAATGAAGGACCCATCAAATTACCTGCGTACGGCTTGGCCGGCGGGTAACTGATCTTTGGTGCACCTGAATATTCCACTAGGCCCCGGTTCTTAATAGAAGCTATTGCAAAACTCCCAGTTCTCCCAACATGTCATTCTGAGCGAAGCGAAAAATCTTGCATTTTCAATAAGTTGAGATCATTCACTTCGTTCAGGATGACAAAAAATAGGTTTTGCAATAGCTTCTAAGGCCAGGTAGTCCCCTTGTTTCTCCTGAGAAAACCACTAAATTTAAAATAGAGCCCTATGATTTGACTAAACGAACCTAAACTGTGGCCCGCCAGGGTGAAAGGAACTCCTCATGTTGGTGGCAGCCATCCTCACGCTCTCTATTCTTCTGCAAGTCACTGCCGCGCTGCTGGCCTTGCGGCTGATCCGGGTCACCCAGGCCAAATCCGCCTGGGTGCTCATCGCCGCGGCCATCAGTCTCATGGCCCTCAGACGCTCCATCACTCTTTTCCAGATGATTTTTCTGGAAGCCCCCACCACCGTCGACCTCACTGTCGAAGTGGTGGCGCTGGTCATTTCCATCCTCATGGTTTTGGGTATAGCCTGGATCGCGCCTGTCTTCATTTCCATCAAGAAGGCGGAGGAGACCCGGCGCCTGAATGAGTCCCGACTCGAGGCCCTCTGGCAATTAGGACAGATGACCACGGCATCTTTGCCGGAGATCGCCGATTTCGCTATGGAATCAGCGGTCAACCTCACCAAGAGCCAGATTGGTTTTGTGGGATTTATGGTGGAAAATGGCACCGTGCTTCACATCCAGGCCTGGTCTCAGCAGGTGATGAAACAGTGCGCTGTCCGCCAAAAACCTCTGGTTTTTCCCCTGGAGAAGGCCGGCCTCTGGGGGGAGGTGGTGAGACAAAAACAACCCGTCATCATCAACGACTACAACGCGCCCCACCCCAGGAAAAAAGGGGTTCCCGAAGGCCACGTGGCCTTAAAACGTCTACTCATCATCCCGGTCTTGGATGCCGGCAAAGTAGTGGTGGTGGCGGCGGTGGGCAACAAAGAGGAGAATTACGACGCCTCGGACATGCGGCAGTTGACCATGCTCATGACCGGCATGTGGTGGCTCCTGGAACGCCAGAGGGGCGAGGCGGCCTTGACTTCGGAAATCGAGCGGATGCACGAGTTTCAAGTCAAGCTCATCCAAACTTCTGCCGACGGCATCATTGCCAACGATACCCATGGGAATATCATCCTGTTTAACGAAGGCGCGGAACAAATCCTGGGGTACCGGAAAGACGAAGTTATCGGCAGGCTTCACGTAACTCGCATCTATCCCCCCGGTGTGGCCCGGGAAATCAAGAAAAAAGTCAAAGGCCCCGAGCATGGCGGCCCTGGTCGCCTGGTGCAATACCAAACCCGGATCCTGGCCAAAAATGGAGAAGAGATCCCCATCGAACTCTCTGCCACTCTCATCCCGGAAAACTCCCAAGAAGTGGCCATTGTAGGCATTTTTCGGGATTTGCGGGAACGCCGGCAGCTCCAGGAAAAACTTCTGGAATCAGAACGCCTGGCCACCATCGGCCGTATGGCGGGTCACCTCAGTCATGCCATGAAAAATCCTCTCATGGCCATCGGTGGCTTTGCCCGGCAGGTGCGGGACCACATCGGCGAAGACCCCTCACAAAACAAAAAGCATCTGGAAGTCATTATTGACAAGGTCCAGGAACTGGAAAAGTTAGTGGCGGAAACCAGCAATTATGCCAGGTTGACCGAGCCTCGCCAGGCCCCCGGGGATATAAACGCCTTGCTTAAGGAATCTTGCCAGCTCATGGGACCGCATTTTGAGGAGCACCGCATCAATCTGAAACTTTCCCTGGACGATAAACTCCCGCAGATGGAATTTGACCCGGCGCATCTCAGCCAAGCCTTTTTGCACCTCCTCAGGAACGCCCTCGAGGCCATGCTCCAGGGAGGAACCTTGACCGTCACTACCAGCCACCGGGATAATCAAGTGCTGGTGGAGTTCGTCGACACCGGCCAGGGTATGTCCCCCGAAGTCCTGGAGAAAAGCCTCCAGGCCTTTTACTCCACCAAACCTAAGGGGAGCGGTCTGGGGCTGGCCATCTGTCAGAAAATCATGGAGGCCCACGGTGGGGAAATCAGAGTCCAGAGCGAACCACGGAAGGGCACCCGGGTAACTTTAATTTTCAAGGGCCGAGGCCGGTCTTTCTGATTACGTGGATTTTCCCCCCTGTCCATTAGACCTATTGAATTATTCCGTAGGTTTGTTACATTTTTCAGGAAAATTTATAGGGTGAATCAAAAAGAGAGCTCTGAGAAATGGGGAGAGCAGGGGTCCGCGACTCCTGGATTCCTCCCGCCATATGACTTTTTCAGAAATCTCACCCGAGAATCGAACATGGCCACCCCTGAAGCTTCCCGTCCCCTTGATTTTATCCGGCAGATTGTGGCCGACGACCTGGAAGCGGGGAAGTATACCCGCATCATGACCCGCTTCCCCCCGGAGCCCAACGGCTACCTCCATATCGGCCACGCCAAGTCCATCTGCCTGAATTTCGGCATCGCCCAGGAATTCGACGGCCTGTGCAATCTGCGCTTCGATGACACCAACCCCATCAAGGAAGAGCAGGAATACGTGGACTCCATCATGGCGGACGTGCGCTGGCTGGGGTTTGATTGGCAGGAGCGCCTGTACTTCGCGTCCGACTATTTCCAAGAGATGTACGATTATGCCGTGCATCTCATCAAGACCGGCAAAGCCTATGTCTGTTCTTTAACCGCTGAGGAAATCCGGGATTATCGGGGCACCCTCACCGGACCCGGCAAGGAGAGTCCTTACCGGAATCGCTCCGTCCAGGAAAATTTGGAGCTTTTCCAAGGCATGCAGGCCGGGGAATTTCCGGACGGCAGCCACGTGCTCCGGGCCAAAATCGACATGGCCAGCGGCAATATCAATATGCGGGATCCGGTTCTCTACCGCGTCCTCCACGCCGAGCACCACCGCACCGGGGACAAATGGTGCATCTATCCCATGTACGACTACGCCCACCCCATAAGCGACGCTCAGGAGGGCATCACCCACTCCATCTGCACCCTGGAGTTCGAGGACCACCGTCCCTTGTATGACTGGACCCTGGACCACTTGCCGGTGCCTTACCGGCCTTATCAATACGAGTTCGCCCGCCTGAATCTGAACTACACGGTGCTCTCCAAGCGCCGCCTCATCAAGCTGGTCCAGGAGGGCCACGTCAGCGGCTGGGACGACCCCCGCCTGCCCACCATCTCGGGTCTGCGTCGCCGGGGCTATCCTCCCGAAGCCATTCGGAAATTTTGTGACATGATCGGGGTGGGCAAACGTGAAAATCTGGTGGACATGTCCCTTTTGGAATACTGCGTTCGTGAGGAGCTCAATCAGACCGCGCCCCGGGTCATGGCGGTGCTGCGGCCCCTCAAAGTGGTCCTCCTCAACTACCCCGAAAACCAGACGGAGGAACTGGAGGCGGTGAACAACCCGGAGGACCCGGAAGCAGGCACCAGGTTCGTGTCCTTTTCCCGGGAGCTCTATATTGAGTGGGATGATTTCATGGAGGACCCGCCCAAGAAATTTTTCCGGTTAGCCCCGGGGCGGGAGGTGCGTCTGCGGTACGCCTTCTTCATCAAATGCGTGGACGTGATAAAAGACAAAAACGGTAAGATCGTGGAGCTGCACTGCACCTACGACCCCGAAACCAAAGGCGGCTACGCGCCGGACGGCCGCAAAGTCAAGGCCACCCTGCACTGGGTCTCGGCCTCCCACTCCCACCCGGCTGAGGTCCGCGTCTACGACCGCCTTTTTAATGTGCCCGAGCCCGGCGCAGTCACCGGGAACTTCCTGGACGACCTGAACCCCGACTCCCTGGAAACCCTGGACTCCTGCCGGGTGGAGCCCTCCCTGGCCCAGGCCGCGCCCGAGGCCCGCTTCCAATTCGAGCGCCTGGGCTATTTCGCGGTGGACCCTGATTCCACCCCGAACAAGCTCATCTTCAACCGCACCGTCACCCTGAAGGACCCCTGGGCCAAGCTGCAAAAAGGGGAGCAAAAATAAAGGGCTAAGCTGCGGGTGTAGGGGCGGACCTGCGTGTCCGCCCCTAAATTCGGGCCGACACATGGGTCGGCCCCTAAGAATGTGGGGATTAAGGGTAGTTCTCAGGAAGGTTTGGGGCCATCAGCCCCAGCCCCCTTAAGTTAAACTTTTTATCATTGCTTAGGACAATGCTATGGGTGAAAGGGCCCGGGATGTCATGGACACCCGGTTACGTACCTTGAGGCCTCAGATGAACGTGGCTGAGGCAGTGGCTATGTTGCAGCAGGCCAGTGAAGAGAGCGGCCGGAAGGTCTTCGGCATGCTGGTGGTTAACGATGAGAAGCACTTGGTGGGCATGCTCTCGGTCTATGATATCTTTCTTCTCCTGAGGCCCAAACATACCCATATCTGGGGAGAGATGGCCGACCTGGAACTGAACGGGCTGCTTAAGGCCGCGTGTGAGCGGGCCCAGCCCGTTCTGGTGGGGGATATCATGACCACCGACCTCATTACCATCACCCCCGATACCCATCTTCTCCTCATCATCGACATCATGATCAAAAAACACGTGCGCCGCCTGCCCGTCCTGGACCAGGGCCAGTTGGTGGGTATGGTCTACCTCTCCCGGGTCTTCGACTACCTCCTGGAGAGATTGGAAGGGTGAAACAGACAAGTTCGTGGAGGAAGGGCCAGGGACGTAGGGGCGGGGTAACCCCGCCCCTACCTGCCCTCCCCCAATCACTAATTCGAAATATTATGCCTGTATTAGATGAGAAAAATGTCTTGAAAGGTCTTACGGTGGCCGAGGCCATGCGTCGTCAGGTCGTTGCCTTGGACACTGGTGCGCAGTTAGAGAAGGCCATTCGTTTTAGCATCAAGTATAAAGTCAACGCCATCCTGGTCACCGATACCAACCAGCGCGCTCTTGGGGTAGTGACCAAAACTGATCTGATGGGGGCTTATTTTGCCGGGCTGCCCCTTGAAACCTTGGTGGAGGCCATCATGGTCGGCCCGCCCCTGTTTTGCCGTCAGGATGACTCCCTGGATGTCGCTCTGGACACCATGCGGGCCCAGCGCATCCACCGCTTGTACGTCCACGGCGAGGAGCCCGAGCTGGCCGTGGGGGTTCTGGCCTATCCTGACATTGTGGGGCTGCTTTACCGTTTTTGCCGCCGTTGTGACCGGAGTATATTGAAAAAGGCCGACGGCCAGTCGGAAGGTGACCTCGCCGAGCACCTCACGGTGCGGGAGGTGATGACCCCAGGAGTGGAGAGTTTTCCGGAGGAGGCCAGCCTATTGGAGGTGATGGCGGGGCTGTCTGCCAACCGGCTGGCCGCGGTGCTCATCCGGGGAGCGGCCGGCCGACCCCTGGGGGTAGTCTCCAAAACCGACCTGATCGTTGCTTACAAACACGGCCTCCCCCAGGAAACCCCGGCCAGGATGGTCATGAGCGCCCCGGTCAGGACCTGCCGCCGCGACGATTACCTGGCTTTGGCCATTCAAGAGATGATCTTTTGGGATATCCACCGCGTTTTCGTTGCCAAAGGGGAGCACCAGGAAATCGTGGGGGTCCTCTCCCTGTCAGACGCAGCCCGCTTCCGCTCCGGCACCTGCCGGGCCTGCCTCGTGAGCCGCATTGCTGTGTGAGGCGGCTAGATTGGTGGGGGAGGGGGCTAAGGTTCACAGACCCTTGCTCCCTCCCCCCACATAATTTAACCTTGGCCTTCCTCTGCAGCCGGAGGGGACGTCATTTTGCAAACTATGCCCATGGCCCGAGTGAGTTCCAGCATAGCCCCCAGTCCCTGGCGGCATTCCGGGCTGCGCATACGCCACATCAGGCCCACAGGTCCGGTGGGCTTGCACTCCTCCAAGTTTACCTGGCCAGGAACATCCATGAACGACTCGAGAAA
>JARRKO010000037.1:0-67007 GCA_037388025.1 Syntrophobacterales bacterium
CGACCACGCCGGTCACCGCGCCGATGGCGCGGGCACGCTCGGCAACCTCGCCCGCGGCCTTCAGCGACAGCCAGGCCGCGCCGTGGGTCAGCAGCATGGTCAGCGAGACCACGCCGGCCAGCAGGGCGAAGGGGTTGAGCAGGCCGAAGAAGGTGCCCTCGTAGATCGAGTGAAGGTCCTCGGTGAAGTGGAAGGGCACGCCTTGCAGCACGTTGCCCACCGCGACGCCGAAGATCAGCGCCGGCACCGCGCCGCCGACGAACAGCGCCCAGTCCCAGGTCGCCCGCGTTTTGGGCCTGAAGACCTTTCTGACCTTGGGTTACCTCGAACTCCACTTCCTGATCTTCCGCCAGGGACTTGAAGCCCTCGCCCAGAATGGCACTGTGATGCACAAAGACATCCGGACCGTTCTCCCGGGTAATAAACCCATAACCCTTCGCGTCATTAAACCATTTTACCGTACCAGTTTCCTTCATGGTGAAACCTCCTACAAATACTACAGAAATATTCCCGCCAAAAAAGCAGGGCGCACAGCAGTCAGGCAATAAAAAATCGGTAGAGAATTATCATCCCCTTCCGATTCTTGTCCAGGACTTGTGTCCCTGATTTCAGTCTGACATGCTAAACTTGCAGGCATTTTACAAAAAATTTATTTTATGTCAAGCTAATAAAATACCTGGACGTCGCCTCTTATAGTTTTTTACTGAACCCGTATAAATAGTAGTAGTCGTTTTATAATGCGCCTATCTTAATGACTTAGGTGAAAAAATTAAATCTTCTTATTATCATTTAAACAAAAAAAGAGGGATACTCTATGCGCAAGCGCATAATCGGCCAAGGTCCTCCTGAGGTCTCAGCCGCCGAGCCTGACTGGCTGGACCTCGAACCTTTGGCACAGGTTGAAATTACCTCCGAGGAGGTCGGTTACTCGATTGAATCAGCATTGATTCCGGGGACGGGCCCGGGCTGGCGGGCGGCGCAGCCCGGCGAACAGACGATTCGCCTTGTGTTTGATGAGCCTCTGCAGCTCAGACGGGTCCATGTCGTGTTCCAGGAAGATGAGCGGGAACGCACCCAAGAGTTCGTTCTGCGGTGGTCGCCGGATGGAGGTCAGACGTACCGGGAGATTGTCCGCCAGCAGTATAACTTCAGTCCGCCGGGGTCGACCCGTGAGATCGAAGACTATGCCGTCCATCTCGAGGGGGTAACGGCTCTCGAATTGAAGATAGTGCCGGATATAAGCGGCGGCAGCGCCCGGGCCTCGCTGGCGCAGCTGCGCCTTGCTTAGCTTCGCCGCACTAAGTAAAATCTTGCCGGCTGCGGCAGGCCGGCAAACTAACGCGGCTCAGCCTCTTCCGTTATCGCCTTTATAGCGTTGAGTGTACCCTGGTCATGGCTCAACCTAAGGAAAGTTGGGACAATATCAAATTTTCTTTTTCTGATTTCACTTCCAAGAAGCCTAATTTCTTACCGTGGGTATTAATTCTCATTTTTATAATATTATTTTCTCTGATAAGAATACGTTTATTAGAGATTCCTTTGGAACGTGATGAGGGGGAATTTGCCTATGCGGCACAAATGTTATTGCAAAATGAACCATTTTATTTATCGTTTTACAATTATAAGCTACCTGGTATTTATGCGGCGTATTTTCTGATCATCTATCTATTCGGTCAAACGATTTGGGCCATACATTTAGGCCTGCTGTTCGTTAACGCCTTCAGCATTCTCGCCTTATTTCTTATTGGGAAAAAACTTTTCGGGGCGCCGGTGGGAGTTATAGCTGGGGCCTTTGTTGGTCTGTTGTCTTTGGGCCAACAGGTCGTGGGGTTTTCCGCCAATTGGGAGCATTTCGTCTTGCTCCCGGCTTTGTTCGGCATTTTCTTGCTGCTACAGGGTCTGGAAACAGAGCGGGACAGTTATTTGGGGGCCGGCGGCCTGTGCCTGGGCATAGCCTTCCTAATGCGGCAGCATGGCGCGTTCTTCATCGCCTTTGCCGCTCTTTATTTCCTCTACCGCCGGGTGGTCCAGGAAAAAACCCCCTGGGAGCATTGGGTCAGGCAGTTCATCTGGTTCAGTTTGGGGGTGATCCTGCCCTTCGGCCTCACCTGCCTGACCATGTGGCTAGACGGCACCTTCGAAAGATTCTGGTTCATGAATTTCATCTATGCCCCCCAGTGCCTGCGGGAAATTCCCTTTGCCATCGGAATGAATAATTTTCTTCTGAAAATTACCAAAATTGCCGGATCGGCGCTTTTAATCTGGTGCCTGGCGGCCGTCGGTTTGTCCTCCCTGGCTTGGTACAAGCGCGCCAGGACTGAATGGCTGTTTTTACTATTATTCACCCTGTTTTCTTTCCTGGCCATTATCCCTGGTTATTGGTTTCGAGAGCACTATTTTCTTTTAGTCTTACCCGCCGTGGCTTTGCTGGCGGCGGTGGGAGTCTGGTCCCTGGCCAATCTGCTCCATTATGTAAAATTGGATAGATTCATCTCAGCCACGCTGGTGTTTTTATTTTTATTTGCCCTGGGATCTTCAGTTTTTAGTCAACGGCAATATTTGTTTTTTCTTAATCCGTTGCAGATTTCGAGACAAACCTATGGCCTTAATCCCTTTATAGAGTCCCTGAAAATCGCCGAATATTTAAAAGAGCATACAAATCCAAATGACCGGGTGCTTATAATCGGCTCGGAACCGCAAATCAATTTTTACAGCCAGAGGCGCTCTTCTACGGGTTATGTGTTTACTGACCAACTAGTGCAGAATCATAAATACGCCTTGGCAATGCAACAGGAATATATCAAGGAAGTAGAATCCAGACCGCCCAAGTTCATCGTGGTGGTAAATGTACCCACTTCCTGGTGTCTAACCCCGAAGTCTGAGACCATGATTTTTCGTTGGGTGGATCGATTCTTAAAAACATATTACAGGTTGGTGGGGATTGTGGATATCAAGCCGAACGGAGTAGCCAATTACTATTGGAATAATCAGGCGGACCCGGAGAAATTAAAGGCGTTTTTGGGCGCGGCCATCTTCATGAGACGGTAAAGGCGAAAGGCGGGATGCCCTTCGGTTTTCCGCTGCCGTTCATCATCGCTCTGGTCCTTCCATGAGTATCCCGAACGAGTAGTCCAGTACCGATTCCGGGGTAATGCTGCTCAGGCAACGATTGTCACCATCGCATGGGGTATCACGGTGGTTGTAAGCCGAGAAGCATGGGGAGCAGTCTATGCCGCTGAAAAATACCTTTGCTCTCGGGCTGTTAGGTCCGTAGAGGATCGGCGTATCGGGACCGAAAAAGAGGACCGTGTGGATCGGCGTCATGACGGCGAAATGCCCAGGTCCGCCATCATTGGTGATCAGGAGAGACGCGATATGGTAGATTACCAGGAGCTCCCGGATGTTCTTCGTGTAACCCGTCAGATCGATGCACAATGGACTTTGACAGTGTTCCTGGATAGTCCTTGCCAGGTCCTTGTCGCCGGACAGGCCGATTATACCTACGGATAGACCTCGGTCAACAAACTCCTTCGCCGTTTTGCAGAAATACTCTAAGGGCCAGGCTCGAATCGGGAGGATGCCTCCACTGGGATAGAGCAGCACGAGCTTTTTCCCGGCAACCGCCGGGAAGTCACCGAAAAGCCTGTCCTTCATCGCGGTCAGCTCACCCTCCATTAGCTGGAGTTTCGGGGCCTCCTTGGAGACATCTCCATACGTACAAACCTTGTTCTTTGGAACGGTGGAGGACTCGATGGCGTCCACGAGGGCCAGAAATTGGTCGCTGATGTGACGATAAGGGTTGTAGAGAACGGGCCGATTAATGAAGCTCCCCCGGTAGAGACCTTCCATCGTGTAAGGGTGGAACCCGACACGTACGGGTGCCCTGCTGAAAAAAGAAAAAATGCTGCTCACTCGGGCAAAGAGTTCACAGTCAATGACAGCATCAATATGCAATTCCCGCATCTTGCGGATTGCAGCAATACTGTCTCGGACGAGCGTCCCCAGGGAAAGATCGCTTAACGTTATCACGTTTTCGGGTGGGATGACCCCCAAAAGATCTATAATCTCACGGTTTTTTTCAAACATGAGGGCATAAATCTCAGCCTGCGGATATTTTTCCCGAAGCCTACGGAACATAGACACGCCAAGTACGAGACTGCCCATCTCGGAGAGAAGGATGATCAGGATCCGCCGCGGCACCTCAACCGGTTTCCGACTGCCCCCAAAGAGAGATAACACCCTGCAGATAGAGGGTCCAAAAATCCGATCGATTTTCCTTTGAAATACTAAATCCATTGCCAATTTCTCCTTGTCATTGCCGCGATGTACGGAATTTGAATGATTCCCGTTAACGCCCCCGATGCATGGCTTTTGATGACACCCAACCAACGCCTTGTGGTTACCGATCTCAGCCCGCAAGCCCCAGTTCGTCTATGATGACCTGTACATGCTGCGGGGAGACGTGGAAAACCGCTCACCTAAACGGCTGCCGGTTCGGAGCGGCGTCTTTTTCCTTAAACGTCCAGTAGGCGTTGAGCAAATAGTTAACCGCGGTGGCGGGGATGATGGCCACCAACTGATGGAACGCCGGAGAAGTTTTCGGAAAAAGAAAACTCAATAGCAAAAAGGTGCTATAACTGACCACCAGAGCCAGCAGAGACACGCCCTTGAATTTCAACCCCTTGGTCATGAACCTGTCCTTGGTGTTACGGCGACCGAACGTCCAATAGTTGTTCAGGAGAAAGTTGTTGATGAAGGAAAGCTCGATGGCGATGGGCGAGGCCAGGAACTTATTTAAGCCCAGCTTCATCAGGAGCACGAAAGACCCCACATTCACCACCACGCCCGAAAGCCCCACCGTCCCAAACTTGAGAAAAGTTGTGGAGGTTTGGAACCTGATCCACCCGACGTTCAAGAAGAACTCCACTATTTCAGAGAGGCTTAATTTGGTCTCCCCTTTAACCAGGTCCACGCAGGCCACCGGCACTTCCTTGACCTGCGCGCCGTGGGCCAGGGCCTGGTTAAGTAGCGCGATTTGAAAAGCGTAGCCCTGCACTCCCAGCTTGCTGAAGTCAATTTTCCTAAGAAGAGACGCCCGAATGGCCCGGAACCCCGCGGTACAGTCCCGCACTCGGTGTAGGCCTGCCACGTAGCGGGCGAAAATGTTTCCCCCGCGGGAGAGCAGGCGGCGCCACCAGCCCCAATTATCCGGGATGGAGCCCCCCGACACATAGCGGCTGCCGATGACAAAGTCGGCGTTGGCTTCCAGCGCGGCGATAAGGCGCGGCACGTCCTCGGGTTTATGGGAAAAGTCCGCGTCCATCTCCAAGACGGCCTCGGCCCCCAGGGTGTCAAGCGCATAACGCATGCCCCGGATGTAGGCCTCGCCCAGACCCTGTTTCTCTCCGGTGAGCAGGTGCACCTCCGGGTCGGAAGCCATCATCGCCCTCACTCTGTCGGCCGTGCCATCCGGGGAATTGTCATCCACTACCATGATCAGTACCTGGTGCGGCAACTCTCGGGTCTGAGTCCTTAAGGCGGCAAGCAGCGGCTCAATATTCTCCGCTTCATTATAGGTGGGAATAATAATGACTATTCTCATTTACCCAATCTCAACCATTCCTAGATTAAGTCCTCAATATGTTTCATTGATCATAGAAGACAAAAAACTATTTACTTGTTCGAACAATACTTATTGTATGCTTTTGATCTCCTAAAGATTCTCTATAAAATTCATACAAGAAATAGAGAAGGAGCATAAATAACACCAGGGGTCCTATCTGTATGGGTGTGTTGGCTGCTAGAATGGGGGCATAAAAAGGCATTAACCAGGCAGCCACAAAGATCGCCGCGGGGCCGGAAGAAAACCGGGTGAGGGCAAGTTCATAGCCGAGAAAAGCCAGTGGTATGGCCAGCAGCGTAAGATCGTAAACAAATAAGCGGGGCGCAAAAAATAATGTACCAATAATCAGGGTTGAGCCCCGGATCCTCAGGGGAGCCCTTTGATACCAGGTCCAGATCGCTGCTCCAGCAATGATAAATGCCACAGTATAATGAACCCAGAGTGCCAGCTTGGGAGTTAATCCCAGTAATTCGGCAGACGAGAAGACCGTGGAATTAAGGTTCAATGGTAAGTACCCGGGGATGAGCAGGGTCTTGGATACACGATGCAAGATTTGCAAGGAAACCGACCAGGTCTCGAACCCAAAGATTACTAAACTGAGAAGAATCATCCCCAGAGCCGACAAGACAAAACCCGCCAGGGTCCGCCAGTATCGGCCCGCCAGCAAAACCACCGGGATCAGCACAGCCAGTTGAGGTTTGAAAACCATTAATCCCAAAACCAAACCTGCAGCCAGGGGATGATAGTCCAGCAGAAGAAGACCGCTCCCAAAAATGATCCCCGAAAGAAAAGCATTTTGGCCGCGCACGAGGTTGTGAAAGCATGCAGGAAAGGCCAGTGTTAACCAGATGGTTAGGGGATGTGGGGCAATTCTTCTCAGGACCGCGACAAATCCTGCTAAGGTAGCGGTCCCCCACAAGAACAAGGACGGCAGGAAGGGCACCAAGGCTAAAGGCAGGACGATAATCAGGTATGGAGGGGGGTAAAACCATAAACGATGGTGTTGGGGATGGATAACTTTCCCCTCCACCGGAATTAACCATTTAGGATTATAGGCTTCCCTGGCATTTCCCTCCAAGGCCAACGAGGAAGCCGCCCAAAAACCCAGGAAGTCAGATTCAGGAAATTTGTCATAGATAATGGGATAATCAGTGATATAACGTGGATTCCCGCGATCACAATTTGCCCAGATGGCTATTAATCCGAGTGCATAAAAATAAATGATGATTCCGGCCAATATTTTAATGGTCCTTATGTTCCAAATACTATTGATTAATTTCATGGCACCAATTGAATCGAGGTTAGACGACGGGATTACTAACTACTACCCACAAATAGCGTTGGAGACCTCCAGCTTTATATAAAATCCCCGCATGAGGCTTATCACTCCAAATTGTGGGCTCTTCCTTAAGACTAGATTATCATAGCACAATGTACACTAAAAAATTTATTGATAATATTTTGTTTAACAAATTTTTCCCATCCTTTGTGGGAACAGCAAGCACAACCTATATCTCATTGAAATCCTAATAAATTTAAGGATATTAGCAAGCTGGTGCCTCAAGCCCAAAATTGAAAGGCTTACGGGTCTTGTTCAGATCATATCAACATTTTTTGGGTCAGAAGATTATAATGAATAACTGAATAGTATTGTGGGCTAAGGTGAGATGGTTTTATCCCGACGTCATTGGAAGTTGATGGCCTGCATTTTCCTGGTTTTGGCAACCTTGGCTGTCTATTGGGGAGTAAAGGACCATCAATTTATCCATTACGATGACGATATATACGTCATTAATAATCCGCCCGTCCGGGCGGGCCTCACCTTCAAGGGCCTTACCTGGGCCTTCACTACGCTCTACCCCTATTGGCATCCTTTGACCTGGCTATCCCATATGCTGGACTGCCAGGTTTTTGGCTTGCACCCAGGGGCGCATCACCTCACCAGCTTATTTTTCCACATCGCCAATGCCTTACTGCTGTTTCTCTGGCTCCAGTGGGTTACCGGTGCCCTGGGGCGCAGCTTTCTGGTGGCCGCCCTCTTTGCCCTGCACCCCCTGCATGTGGAGTCGGTGGCCTGGGTGGCGGAGCGCAAGGATGTCCTGAGCACTTTTTTCTGGCTGCTCACCATGTGGGCTTACGCCTGGTATGCGGCATCTCCAGGGCTAAAGCGGTATGCCTTAGTCTTGATCTGCTTCTGTTTAGGGCTGATGTCCAAGCCCATGCTGGTGACTCTGCCATTGGTGCTTTTATTGTTGGACTACTGGCCCTTGGGCCGCTGGTCGCCAGAGGCCGCGACTGCTGCTGAAGAGGAAGGGACTTCAGAAAGAAGGGTCTCCCTTCCCCGTCTGTTGTATGAAAAAGCTCCCCTCCTTGCCCTGGCCGCGCTCGCCAGCCTGATAACCTTCTACGGTCAAAAAGCCGGGGGCGCGGTATTCTCGCCCGAGTGGCTAACCTTGACCAGGCGCTTAGCCAACGCCCTGGTGGCCTACGTCAGCTACATGGTCAAAATGGTCTGGCCCTCCCACCTGGCTCTCTTATATCCCCTGTCAAGCGCTCCCCTGCCCCTCTGGCAACCCTTGGGAGCAGCCCTGCTCCTGATAGTCCTTTCCTTTGTGGTAATCCGTTATGCCCCACGATATCCCTATCTCCCGGTGGGATGGCTGTGGTACCTGGGAACCCTGGTGCCGGTCATCGGCCTGGTGCAGGTGGGATCTCAAGCCATGGCGGACCGCTTCACGTATATGCCGCTCATTGGTTTGTTCATCATCGTGGCCTGGGGGATGGTCGATCTTACGACCCGATGGCGCGCCGCCAGATTCCTGCTGCCCGCGGGGGCCGGCCTTATACTGCTGCTTCTGGCCTTGGTTTCCTGGGGGCAGGTCCGTCTGTGGCGGAATTCCATAACTCTCTTTGAATACACCCTGAAAGTAACCGGCGACAATCCGAAGATACAAAACAACCTGGGCCTGGTTCTGTTTAAAAAGGGGAGGTTGGATGAGGCGGCCGCTCATTTTAAGGAGGCGTTGCGCCTTAAACCGGACTATGCTGATGCAAATTACAACCTGGGATTGATCTTAATGTCCAGGGGGAAGCGAAAGCAAGCAATCTACTATTTTGAAGAGGCGCTGCGCCTCAATCCATATTTTGCCCCGGTGTATAACGACCTGGGGCTGGCCCTGGCTCAGCAGGGTAAAGTGGATCAGGCCATTGCCCTTTATCAAAAGGCCTTGCGTCTCGATTCGCATTTTGCCTTTGCTTATAACAACTTGGGAAACGCCTTCGTGGTAAAGGGTAAGATCGCTGCGGCCATTGCCTGTTACCAAAAGGCCTTACATCTCGACCCCAATAATGCTCTGTCCCATTTCAATTTGGGGCTGGCCCTCAAGTCACAAGGCCAGGTGGAGCCGGCAATTTTACATTTTAGGGAGGCTGTCCGGCTGAACCCGAATAAACCCCCCTTCCTCAACAAATTGGCTCGCATCTGGGCCACAGCCGGCCAACCGAAATTTCGTAACGGACCCGCCGCCGTGCAGTTAGCGGAAAGGGCCAACCAAATTACCGCCTATAGTCAAGCGGAGATGCTCGACACCCTGGCGGCTGCCTATGCCGAGGCCGGTCGCTTCCCTGAGGCTATCCAGGCTTCCCGGAAAGGCGTTGATCTGGCCTTAGCCAGCGGCAGGAAGGGACTGGCCAACCGTATCGAATCCAAGATGCGCCTGTACCAGGCGGGCCGCCCCTATCATGAAGGTCCGGGTCGCCAGAATTAAGACCCGGGGTGATGGGCAGGAGAAACAGGAATTATTCAGGCAGGCGGTGGATTAGCGCCCCTGACTGGACTGCAACCATCTGATATGCTCCCTCACTGCCGCAGCTGCCGTTTTTTTCCCCTGGTCGGTGTAGGCCTGGGCCAGGTTGCGGTAGTATTTGAGATTATGGGGGGCCAGCCGGATGGCCTGCTTTAAATAAGGCACGGCCTCCGCAAAGTTTCCCTGGCGGGCATAGACGCAGCCTAGGTTGTTATAGGCCGGGGCGTACGAGGGCGCGATGGCCAGGGTCTTTCTGTACAAGGCTATGGCCTGGTCCAGGTGACCCCGGTTGACCATGTCCGTGCCCAGGTGGTGATAGGCAATGTAGTTGGGCCCGGTGACCCGAATGGTGTGGGTGAAGAGGGTCTCCGAGTTGCGCCAATAACCGACCTGGACCCAGGTGGCCCACCAGCAGGCCGCCAGGGTCACCGCCGCGCCCACAGCCAGGATGATCTTTTGACGCCGCCAGGACGCGGTGAGCTCGAATATCCCCCAGGCCACCATGAGGAACAGGCCGATGAAGGGGATGTAGGTGTAGCGATCCGCCATGGCCTGGCCCCCCACCTGGACCAGCCCGATGACCGGCACCATGGTACCCAGATACCACAGCCAACCCACAGCTAGATAGGGAGAGCGCCGGGCCCTGGCCAGCACCAGAGTCGTCACGGCCAGAAGCACCAGGCCGGCTGCCGCAGCCTGCCACCAGGGGACCGGGGCCAGGGGATAATACATGGCCAGGGGGGGCGGCCAGAACATCTTCACCACATACTTGACGTAGGTCACCAGGGCATTGGCGAAGCGCTGCGCCAGCGGCCAGGAGACCAGGGAGAGGACGGAGCCGCCGCCCCGTTGGGCCGACAGGGTGATAAGGCAGGAAAGGAAGGCCAGGGCGAAAAGAGGAATTTTTTCGAAGATTAAACGCCCGAAACCCTGCCGGGCGGGCCCCGCTGTGGGAGTTGTCCCGCGGCCGAGGTCCGCAGCCGGCGTCAGCCCCCTGATCCGGCCCAGGGGCCAGTAGTCCAGGAGGAGCAGGACAAAAGGCAGGGTGACCAGCATGGGCTTGGCCATCAGGCCCAGGGCAAACAGCAGGATAACCGCCAGATAACGCCAGGCAGAGGGAGAAGCGGCATAGCCCGCATAAGCCCACATGGTGGCGATCCAGAAAAAGGCGCTCAGGACGTCTTTTCTTTCCGATACCCAGGCCACGGACTCCACATGCAGAGGATGCAACGCAAACAGGGCCGCGACTAGGGCGCTGGGCCACAGAGCCTGGGTCACCCGGGCCCAAAACAGGAAGAGGAGCAGGGTACTGGCGAGGTGGAAGAGGAGATTGGTGAGATGGGGACCCCCGGCCCACGCACCAAATATCTGAGAATCTAGCATGTGAGACAGCCAGGTCAGGGGGTGCCAGTTGCCGGCGTGCTGGGTGGTAAAGGCCCACTTAACCCCGGTCCAGGTGAGGCCATTGAGGACCTGGGGGTTCTCGTAGACATACATGTTGTCATCAAAGGTGATGTAATCGAAGTCCTTGACCTGGATATAAGGCAGCAAGACCGCCCCGGCCAGCAACAGGCAGATAATGACTTGTAGACCTTTGGTCGTGCGGAAAAACTGGGTCATGGCAGCAACAGGAGGCACCGGCTGCAGCGGTTGATTTTTAGTGCCCCCCACCCCCCATTAACCATCGGAGATTTTCCATAATCGCCTGGGCTTCTGCATGTTTCCCCTGCTTTTCGTAAGCCAGGGCAAGATTGCGGTGATAGCTGGGGTTGCCGGGAGTGAGTTGGATGGCCTTTTTGAAAAGAGCAATAGCCTGGTCAAACTTCCCCTGGTTGGCATAGATGATACCCAGGTTGTTATAAGCCGGGGGATAGGCAGGCGCCGTAATCAGGGCGTTCTTATACATGGTGATGGCCTGGTTAATCTTGCCCTCATTGGCATAGTACATACCCAGGTGGTTGTAAGCCATATAGTTGGGGCCGGTGACCCGGATGGCATGAAGGAAGAGGGTTTCCGAGTTGCGCCAATAGCCGATTTGAACCCAGGTGGCCCACCAGCAGGCCACCAGCACTGCCGCAGTGCCCAGAGCCAGGATGACCTTGCGGAACCGCCAGGACGCGGTGAGCTCGAATATCCCCCAGACTACGATGATGAACAGGCCGATGAAAGGGATGTAGGTGTAGCGGTCCGCCATGGCCTGGCCTCCCACCTGGACCAGCCCGATGACCGGCACCATGGTACCCAGATACCAGAGCCAGCCCACCGCCAGGTAGGGAGAGCGCTGGGCCCTGGAGAGCATTAGAGCCGTCACGGTCAGCAGTACCAGGGCGGCGGCCAGGGCCTGCCACCAGGGGACCGGGTTCAGGGGATAAAACATGGCCATGGGGGGCGGCCAGAACATCTTCACCACATACTTGACATACGCCACCAGGGCATTGGCGATACGGGGACCCAGCGGCCGGATATACAGGGGCATCACGGAACCGCTGTGGCTCTGGGCCGACAGGGTGATCAAGCAGGAAACGGCGGAAAGGGTGAAAAGAGGAATTTTTTCGTAGATTAAACGCCAAGCGCTCTGCTTGGCCGGCCCTGGCGGGGGGGTGTCTGCGCGGCTGTAGGCCGGAACCGGGGCCAGCCCCTTGATCCGGCGCAGGGGCCAGTAGTCCAGGAGGAGCAGCACAAAAGGCAACGTGACCAACATGGGTTTGGCCATTAATCCCAGGGCAAATAAAACAAACACGGCCAGATAACGCCAGATGGTGGGAACGAAGGTGTACTCCGCATAGGCCCACATGGTGGCTATCCAGAAAAAAGCGCTCAGGACGTCTTTTCTTTCCGACACCCAGGCCACGGACTCCACGTGGAGGGGATGCAGGGCAAAGAGGGCCGCGACCAGGGCGCTGGGCCAAAGGGCCTGGGTCACCCGGACTAAAAACAGGAAAAGCAGGATAATGTTGGCCAGATGGAAAACGATATTGGTGACATGGTGGCCCCCGGCCCACGAACCATACAGCTGGGAATCCAGCATGTGGGACAACCAGGTCAGGGGGTGCCAGTTGGAGGAATGCCGGGCGACAAAAGCCCATTTGACCCCCGTCCAGGTTAACCCGGCTAGGACCAGGGGATTGTTGGTGACATACATGTCATCATCCAGGGTGATGAAATCGTGGTCTATCACCTGGAGGTAAGGCAACAGGGTCATCCCTGCCAAGAGCAGGCAGATGAGTATTAGCAAGCTGCCTTTGGTACGGAAGATCCGGGTCATGAAAGCAACAGGTGGTTATCAGATTTTGGCTTCATGGCAAGTTTACCCCCAGGAGGACCTTCTTGCCCAGAGAAAAAGTTAGGCCCCGCAGCCCGTGGCTGGAGGGCCTTTGGTAACCAAAAGCGGAAGTTAATACCCACAGGACCGGCCGCGAGGTGAAAGCGTTCTACTTGCCGGCTGGCGGAGCCTGGGGCTTTGCTGGAGGCGCCTGGGGCTTTGCTGGAGGCGCGGGGGCCGGGGGTCTCTTGGCCTGCATAATGAGCTGAAATACTCGGGAATCAGGAGCCACCGGCTCGATGAGCACCACGTGCTCGAGGTTGATGTGCATAGAATCCGGGCCATGCCACTCGCTGCCGCGCTTTAGCAGGACGTTCCGAGGCTCCTTTTCATCTTTGCCGGCCTGACGCTGGATATAAAAAACATCCCGGAGCGTGAGGAAAGATGAGCCGCTCCTCTGCACCCTCCCAAAAAAGACCTGGCCGTTGTCCATAAAGACGGCCTGATACTCGGTGGCAAACCGCAGGTCGTCGGAACCGCCGCACCCGGAAAGCAGGACAAGCAGCAGGACGAGGATGAGGCAAGGAAGAGTTCCCATGAGGCTGGGGATATTTTGCTTGATGTGCATGTGTCCCCCTTTAGGCAATTAATATAGCTTAAAGACCGGAGATCGGGGTCTTTTTTTCTCGTTGGTCTGAAAAGGTCGATTTCAGAGTAAATGTTTCTCTGGTGGCAATTAAATAACCTTTCCTTTCACCAGAAAATTACCTTGCAGAGTCAAGACGCCGCCCCTGAGGGGAAAATATCGGATAGTCCCCCCAGCCCATTTTTTGAAGGTAAAATTTCCACGAAGTCGCCAGGACCCCCAAGCCATATTTGACGCTGCGAGGAAAATTGATGGACGATGCTTCCGGGAAGTAGCGGGTGGGGCAAGAGACCTCCCCCAAGGGCATACCGAAGTATATAACTTGGGCCAGCATTTCATTATCAAACACGAAGTCGTCGGAGTTTTCCAATAGGGGCAGTGTCTCTAAAACCTTGCGGGAGAAGGCCCGAAACCCGGTATGATATTCGGAAAGTTTGGCGCCTAAGACCAGGTTTTCAATAAGGGTGAGGAGGCGATTCGCGATGTATTTATAAAGGGGCATGCCTCCCTGGACGGCTTTACCTCCGAGGATGCGGGAACCGATGGCGACCTCATACTCGCCGCTGGCCACCAGTCCTGCCAAGGCGGGAATAATTTTGGGGGAGTACTGATAATCGGGATGGACCATAATAATGATATCATAATCCAGCTTGAGAGCCTCAGCATAGCAGGTTTTTTGGTTGGCCCCATAACCCAGATTCTGTTCGTGCAAAAAACAGCGGATATGCAAACGCTTGGCTATTTCCACCGTTTCGTCATGGGAAGCGTCGTCCACTAAAATCACTTCGTCCACTACATCAAAGGGAATATCTCGAAAGGTGGATTCCAAGGTTTTTTCCGCATTATAAGCGGGCATGACTACCAACACTTTTTTTCCGGATATCATCCGTGTCCTACTCTCACTTTTTTGTCCGTTTTGAAAGTTCTGGTGCGCGAACAGTACTTATAACAATTATTATCCAAGAGGCTTACCAGTCTTCATTAACACCCCATCTTTTCAGGTCTCTGATGAACCTCTAAGGAATTATAATATAATATCTAAGTAAGTATCACTTTTCTTGATTTCAAGCCCTAAAATGCTCCGCCTTGCGAAAATAGATTTTCGTCATGGTGCAAAGTAACGCCAACAACGTCTGTCGAGCAATCTTTAGATCAGCGGCGAGATCATGGTGGCCCAGGCTGGAGATCCTGGCTGGCGGGTCGGTGAGGTCTCGAAGCTTACAGTAAGGCCGGCCTCAGTGCAGGTCGAGAAGTGCCGTGCCCGTATTTAAGGGGTTGATATTTGGGGGATAGGGGAAATGTTTAGCTGGGTGACAGGCTTCGAATTAGAACGGGTAAATTTCCAGGGGTTCCATTCACCGAGCCCGGCCATGATCCCTAAAAAGCGGCGCCTTTGGTGGTTAAGCGAATTCGCAGCAGCCGGGGACCTGCAGTGATGTAAAGGGAAGAGCCCTCGTCGCCCCAGGCCACATTGCCGGTGGGCGTGCCGGTGAAAATCGAGCCGAGGTGAGTGCCGTCGGGCGCAAAGACATAGACGGCCTCGGGACCGGCGCCAAAAAGATTCCCGTGCCCGTCGATCTTGAGGCCGTCGGGCGCGCCCGCTCTGGTCTGTAGCCATGGGGTGGCGTCGTGAAAAATCTTGCCAGGGCCCAGGGTGCCATCCGGCCTCACGGGATAAGCCAGCCAGGCCTGGGCCTCAGCCGAGTTAGTCAGGTAGAGGGTTTTTTCGTCAGGTGAAAACGCGATGCCGTTGGGCCCCCTAATATCGGATAAAAGCAGAGTTAGCCCTCCCTCAGGCGATAAACGATAAACCCCGTTGAAATCAAGCTCTTTGCCCGGATCCTCAAACGTCCGGGGCAGGCCGTAGGGCGGATCGGTGAAATACAAGGAACAGTCGGACTTGAAAACCAAGTCATTCGGGCTATTCAAGCGTTTCCCCTGAAAACGGTCTACCAAGACGGTCTTAGTGCCGTCAAGTTCAAGACGAGTGACCCGACGGTCTCCATGTTCACACAAAACCAGCCGGCCCTGGGGATCAAAGGTGAGGCCGTTTGACCCCGGTTCCTTACCGGTGAAGGGCCTATCCCCGGTGTAGCCGCTGGGATGCAGGAATACCCGACTACCCTGCTGCGGGTCATACTGGTAGATAGTGTTGGCAATGGTGTCGGAAAAAAGGAGATGCCCGCCGGCCTTACTCCATACCGGCCCTTCGAGCCAGGCGAACCCCTCGGCCAGAACTTCCAGGCGGGCGTCCGGGGGCACCAGTTCATGGAAGCGGGGGTCGAGCCCTTCGAGGCGGCCGAACTGCGTGGCGCCTTGCCCCGGGGCTTGATCACCGGTCATGCGTCTCCTCCCTCCAGTCTCTTTAGCTTGCGGGCTGTTCTAACCCAGAGTACTAGTATGAAAGTAGGTGGGGCGGGCCTCCGTGCCCGCCTCTGGCCCTCTCCACGGTGGGAGGGGGCGTCGGGAAGGGGAAATAAAGGGATGTGTTTTAAAGTAATTTTTTCACCCCACCCCAACCCCTCCGAGCTCCGTTTATGCCTTTAACTTTCCCAGTACCGTTCCCGGTTGATCCGGGCCCGGATATTTTGGGCCCGTACATGCACCGCCCTAGCCACCGCGTCGGAAAAAGACTGGAAAAGGTTTGGATTGTCGTGAATAAGAACGCTCAGATGCTCGAACATAGGTCCTCGCGGCTCCCCCGGATGCTTGGCCTCCGCCACCGTAACCTTGTAATCTTTCGGGTTTTGGGATTCGTAATAAAATCGCACCGACGCGGCATTCAGATTTTCATCCGCCAAAATCACCGCTCCCCCATGCAGGGGCTGGGGTTTGTCGGTATCCACCACCCAGGCGCCGCTGTTGTAGACGTCAGTCCACCCCGGGTACCCGTCAAAATTCATGTCTTCCTCAAAAGGCTTGTGAGTATGCCCGAACACGAAAGTTACGTGACCCGGCATGGCATCCCGGCATTCCTGCTGTATTTGTCGCAGTAAAGGTCCCACCAGGTAGAACCACAGACCCTGTTTAGCTTCTTCGCTCAAGGGGTCTGTGCCGGTATCTCGCTGCCGTTCCAGGGAGCGCATATGCTTGGCAATGGCAAGGAAGGCCCACTCTAAGAGCTTGGCCTCCATGCGGTCCCCCCAACCAGGCAGATCATATTTCACCGCCAGGCCTCTTGACAGGTTGGCCAGGAGCTTTCTCGTCTGCTGTTCGTCCTGAAATTTCTCATAAATGATACTCACCCCTTTTCCCACCTCGCCGGAGCGCCCGAGAGTGGACCAAAAGAAATCGATCCAGGCGAAATTCTCCGCCTCGAAGTCCCAGACTTCCCGGGGCATAGGGCGTTCCGGGAAAATCATGGTCTTTAAGGTGCTCATGAGCAGATAAAGGGGCTCCACAAAGTGCCCGTGGTGGAAAATTATGGCGCGGTCCGGACTCAACAAACCAAAATTGGGATACGCGGTTTCCACAATCAGGTTCTTCAGGTTGGGTCGCCTTTGCACCAGGCGATTCAGGAAATAGGAAGGCACCGGATTAGTAAACATATTGGTAGCATGCCAGGGTATGTCCAGATGCTCTCCCCAACCAACCTTGGTTTTAAGAAATTCCGCATACTGGGTCTCCCGAGCCGTCTCCCATAAGTGATGATCATGGTTTCCGGGGAGGTAGATGATGCGCTCGAAGAGTTCCCGCCCCTCGTCCATGATCAGGTCGATAAAACGCTCAAAGGCCATGGCCGCCTCATTTGCCGTCGCCAGGGCCATCTCCAGGATGTCCCCGTTCAGGATGAGGGTAGGCTTGGGGGTGGGGGACTCGTTTTTGGCAATGAGGTACCTCAAGCATTCCACCAGCTTCTCCAATACCGGGCTGGGCTGGGTCGGGGCGGTGTCGCTGCTGGCAGTCTGCAGGTTGGTGAGGAGACTGTTTTCCGCCCCAAAATGAGTGTCCGAGAGACAAACATAGCGGATATCGGTCATGGGCCCCTCCTGGGATGCATAAAAAAATTCAGGTTGATTTCATTGCTGTCAGCTATCATCCTGAATATTCAGGTTATATTAAAAATGCTTTGTCGATAGCCTGCCTTTATGCCCTGCGCGTCAGGAACTATGTTCCACCGGGCGCTCGCCCCTGCATCCCGGTGAAGTCGCTAGTAGCCCCGCTTCCAGGTGACGAGGAAGCGGCGGCGCAGGTCGTTGAGTTCTTGCAGCAGCTCCTGCTCCCGGCGGGCAAAGCGCGTTTCCATCTCCTCCATTTGGGACATGAGAAGCACCACTTGCTCCCGCATGCGCAGGACAATTTCCACCGAGGCCAAATCCAGGCCCAGGGTTTCATGGAGCCGACGGATGCGGGAGAGCCGGCCGATGTCCTCCGGGGCATAGCCCTTCTCGCCCCCCGCCAGTTCCCGGGGCTGCATGAGCTCGACGGCCTCCAGACGCTCCAGTAATTCCAGCGACACCCGGGCCAACTGGGCCGCCACGGTCCGGGTGAAAATGATGGGCGCCTTGGAGGAGGGATCTGGTTGATTCCTTTCCGTCATGTCATCTATCTCCTGAAGAGCGAACCGGGCCGGCGTCCCTACCTGAGGTCACGCCACTGCTGCACCAGTTCCCTTTCCTGTTCGCTCAGGTGCTCCGGCAACATTGCTTCCACCTTGACGTAGAGGTCGCCCCGCTGTTCCTGTTTTTTGAGGTGCGGCATACCCAGGCCTTTGAGGCGAAAGACCCGGCCGTTGGCCGTCTCCGGGGGGATGTCCAGCTTGACGCTGCGGTCCAGGCCAGCCACGGTGACCTTGCCTCCCAGGAGCAAGGTGAAGAGGTCCACCGGGAAGTTTAGGCTGAGGTTGTCCCCGTCCCTGAGGAAGCGCTCATGGGGCAGGACCTCGATGGTGAGATAGAGGTCTCCCGGCGCGCCGCCGTCCCGCCCCGGCTCTCCCTGGCCTTTGAGTTTCAGCCGCGAACCGCTCTTTACTCCCGGGGGTATCTTGGCCTCGATCTTGCGACCCGTTTCCCACTCCAGGATGCGGCTGCCCCCATGGAAGGCTTCCTCCAGGGAGACTTGCAGGGTGTGCTCCAAGTTCCGGCCATGGCGAGGCCGGGCGCGGTACTGAAACTCCGGTCCGGCGTAGGCTTCCGCGGTAAAGGGACGGCCCGCCCCACCGAAGAGGGTTTCAAAGAAGCTGGAAAAGTGACCCTCGTCGCCAAACATCTCGGCAAACTCTTCGGGGGTGACGGTGCGGTAAGAATGAGTGGCGCCGGGTCCGGCCTGCCACTGGGTCCAGTTGAAGTCCTCCGGGCGCCCGCCGGCCTGAGCGTATTGCTGCCATTGTGCTCCGAATTGATTGTACTTCTGGCGCTTTTCCGGGTCCGACAGGACCTCGTAGGCCTCGCTGATTTCTTTAAATTTCTCTGCCGCAGTTGCGTCACCCGGATTGATATCGGGGTGATGTTTCCGGGCCAGTTTGCGAAAAGCCTTCTTGATCTCTTCCTGGGTGGCGGTTTTGCTGACCCCTAAGGTATTGTAGTAGTCTTTATAATCCATAGACCATAGCTCAAGGTGGGGTCGTCCATGGCCTTCCAAGGGATTTCAAGTTTGGTCGGCCTAGGGCGCTTAAAAAATTCAGAAAAAATTTTTCCTTAGATTATCACAATATTTAGCCCGGATATAGAGATGAGGATTTTTGCCGCTGAGATTTTCTGATATAGATTAGAAAATTTTTTTGTGGAGAACAGCGAGGACTCGCGTTGCAGAAGCGAGGATAACATAACTATGAGCGACATCTTTTTGTGTTACGGCAGCGAGGACCGGGAACAGGTAAGAATTCTGGCGGAAGCCCTGACCCAGGAGGGATGGTCGGTTTCTTGGAACCGGACTATTCCCGTGGAGAAGACCTGGAAAGAGGTATTCGAAGCAGAACTGGCGGCCACCCGCGGGCTGGTGGTCCTTTGGTCAGCGAAATCCGCCAAACGTAAATGGTTGATCGAAGAGGTGGAGGAAGGCATCCGCCGAAGGTTGCCCATCTTTCAGGCTTTGATCGATCGAGTGTCACCGCCCCTGCAATTTCAGTCCCGGCAATCCGTCAATCTCTCGGGTTGGGATGGAGGCACCAACTCCCTGGCCTTTCAAAGTCTGGTGCGCCACATTCGACAAATCCTCGGCCAGCCCTCTCCCCAGGAAGCTCCGGAACCGGAATCGGCTCCAGAACCACCCGAGCTCCGGCCCCCGGTCTCGAGGAAAATGTTCAACACCATCGGTATGCGCTTCGTGCTCATCCCGGCTGGAACCTTCCTGATGGGGACCGGCCCGTCCGAAGTAGGGGATGAAGATGAACTCCCCCAGCACCAGGTCACCCTGAGTCAGCCCTTTTATCTGCAAACCACGCCGGTGACCCAGGGACAGTGGGTAGAGGTCATGGGGGAAAATCCCGCCTTTTTCCATGAGTGCGGCGAGGATTGCCCGGTGGAGAATGTCTCCTGGGAAGAGGCCCAGGAGTTCATCACCAAGCTGAACGACCTGGAAGGGACCGACGAGTACCGCCTGCCCACCGAAGCTGAGTGGGAATATGCCTGCCGGGCCGGCAGCGCCGGGCCTTTTTGCTGTGGCGACGAGGAAGCCGATCTGAAGAACTTCGCCTGGTATGAAGCCAATTCCGGGGAATGTACCAATCCGGTGGGCCGGCTGCGGCCCAACGCCTGGGGCTTATATGACATGCACGGCCATATCTTTGAGTGGTGCCAGGACTGGTATGGGGAGTACCCCAGCGGACCCGTTACCGACCCCCAGGGGCCTGCCTCGGGGGAGCACCGGGTCTTGCGGGGCGGCTCCTGGAACAGCCCGGCCGAGGACGTCCGCTCCGCATATCGCCTCCGGTTAAATCCCGGCTATCGCTACCGGCATGAGGGTTTTCGGGTGGCCAGGGATTTTTAGGCCGAGGTTATTGCGCCAGGGGCGGGTCAGTGCAAGCGATCTCTATGGTCAGGTCTCACAATTAATGTAATATTTTCCGACATATTTGCAGACGAGACCTTACCGGACACTATGGCTGGCAGCCCCCCTTCCCCAAAATCTATTCTGCCCCACTCTCCTGGTGTACGACCAGGACCGGGCTTTTCGCCTGCCGGACCACTTTGTCCGCCACCGACCCGAACAGGTAATGCCGCCAGCCTCCTCGCCCGTGCGTGGCGATGACAATCAGGTCTGCCTCAAACTTCTCGGCCATTCTCAGGATTTCATAAGCCGGATCGCCGGCCGCGACAGAGAGGGTTTTGGGCACCTCCTCAGGCACCAGCTCATCCGAATGGTTCTGGAGGGTATGGCGGGCGGCGTTAACCAGTTCTTTAAGATAGGAACTGACGTCGAAGGCCGGCGCCGGGCTGACCAGGGGCTGATAGGGCACAGGGTACGGCGGCACCACATGTACCAACAGCAGCACCGCCGAGAAATGCTGGGCCAACTCCACCGCAGTTTGCCAGGCCAGCTTGGCCGGTTCACTGAAATCAGTGGGACAAAGAATCCTTTTCAGGGGCAGCATCTTAAGTCCCCTCTGCCGGAAGGTCCCAGAGCCTCGACCTGGTAATTTTATAACTGAACCTGCCATGGATAAAGCAACCTTGTCAAGTTGTTAACATGCTGATGTGAAAAGGTTTTTCCAGCCAAAATTGTTTCCAGTACTTGGTCAATGGTCTCCAAAATGCACTCTGCTTTTTCCGAACTCGCTCCTCTAAAGCAAAGCATAATACTAAGAGTGCAATGTTAAGAAAAAGCTTTTATCTTCTCCCCGCCAATCATTTTATCTTCAAAATCAGTTAAATTTCTACCCCACAGTTAAAACCGCAAATGGAGCCTCTGAGCCCTAAGGATTGTTTTTGGGCACGCTCAATGCTCTCCATAATCATGACAGATCCACCATACAGCTTATAGAGCCCAGGATCCGAGGATAGACCGGAGGCTTTCTTGCACCGGGATAAAAAAGCCTTAATATTACGGGAAAGACAAAAAAACGGCGTATCCTTTGTTTGGCGCTCTCGGTGAAACAGGTTCAAGGTTCAGCCTTTCCCGTCACCTAATCGGTGTTGTCAGGAGAAGGCAATGTTATCTTGGAGGAAGAGACCATGCGCTCTGGAAGACTGGTATTAGTGCTGGTGGTGCTCTGTTTAGGTGCGCCCGCCACTTCTCACGCTTATGAGGAAGAAGTCCTGCGCGGTATTAAGGGGATGTGTGTGGCAGTGGCCCCGATAAGCATCGAAATGGAAAAACTTGGCCTATCGGCCTCCGAAATGGAAAAAGACGTAGAATTACACCTACGTCAAGCCAAAATAAAGGTTTTGCGGCCCAAGAATCTATACCGGGAAGAAGGATGTTCCGGCCTCATGATCAGGGTAAATGGCAGCATAACTCGAGTTGGCAGAAAGCGTTTGGTGGCCTATGATATACACCTCGCCGTCATGGAGCTGGTCCTCCTCAGGCGGCCCACCTTGGTCCCCATAATTCCGGCCCAAACATGGGGCTATGAATCAGAGTTGATGTTCGCTGATGCTTCCCGGATGGCCCAAGTCCACAAAAACGTAATAGAATTAGTGGACAAATTTATCCGCGATTACCAGGAGGCTAATCGACAGTAAATCCAGCCAACCGAATCCAGACTCCTGCCAGTAAGCCTCCATCTTTAATTTTCCTGAAAATAACCTCAGGGTTTGTTTAAAAACACCACAAGATCACAAGGAAAATTATACCCAACAGTTTCCTTGCTTCTCCCCCAAAGAAAAGAAAAAACCGGGCATTGCCACGGGGTGCTAGATAATTATCTCTTTCGACTTTGAGGAAACCCAAGGAAAGTTGATAGAAGAAAGCCTTTCAGGGTTTGGAAGGACTGCTGTGTTGACGTTTGCCTCGCTGGCGACGCTTCTTTTGCTGGACGGTGGCTGGTTCAGCCGGTGATTGCTCCTCTTCCACCAGGACCAGATTGACATGGCGGCGTTTGATATCCACGTTGGTCACCCTCACCCGCACCGTGTCCCCCAACTGGAAGCTCTTACGGTGGCGGCGGCCCAGGAGGCGTTGGCGGGCCTCGTCATACTTATAATAATCGTCCGGCAAGTCCACCAGGCGCACCAGGCCGTCGGCAAAAATCTCTTCTAGGGACACAAAAAAGCCAAAGGGCGTGACGCTGGTTATAAGGCCGTGGAACTCCTCGTCCACCCGGTGGGCCAGGCAGCGCACCTGCATGCGGGCCAGCATCTCCCGCTCGGCCTCGATGGCCCGACGCTCCCGCTCTGAGAGATAGCGGGCGGCCTCGTCCAACTCCCCCGGGTCCGGAGGCACAGGTGCGCGTCGCTTCTGTAAATAAGCCGTCAGCAAGCGGTGCACCATGAGGTCGGGGTAGCGGCGGATGGGGGAAGTGAAGTGGGTGTACCAGTCCACCGCCAAGCCGTAATGGCCCCGGTTCACCCCGGCGTAGCGGGCCTGCTTGAGGGAGCGCAACAGCATGAGCTGCACCATGGGCGCCAGATTGGTCTGCCGCACCTCCTCCAGGAAGTCCCGAAGCACCCGGGGGTCCCGGTTGGCTTGCTTGGGGAGATCAAACCCCAGAGTCTGGCAAAAAGTCCGGAAGGCCTCCATTTTGACGGGGTCGGGAAAGTCGTGCACCCGAAAGAGCGACGGCTCCCCCAATTCCTCGGCCACCGCTTCGTTGGCCGCGATCATGAACTCTTCGATGAGCTGATGGGCCAGCAGGTGGTCAATGCGTTTGATGTCCACCGGCCAGCCCCGGTCGTCCAGCACCACTTCGGCCGCGGGGATGCTCATCAGCAAACTCCCCCGCTCGCGCCGCTGCTCCCTAAGTTTCTGGCAAAGCTCTGCCATCCAGGTGAGCATCTTGAGAAAGGGACGGTATTGCTGCCGGAGCTTCCGGTCTTTTTCGGTGAGCAGCCTTTGCACCAGAGTATAGGTCAAACGGGCGTGGTTATGGACCACGGCCCGGGTGAAGCTGTAGTTTTTCAGGCGGCCCCGGCGGTCGTACTGTAAAGCCACCACCACCGCCAGGCGATCTTGCCCCGGATTCAGGCTGCAAATGCCGGTGGACAGGCGCTCCGGCAGCATGTGCACGGCCCGCTGGGGAAAATACACGCTGGTGCCCCGGTGGTAGGCCTCCTGGTCCAGGGCGCTCCCCGTTTTAACGTAGTGACTGACATCGGCGACGGCCACGTACAGATTGTAATGTCCCCCCCGGCTTTTCACCACGCAGACCCCATCGTCAAAGTCCCGGGCGCTTTCACCGTCAATGGTCACCAGGGGCAGTTGGCGCAGGTCTTCCCGCTTGGCCATCTCCGTGGCGGGAATCTCAGCCGAAATGTGCTGCGCGTCAGCCAAGACTTCCGGGGGGAACTGGTCAGGCAGGCCGTATTTCCCCACCACAATATAGGTTTGAACCTCGGCATCCTCCATGGGCCCCAGGACCTCCATCACCTCCCCCTGGGGATTGAGGTGAGCCGTGGGATAGTGGGTTATCCGGGCCCGGACCACGTCCCCGGGCTGGGCCCCCATGAGTTTATGCGGCGGAATGATCAGATTGAAAAGGAGACGCTCGTCCTCCGGCTCCACGTAATAGGTGTCCGCGGCCTGGCCCAAAAGACCGATGAGCTCCTGTACGGCCCGTTCGAGGATGCGAATGACCCGCCCTTCCCGACGCTTGCCCCGGCGGCCCTCGAGGCGGACCACGACCCGGTCGCCGTGCCAGGCGTCTTTTAAGTCCGCGGGTTTGATATAGACGTCTTTGCCGCCACCCTCCGGAGCAAGGAAGCCGAAGCCGTCCGGGTGTACGGCCAGGTCGCCCGGCATCAGGTTCATTTTATCCGTCAGGCCGTAGCGCTTGCCTTTGATGAGCACCACGTCGCCCCGAGCCATGAGACGGGTGAACCCCTCCTCCACCCAGCCGGCCTGCTCCGGAGGGAGACCCAAGAGCTCCCGGACCTCACGGAGCAACAGGGGACGTCCCGCCTGACCGAGAACTCCCAGGAGCTTCTTTTCCCCCGGCGGTCGTTTACGTTTTTTTCGGGCCATTATTCATCCTGATGTTTTGAAGGAAAACTGTGAAATAGATAGTTTAAGGGAGGGGGCCAGGGGCCTCAGGTCCCGTTCCATCTTCAACACTTAACCAACGCATAAAATTTTGTGCTCCCTAGAACAATCATATATAATCGCCATGATGCAATATATTTTTCAGAAATGTGGGGGCTGGTGATGGCAATTTTACAGGTGGAATATCTGGAAAGCCTGGCGCCGGCCCGGCTGGAACGCCTGTTGCACCGCTCCAAGGAGGACATCAACCAGGTTCTGGCCGAGGTGCGCCAAATCTTGGAGGCCCTGCGCCGGGACGGGGACGCCGAGAGCCTGCGCTGGCACCGCCAGTACAAGGACGACCTGACCGCGGCCGAGCTGGAGGTAGCCCCCGCCGAGATCGAGGCCGCCCACCGCAGCCTTGACCCCCAAGTCCTGGAGGCCTTACAGATCGCAGCCGCCAATCTGGAGACCTTCCACCGAGCCCAGCGGGAGCGGGAGATGTGGGCCGTGGAAGTGCGGCCCGGCATCCTGGCGGGACGGCTGGTGCGGCCGATCCCCCGGGTGGGTTGCTACATCCCCGGCGGTCTGGCCAGCTACCCCAGCAGCGCCCTGATGAACATCATCCCCGCCAAAGTAACCGGGGTTAAAGAAATCATCGCCTGCACCCCGCCCGGCCAGGGCTTGGCCCTCAACCCGGCCACCCTGGTGGCCGCGCACCTGGCTGGAGCCCACCGAATTTTCAAGCTGGGCGGCCCCTGGGCCATCGGCTCCCTGGCCTATGGCACCGACCTGGTGCCCAAAGTGGACAAGATCGTGGGGCCGGGGAACAAATACGTTACCGCGGCCAAGCTCCTGGTCTTCGGCGAAGTGAACATCGACTCTCCCGCGGGTCCCAGCGAGGCCCTTATAGTGGCCGACGACTCCGCCGAGGCCCGGTTGGTTGCCGCGGACTTCCTCTCGCAAGTGGAGCACGACCAGGATGCCGCCGCGGTACTGGTGACTCCCGCCGAAAATTTGGCCCAAAAAGTGGTGGAGATCATCCTGGCCGAACTGCCGTCTCTACCCCGCCGGGAAATCCTGGAAGCCGCCATCCAGAACAACTCCGCCGTCCTGGTGACCCGGAATCTCCCGGAGGCCCTGGAGTTTGCCAACCGCTATGCCGCGGAGCACCTGCAGATCATGACCCGGGATCCCTTTGCGGTGCTTCCCCAAATAGAACACGCCGGCTCCATCTTTCTGGGCAATTTCGCCCCGGTACCGGTGGGGGACTATGCCAGCGGCACCAACCACGTCCTGCCCACGGGGGGCTGCGCCCGGATGTTCTCGGGGCTGAGCGTGGATGATTTTATTAAGAAGCCCACCTTTCAGCATCTCTCCCGGGAGGGACTGGCGGCTTTGAGGGATGCGGTGGTGCTCCTGGCCGAAACCGAAGGCCTACCCCTGCACGCCCGGGCCGTGGCCGAGCGGTTCCGGTATGCTTGAGATTAAGAAGCTTTCCACGAAAACCTCATACCCGCGCCCAAAATCACTTGGAAAAAAGAATATGTTATAATAATCTAAAGCAAATTAACTAAGCTCAAGATACAGAGCATGACGCCCCCTAAATCTCCCCTGACCAGCATCAGCTCGGTGGAAGTGATCGCCGACGTTCAGAGGCAGCCCAGCCGCCGCACCATTGACATCGATAAGGTGGGGGTGAAAAACATTTCCTACCCCATAGTGGTCCTGGACAAGTTCAACGGCACCCAGCACACCGTGGCCCGCATCAACATGTACGTCAACTTGCCCCACCGGCATAAGGGCACCCACATGAGCCGGTTCATCGAGATCCTCTCCGAATGCCGCCGGGACATCAGCATCAGAAATATCGAGACCATCCTGGAAGAGACCAGATCGCGCCTCCATGCCCAAAGCGCGCACATTGAAATGACCTTCCCCTACTTCATCGATAAACCTGCGCCGGTGAGCCAGGCTCGGGGCCTCATGGAATACATCTGCACCTTCAAGGGGTCCTTGGACGACGACGGCTATATCGATCTGGTGGTAGGTATAACTATCCCCATCACCACGCTGTGTCCCTGCAGTAAGGAAATCAGCACGGTGGGGGCCCACAATCAGCGCGGGGAAGTAAGGGTGCAGGTACGTTTCAAGAAGTTTTTCTGGATTGAAGATTTAATCCGGCTGGTGGAGGAGTCCGCCTCCTGCGAGGTTTACGCCCTATTAAAGCGCCAGGACGAAAAGTTCGTCACCGAGAAGGCCTATTCCAACCCCATGTTCGTGGAAGACGTGGTCCGGGAGATCGCCCACCGACTCAGGAAGGACCAGAATTTCACCTGGTTTGCGGTGGAGTCCGAAAACTACGAATCCATTCACAACCATTCCGCCTACGCCTACATCGAGTCCCGTTCTTAGTTTATTCAATAAAAAAGCGACTAGGGCTGGACTACAATCTCATTGCTAGCGCTATTTCGGTCTCGTTATTCCCCTTGTAAAGGTAGACCCCCGTGTCCGCCCGAAAATTTGGGCCGACACCCGGGTCCTCAGACGCTTTCCCCCCCGCCGGAGGCAACAACCTTGATTTTCAACAGAGGTTTCGACGTGCCTCCTTTTTTCCCGGAACCTTTGGCGTCAACCACTAAATCCGTCTGACCCCCCTGCTGAACCACAAACTGATAGATGATGCGGGTGGAAGCCCCTTGGGGGCCGGTGGTCGATTGCAGGCTTTGGCCGACGAGGGCCAAAACCTCCTGGTTGAATTCCGGGGCTATCACATGCTGGCCGGCGCCGAGGCGCAGATCCACCACGAAACTTTGGCCCACCGTGACATTCACGGTCCGGCCCGAGTCCTTTTCCGTCAGGACCAGGGGCTTGGCCCCGGCCACCCAGGAGGACACTCCGCAAAAAAGGAGTGTCAGCCCCACTAACATTGCTCCGCTAAGCCACCACGATTTTTTCACGGCTGACCCCGATAGTTTGAGGTTTTTGGAGGTGAGGGCCAGGGACGTAGGGGCGGGGTAACCCCGCCCCTACCTGCTCCCTCCCTCAAACTTACTGTTTCAACTTTTCAATCTTCCTTTGCCTCGCCCTTTTCCTCTTTCATCAGATCCCGGGCCATTTCCATGAGGCGGTGCAGGGTTTGGTCCACCCGGGCGTTGACGGAGTCCTCCTCAAAGGTGCCGTCTGGCTGGCGCTGGCCCGCGGGCACACCCGTCAGCAGTTCCAGGGCCTCGTCCACGCTGCCCACGGCCCAAACATGGAATTTACCTTCTTGGACCGCGTCCACCACTTCTTTTTTGAGCATCAGGTCCTTGATATTGGCCTTGGGGATGAGGACCCCCTGGGTGCCGTCCAGCCCCCGGGCTTTACAGACCTTATAAAAACCTTCGATTTTCCAGTTCACCCCGCCGATGGGCTGAACTTCGCCGCGCTGGCTCACGGAGCCGGTAATGGAGATATTCTGCTTCAAAGGCACATCCGCCAGAACGGAAAGCAGGGCCAACAATTCCGCGGCCGAAGCGCTGTCGCCCTCCACCAAGCCGTAGCTCTGCTCGAAGGTGAGGCTGGCCGACAGGGTCAACGGCTTGTCCTTGGCGAACCTGCTCTTGAGGAAACCGGAAAGGATGAGCACCCCTTTGTTATGGATGTTTCCGGCCATCTTGGCCTCCCGGTCGATGGCCACCACTCCTTCCCTACCCAATCCATAGGTCGCGGTGATCCGGCTGGGTCGGCCGAAGGCGTGGTCTCCCAGGGTGTAGACCGACAGGCCGTTGACCTGACCCACCACCCCGCCTTCGGTCTCAATGAAGAGCATGCCTTCGTCAATGAACTGCTGCAGCTTCTCCTCCGGGAGGTCCGAGCGGTAGGTTTTCTCCTCAATGGCCTTTTCCACGTCGGTGCCGAAAATCACCTGATGTTCGTTAGACCGGGCCCAGTAGTTGGCCTCCTTGACGATGTCCAGGACTTCTTTGAGCTGCAGGGTCAGTTTCTCCTGGTGGCCGGCCAACTCTTGGGCGTGCTCGATGAGGCGACCCATGCCGGTCTTGTGCACCGGCAGGAGCTCTTCATCCTGGCAATAGGAGGCCACCAGGGCGCAGAACTCCTGGAGATGGTCCGAGGTCTTTTTCATCTCCCAATCGAACTGGGCTTTGATTTTGAAGAGTTTGCCAAAGTCATCATCATAGATGAAAAGAAGCTGGTAAAGATACGGGTCGCCGACGAGAATAACCTTGATATTCAAGGGGATGGGCTGGGGCTGCAAAGTGCGGGCCGCGATGAAACCCATCTGTTCGGCCAGGTCCTCGATTTTTATCTGGCTCTCCTTGAGGCAGCGCTTCATAGCTTCATACGAGAAAAACCAACGCAAGAGGTCCAGCACATTTAGAATCAGGTAGCCGCCATTGGCCCGGTGGATGGAGCCGGGGCGGATAAGGGTGAAGTCGGTGACCAAGGCGCCGAATTGGGCCCGGCGCTCCACCCCGCCGAAGAGGTTGGAGTAATTGGGGTTATGCTCGATAATCACCGGCCCCCCCTTGGTTTCGGAGTTGTCCACCAAGACGTTCACCTGATACTGGGTGAAACTGGGCTCGGGCATGGGGAAGGGGAAGGGGCTGGGGGTTCCCGATTTTTTCTTGAAGTCTTCAATGTTTTTCAGGATGTCCCCTTCCACCTCCCGTAGATATTCTATTACCTGAGGCAGGTCGTGATATTTTTCCGCCAGTTCTTCGATAGACGGCCCCACCGCGGAGTGAGCAATCTCATGCTCCAACTTCTTTTCCGAGTCTTGAAACTCCTTTTCCATGCGGCGAATCTTGACGATGGCTTCATTCATTTCCGCATGCAAGGTATTGGAACGCTCGCGCAAGGACTCCCGCTCTTCTTCGCTTAAAGCCTTGAGTTCCTCCTCACTCAGGGGTTTGCCTTCTTTCCCCGGAAAGAGCATGAGGCCTGATTGGGAAATATTGAGGACAAAACCTTCCTCGTTGGCCTTGGCGTCCAACTCCTGGAGGATGGCATTGCGGGCCTGGGTGAACTGGCGCATCAGGGCTTCCCGCCGGTTGGAATACTCTTCACTATCAAAAACCTCAGGCACATTATGTTTGAGGTTGGCGATGAGTTCCTCCATGTCCGTCTTCAGGGTGCGCCCTCGTCCGGTGGGCAGAACCAGATTTTGAGGCCTTTCTGGTTCCTTAAAATTGTGAACATAAAGGTAATCCGGCGGGCTGGGCTCTTTGGCCGCCAGTTCGCTGACATAGTCCTTGATCGCCTCCGTCTTGCGGGAATGGCGCGGACCGGCCACAAAGATATTGTATTCGTGATCTTTGATGCCAAGTCCAAACTCCAAGGCCCGCTGGGCCCGGTCTTGGGCTACCACTTTGACCTTGAGGGGCGTTAAATCGGCTGTGGTTTCAAATCCCAGCGTATCGACATCGCATTCGTCCCTCAGGTTTTCCGGTTTCAGCTCCCACAGGTTCACAGCCATTGGCTCTCCTCAGACATGAAATTCAACCAGTTATATTCCTTTTGTATCTCAGGACAAAAATAATCTCAAGCAAAGGATATTACAACCGGGTGTTGGGGGCAGAAGGGAAAAATACTTTGAGTATGGGGATTAAATTCAATGAGCCCCGTCTAAAGCGCTGGTGGGTTCAAGGTGCAAATCCGGGGGTTGTGGTAACCCGGACCCTCCAGTTGGATGGTAACGTGCTCCAGGCCAAAGCGCCGAGCCAGCAAATCCTCCAGTTCCCAGGTGAGGCAGTCCCGGTCTCGGGAGTCCGAGAGCACTACATGCACGCTCATGGAAAAAAGCCCGGAAGAAATGCTCCAAATGTGCAGGTCGTGAATTCCCTCCACCCCGGGATACTTCTCCAGGGACTGGGTCACTTCATTGAGATCGATGTGTTTGGGAGTGGCCTCCATGAGGATGTCAGCCGCCTCACCCACAAGGCGCCAACTGCCGATGATAATGAGAATGGCGATGACCGCGCCGGCCAGAGGATCAAACCAGTACCAGCCCTTGAAATAGATGGCCACGCCGGCGGCGATGGCGGCCACGGACCCCAGGGAGTCTGCCAGGAGGTGTAAAAAAGCGCTTTTCAGGTTGATACTTCGTTCCTTGGTGGGATAGAGAATGACGACTCCGAAGAGATTGACCAAAAGCCCCAGACTGGCGATAACCATGAGGGGAACGCTGGGTATCTCGGGGGCCTTTGCAAAGCGGCCGTAAGCGTCATAGAGGATATAGCCCGCCATGGCCCACAGAACCAGGCCGTTGACCAGGGCCGCCAAAATCTCCAGGCGGTGATAGCCGAAGGTTCGGCGGACAGTAGGGGGTTTCTGGGTGTAAAGCAGGGCCAGGAGACTGAGGCCCAGCGCGGCCACGTCGCTGAGCATATGACCGGCGTCGGCGATGAGGGCCAGACTGTTGGTGAGGAGGCCCCCCACCAGCTCCACCACGAAATAAATTAGCTGGGTGGCAAAAGTCAGGAGGAGACGCCGCCGACTGTGTTGAAAACGGTCGGTGTGGGGGGGATGAAGATGGGGATCGCTCATCCCTCGTCCATGCTGATGTCCAGGATTTGGTAAGAACGCCGTCCCGCGGGAGTCTCCAGATCCACCCGCTCCCCGGGGCCCCGGCCCATGAGAGCCCGGCCCAAGGGAGAGGCCGTGGACAGGCGGCCGTTCTGGGCGTCGGCCTCCACCGGGCCCACCAGTCTGAACTGCTGCACCTTGCCGCTGGCCAGGTGGCTGATGGTCACCCGGCAATTGAAACGCACCCGGTCCGGGGGCAAATTGCTCCCCACCAGCACCTCGGCATTGGCCAGGATTTGCTGGAGGTACTGGACCCGCCGCTCCAGCCGCTGGCGCCGGGACAGGATACGCCGGAAGTCGGGATCGTCTGCTCCCCCCCACTCCGGGGTGCTTTCCAAAATCTCCTGCACCAGGCTGGAGCGCTCCTCGCCGCAAAGGACCCTGAGTTCCCTCAGAATATTTTCATAACCGTCCCGGGTGAGAAGAATTTTCGCCATGGCCTTGCACTTATCAGGATATTTGCTTTACCCTATCAGGGTATGAACACCATCGAGCTTGCCCCTATTTTTACCGCAAATACGGCTAACGGTCAATATAAGCATAATGCCTCGGCCGGCGAGGCAAGGTCAGTCCCACTTAAGCGCGCCAGGGATTCCCATGTTTTTCCGATTGACTCCTGAGCTGGTTATTCGCTCCCCCTGGCGGCCTTTCCGGGCCCGGCACGGCGAACATTCCCTGGTCCTGGAAACCGGCTTGGCCTTTCCCCCCAGCCACCCCACCACCCACCTGTGCCTCGATTTAATGAAAACCGCCCTGGCCTCCCGGCCCCGGGCCATTGTCCTGGATATCGGCTGCGGTTCGGGGATCTTGGCCCTGGCGGCCCTGGCTCTTGGAGCCCCTCACACGGTGGCGGTGGACATCTCCGGCCGAGCCGTGCGCCAAACCCGGCATAATGCCGTCCGCAACGGTTTGCTGCCGCGCTTGGGGTTGATCAAAGGCTCCACTGAATGTCTGCGGGGACCCTTCGGTCTTATCCTGGCCAACCTTCCCTGGGGGGTGCACTTGGAAAAGATCGACGAACTCTGCCGCTTGGCCGAGGCGAGCGGCACCCTGGTCCTTGCCGGTTTCAAAGACACCCAGACCGAACCTCTCCTCACCAGCTATCAGGAGCGGGGCTGGTCGATCCGGGCTGAGCGCAGCCGGGACTCCTGGGCCCCCGAGCCTCCTCCCGAGTTGAGTTATACCTGGATGGCCTGGCTACTGGTCCAGGATTCCTGATGAAGGAGATCTCCATTTTGAAAAGCATTTTTCTAATGTAGTACAGCCGCCCTCGGCTGTCCTTGGGGACAGGCGGGCAGGCGGGGGCGCCTTGCCCCTACACTTTGAACTTTTCACAACAGGAGATTAACACTCATGCAATACCAGGAAGGCACCATCGGCCGCGTTTTTGCGCTGAGAATGGAAGATGGCGAGCGTCTGCCCGACACCCTGGAGGCCTTCGCCCGGGACAAAAATCTCGAGGCCGCCATGGTCATCTATGTGGGTGGCGCCAAAGGGGGAAGCCGTCTGGTGGTGGGGCCGGATGCCGCTCGCCCGGACGCCATCGTGCCCCTCGTTCACACCCTGACAGGTATCCAGGAGGTCCTGGCAGTGGGAACCCTGTTCCCCGACGAGGGGGGCGCCCCCGTCCTGCATCTGCACGCCGCCACCGGCCGGGAGGGCGGTGCCACCGTGGGATGCAGCCGGGCCGGGGTGGATGTCTGGCTGGTGGGGGAAGTGATTATCCTGGAAATTCTGGGCGCCGGGGGCCGCCGCCGCCCGGAACACCCCAGCGGCTTCAGCCTCTTGCAGTTTGATGAGTGATGCAGGAGGGGGTCAGGGTTGGAGACCCTGTCCCCACCCCAACCCCCTTTATCGGTAGCATGGGCATCTTGCCCGTGTAACCCGGGCTGGAAGCCTATACTGGAACGGGCAGGATGCTAACCCCCAGGGGCGCGGTTTCCACCTTGAACCTTGAACCTTGAACTCTTTAAGGACAGCAGCAATCCCAAAAAAGACCGGACAGGAGGCGGTTCGCACCACTTTGTCGGCTACGCTCCCGAAGATGGCCCGCTCCAGGCCCTTGCGGCCATGGGTCCCCATAATGATGAGATCCACGCCCTCTTTTTTAGCCGTCTCGATAATCTTGTCAGCCGGTGAGCCTTGGGCCACCCGGGCTTCCACCTTCTGAAAAGTCTTGAAATGTTCCTTGGCCGTGACACTCATCTTATCCTGGGCCGCCTTCAGGGTCTCTTCCTGGAATTGTTGCAGATTCCCATGAGGCACGTAGAAAGAAGAAAAGTCCTTCAAATCCTGCGTAACGAACAGAATATAGAGAGTAGCGCCAAAGTTATTCACAAAAGTTGAAACCCAGGGGAGCAGGGTCTCAAAATCTTCAGCAAAATCAATAGGAAACAGAATCTTCTCAATTTTTTTCATGGAACTGGCCTCCCTTCAGCCCGCCATTGATTGTGAAATTTATCATAAACTTCTACCAACCGACCGGAGTCTTGTCAAGTTAAAAACCTTTTTCTGAACGGCTCCCCCTAGGGTACCTCCTAACTTTCTCGGAGAAATTGCCCGAAAAAACTCTTGCCAAATGGTCTTGGGATTATTATATTTCCCCCGCGAAAAGGCTGCCATTGGAGTAGTCCACGTTAAGGGAGGGTAGAGTCATCGGCGAGATTCGTTTTAGTCGCGACCATATCTGGGTCCGCCTAGATGATGATATTCGGGTCACCATGGGGATTACCGACTATCTCCAGGAAAAGCTCGGTGAAATCTATTCCTTGCCTCTCCCCGAGGAGGGAGAAGAGATCAACAAGGATGAACCCTTCGGCACCATCGAGGCCAAGAATGGGCGGCAGGAGCTGATGGCCCCCATTTCCGGGGAAGTTATCGAGTCGAATTACGAAACCGTTGAGGTCCCGGAAATCATCAACGAAGACCCCCTATCAGAAGGCTGGCTGCTCAAGGTGGAGATGTCTGCGAGCCTGGAGTTCGATGACCTCCTCACCGAAGAAGAATACGAAGATTTCCTGGCTGAAGAGGAAGAATCAGAGGAAGACTGACCCCCCTTTCCCGCCCTGGTCTCTTTCCCCGTCTCAGCCAATGACCCGTGCTATCGCCCCAAGTGCCCTCCCTTGCGGGGCTCTGGGGCTATGATATAATGTTTGAATGACCCAGGCCCCCTCCTCCGCCTCCCCTCTGGGACGGCTCTGGAAAACTCTCACTTCCCTGCGTCTGACCTTAGTTCTCCTTATTATCCTGGCCCTGGTCAGTCTGATCGGGACTATCCGCATCCAGGTTTTCGGTTCGGTTTGGTTCCTGGTCCCCCTGGGTATTTTTGTTCTCAACTTGACAGCTTGCCTCATCCGGGGTTTGCCCCAGGCGGTGCGTCGTTCCCGGCAGCACCTCACTGCCGCCGCGGCCCTGGAGTTGCCGGAGCGGGCCCGTTTTACTTGGCCGCAAAACCCAAATCCTCAATCCCAGGTGGAAAAAGCCCTGAAACAGGAGCTGGGTGCGGTGCACCAAACCACCACAGAAGAGCAGATTGTTTATTTCTGGCAGCGGGGCCGTTTTCGTCCTCTGGGCCCGTATGTGGTGCATCTGGCGCTGCTGGTCATTCTGACCGGTGCTCTTTTAGGCAAGTTTCTGGGGGTCGAGGGCCAGTTGGCCCTGCAAGAGGGGGAGAACTCCTCCAACTTTATCTCTGAGGGAAAAGAGAAACCCTTGGATTTCCAGGCTCGTCTGGACAAATTCCAAGTGTTTTACTACCCTAACGGCACCCCCCGGGAGTTCCGGTCAGACCTTACTTTTACAAGGCCAGGGAAACCCCCGGAGCAGGCGGTTTGCCGGGTGAACGATCCCGTAACCTTCGGCGGTTTCACCTTTTACCAGTCCAGTTATGGTAATACCGTGCGCTTGGAGGTCAAGGAGGGGGATAAATCCCAAGTGGTGGAGGCCACGGTGGGCCAGACGATGCCACTCCCCGGGGGTCAAGCCTATCTCCAAGTGCTGGAATACCAGCCGGACGTGGTTATGCCTGGGGAAGGCCAGGAAAAGCACTTGGGACCGGCGGCCCGTCTGGCTATTTGGGTAGGCCGCGGCCACCCCTTGATCATCGTGGTCCTGAAAAATCACCCAGAGCTGGCCGACGAGCAGTCCGGACCCTATCGCTTCTTCCTTAAGGGTTCCACCTTTTTTTCCGTCCTCCAGGTAAAACGGGACCCCGGTGTCTGGTGGGTGTATACTGGGTTTCTTCTGCTTTTACCTGGCTTTTACCTGGCTTTTTTACGGCCCACGGAACGCTGGGCCCTGGTTTTACGCCGAAATCCAAAAGGAGCCTGGCAAGCACGCCTGTTAGGTGCTGCGCCCCGAGCCCGGGAGGCCTTCCAGGATCGCCTGGAGCGGCTCCAGGAGATTTTGAAGAAAGGAGGCACGGCATGATCAGCCAGATTTTGGGCGGGGTGATGCTGGCTTACCTGGCCGCCGGTCTGCTCTTTTTAGCCGCGCTCCTGTGGTCTTCTCCCCGCCTCAAAAGCTTCGCCCTGGGTCTTTTGGGCGGGGCTCTGGCCGCTCAGACCCTGGCCTTCTTCGCCCGCTGGGTGGCTTCTTACAACCAGGCCGTGATCGCCACTCCCCAACTGGGCTGGGTGAACAAGTTCCAACTAATCATCCACCAGGTGCCCTTATCCAATTTTTACGAGTCCTTGGTGTTTTTCTCCTGGTGCCTGGCCTGCCTGACGTTGCTCTTCCTCTATCGTTACACAGAAAGCTTTCTCGGGGTGGTGGGGGGCTTGTTGGCCTCGCTGGTGCTGGCCTATGCCTCCTTGGGCACCGACAGCAGCATCAAACCCCTCATGCCCGCCTTGAAAAGCAACTGGCTCCTGATTCACGTGATCACCTGCTTTCTTGGTTACGCCGCCTTCGGTCTGGCCTTCGGGGCCGGCCTGCTATATCTTATACAGGCCTATACCGCCCACCCGAAGAATCCTGCTCCCCCTCTGATGGACCGTCTGATTTACCGGGCCGCGGTCATCGGCTTCATCTTTTTGACCTTGGGGATTCTCACCGGCGCCGTATGGGCCGAGACCGCCTGGGGCCGCTACTGGAGTTGGGACCCCAAGGAAACCGCTTCCCTCATCACCTGGTTCATTTACGCCGCCCTGCTCCATGCCCGCCTGGTCAAGGGTTGGCAGGGGCGACCCATCGCCTGGCTGGCGGTGGTAGGCTTCGGCGCGGTACTGTTCACCTACTTCGGGGTGAGCTTTCTCTTGCCGGGGCTCCATTCCTATCTCGGTTAGTCGCACCTGCACCTGCAGTCCATCCCAAAATCATGAAGACTAGTGCCTCCGCCCTCGGCTGTCCTTTTCAGACAGGCGCGGGCGCCTGTGCTCCGAGATTATTTAAAGATGAAAATACAGGGGAAAGCAGCAGGTAGGAAAATTGTTTTTGGGGTAGGGCCAGCGGTCCCCCGGCCCTCCCCTAAAGTTATTTATTTTCTGGCGTGATTACGGCACTTCCTTGGGATTGCAGAGTAATTCCTTGCTGGTGGCCAGGCGGCCGCAGCCTTCGCAGACATACTTGATGTCTTCGAGCTTGCCCTTGCAGTAATGCTTTTCATGGGGAGTATGTTCCATGCCGCAGTAGTTGCATTTCATCGCCGCGCCTTGAGGATTGCACAGGTGCCCGGGTTCCTCCGCCAGGGCTCCGCAGGTGGCGCAGACATAAGCCTTCTTTTCCATAACTCCTCCTCATGTACACAAGATGTATACAAATTTATTTCCATATAAGATAAATACGAAAGAGAGGTTGTCAACTCGACAAACCATATCCTAATTAAGCGATTTTGGAGGGGCTCAGGGGAGGAAAGTCAGGGTGGCCGCGCTGGTGTCCAGCCGGGCCGGGGCGCCTAGGGGCAGGGTATGGTTTTCCGGCTGGTGCCCCACCGGCAGGCCAGCCACCACCGGCACCCCCAAGGGCTCAAACGCCAGGGCCAACACCTCCTCCGCGTGGGCCTGAGAGGACCCGCCCGTGAAGGAGCCCAACAGGATGCCCGCTACTCCATCAAGGACCCTTGAGAAAAGCAAATGGTGAGCCAGACGGTCCAGGCGGTAAAGGGCTTCGTTATGGTCTTCCAGAAAAAGAAGGGCGCCCGCCAGGCTAGGGGCATAGGGGGTGCCTAACAAATGGCACAGGGTGGTGAGATTGCCCCCCAGGAGAGGCCCCTCCGCCGTGCCTGGGTGCAGCTCGTTGAGCCCGGAAAGGATGAAATGGTCCGGACCAGGAGCACCGAGCCACCAGCGACAGCTTTCCCGGGCCTCGGGGGTGATCTCCGCCAGGTGGGCCAGGGTGGGCCCGTGAAAGGTCACCAAACCCAGTCGCTGGTGTAGGGTGACAAGCAGATTGGTAAGGTCGCTAAAGCCCACCAGGCGCTTGGGCTGTCGGGCCAGGCATTCCATGTCCAGGTACGGCAAAATTTTGAGGGAACCGTAGCCTCCCCGCACCCCCATGACTACCTTAATTTCCGGGTTTTCCCAAATTTCCTGGAAACGCCGGGCCGTCTCTCGGTCGATGGCCTGCCCCCAGGACCGGGAGGTAAAGACTTCCGAGGTAAACACTACCCGAAAGCCCCAATCTTCCAGAACCTGCACCCCTGCGTCCCAGGCTTCCCGGGAAATGGGACTGGCCGGCGCGGCCACCGCTACGGCCTCCCCAGGTTGAAGGGGCGGGGGCCAGATGACAGAATGCTTTGGCTGCGTTGTTTGGTTCGTTTTTATTACCAAAAGTTTCGTACCAATTTTTCTAAGGAGAAATTAAGATTCTCAAAAATCGGCCAGGTTTCAGGAGGCCATTGCCGTTGACCGGTAAATCTACAATTTTCATATTTTTCCCCATCCTATCACCTTCATCCTTGATAACCAACCACCGATTTCTTTAATCTAAAGTGTAACTAGGTGCCCGAGGGAACTGTTGGAGGAACTACCCAGCCAGACAACCAAGACTGCCAACCCCGTTTCAGGGTATGAATCCCTGATAATCGTGGCGATTCTGGGGGTTGCCGTCCTTTTCCGCCTGTGGGATCTTGCCGCCCGCAACCTCTGGACCGATGAGGCCTGGGTGGCCCTGGCCGCCCTGGCCCCCACCCCTGGGGAGGCCCTGGCCCTGGGGCGCTCCACCCCCCCTTTTACACCCTGACCGTGTGGGGCCTGGTCCAGGTGTGGGGCGGCAGCGAGGCGGTGCTGCGCTCCCTGTCCTTCGCTTTGGGCGTGGGCAGTGTGGCCCTCTTCTGGCCGGCGGCCCGCCGCTTGACCAACCGGATTGCCGCTCTCCTGGGTTTGGCGCTGGTGGCCGTCTCCCCTGTCTTGGTCTATTTTTCCAAAGAACTGAAGCAGTATAGCGGCGATGCCTTCTTTGCCATCCTGGTGGTCTGGCTGGCGGAACGCCTCCAGGAACGCCTCAGCCGCGCTCGATGGCTGACCCTGGCCCTGGTGGGTCTCCTGGCCCTGGGTTTCTCCCATGGGGCCGTCTTTGTCCTGCCCGCGGTCCTGCTGGTGCTGTGGCTGGAGTCCCCCCGTCCCCAGCGGTTCTGGGTAGTGGGCTTGGGAGTCCTCTGGGGATCGGCCATAATCATCTTTTTCCTGCTTGTGTACCGCGGCCAGGTGGCCCCGGAGTTAGTGGCTTACTGGGTTTCGGATTATCCTGACTTCTCCGGCCCGCTCCCTTTCTTGACGTGGTTCGTCGGCGCTTGGGGCCGCTACTTCCACTACTTTTTCCGTTACTTTTTTGCCAGCGCCTGGGGGTGGCTCTGGGGAGTAGTTTTCGTGGCGGCGGGCGTGGTTATGTTGGTCCGGGAGGGACCCCGGCGCCTCCTGCTCTATTGGGGTGGTCCTCTTCTCTTGACCTTCGCCGCGGCGACTTTGCACCGTTACCCCTTCATGGGCCATTACAATGGCAGCCGCCTGCTCCTGTTCACCGCCCCCTGGTTTTATCTCATTGCCGCAGTGGGAACAGCCGTTTTCACCCGGCTCTGGCGTCAGCCTCAGCCCCGACGTTGGCTGGCCCCGGCCTTGGCCGCGCTTATCTTGGTAACCTCACAGCCCCTGGCCTTGGTGCAGGAAAACCTGCATCCCCAGGCCAACCGGCAGGAACTCAAGCCCCTGGCGACTTATTTGCAAGCGCACCTTCGTCCCGGCGACCGGATTTACGTTTATTTCCACGCCATTTATCCCTTTAAATATTATTACCGGGGAAATTTGACCGGGGTGGTGTGGGGCAAGTCCTGTGTGGAGACCAACCTGGACCTGCCGCCCCACAACTCCGGGCCTCCCCAACGCCTGTGGCTGGTGGCGGCACATTTCCAGGATTTGGCTCCCCTAAAACAATTCGCCGCTCGCCTTTTGGGACCGCATTGGCGTGAGGAGGCTCTCCTTACCCGCCACAACGCCGCGCTTTTTCTTTTTGTGCGCCAGGACCGGGCCACGGCTAATCTTCGGAAGATGCCTGCAAAATCTCCTCAATCCGGGACTGCAACTCCCTCAGGCGAAAAGGCTTGTGCAGAAACCCCACCGCCCCTACGGCCCTGAGTTCTTCGATTTCCCGGGCAGANNCCTCTCCGGCTGTCTCCACGTCATATCCCAGTTTTTCCAGAAACTCCTGCCCCAGCAACCGGATGTGGGGATCGTCATCCACCAGCAAAATCTGAATCGTCAGCTTTTTGGGGTGTTCTGGCGACATTTCAAGCCTTACTCCCGCCCACCTTGAAGCGTACCTCCCGGATAACTCCGGACCCTAAACCTTTCTCTAAGGCCGCCAGAATTTTGGGTTTGAGGAATTGCAACTCCTGCACCAGGGCGCTGGAGTCCCCTTCCACCCAAAGCTCGTGTCGTTTCAGGTCCACCAGCCTGGTTTGGTCTCTGAAGCTCTGCGGCACTGCTTGTTCCCAGGCAGCCCGCACCCGCTGGCGCAATTCCAGGGTGTGCCAGTCCCCGGGCCGGATGAGTCCCCCGAGCACCTCCCTCACCGCCAAGGGCCGCTCCATCTTTTTCCGCTTTGCCATGGTTTGTTTGTGGTTGGGGGAGGGCAGGGAGCCACCGCTCCCTGGCCCTCCCCCCAGGAACACTAACCCTTCGCCGCCTTGATAAAGCCGGGGGTGGCTTTTTCAATAACTGATTCCGGAACGCAAAAGGCCAGCCGGAAGTAGCCGGCCCGACCGAAGCCCCGGCCCGGCACCGCCAGGATGTCTTCCTGTTTCAGGCGATCCACGAAAGCCAGGTCGTCTCCCCCGGGGGCCTCAGGAAAGAAGTAAAAGGCCCCCTGGGGTTTTACAAAACGATAGCCCGCTTCTTGGAGGATCTGAGCCAACAAGTCTCGCCGGCGCGTGTAAGGAGTGATGTCAACGGCAAGCCCCGGCGTTTTGGCCACTACCCGCTGCATCAGGGCTGGAGCATTGATGAACCCCAGGATGCGGTTAGCCAGAATAAAGCCGGCCAGCAGCTCCTCCCGGTGAGCGGCCCGGGGACTCACCGCCACCAGCCCTAAGCGCTCCCCGGGAATGGAAAGCTCCTTGGAAAAGGAGGTAGCCAAAAGGGTGTTGGGATAAACGGTAAAAATGTTGGGGAGCTCCAGCCCATCAAAAAGAATACGGCTGTAAGGCTCGTCCGCTACCAGATAAATCTCGCGGCCCGCCTGATCGCCATGTTTTTTTAGGAGATGGCCCACTTCCGTGAGGGCGGCTGCCGGATAGACCTGCCCCGTGGGGTTGTTGGGGGAATTGATAATCACCGCCTTGGTTCGGGGACTCAAGGCTTTTTGCAAGGCTTTCAGGTCCAGCTGAAAAGACAGGTCGGTTTCCACCACTATGGCGGCGCCGCCGTGGTTGTCGGCGTAAAACAGGTATTCCGGGAAATAGGGGGCAAAGATGATCACTTCATCCCCAGGGTCCAGAAGGGCCTTGAAGATGACATTCAAAGCCCCGGCCGCACCACAGGTGAGCACCAGGTCCTGGGGGCTGAAATCCTGTTGGTACATGTTGCTCAGGTGCCCGGCCAGGGCCTGGCGGCAGTTAAGCAGACCGGCGTTGGGCATGTAACCATGGAGGCGAGGGCTCTGGTCCCGGGCTGCCTCCACCAGAGCCTCCTTGAAACGAGGGGGAGGCTCCAAGTCAGGGTTCCCTAAGGTGAAGTCAAAAACGTTGTCCTCCCCCAAACGGGCCTTCAACTCCATCCCTTCTTCGAACATCTGCCGGATCCAGGAACCCCGCTCCATGGCCTGCTTAATTTTTTGGGAAATACTCATACAACTCCTCCTGAGGAATGAAACGATACCCCCGCCTTTCGTTACGGCTTTTCCTCCACCCGATACCCTGCCTTCTGCAAACTTCGGACTACCTGATCCCCGTGCTCCTGATCTCTGGTCTCGAGGATGACCTCCACCCGGGTGGAGTCCAGAGGCAGGTCCCGGGCCAGACGGTCGTGGAACAGATGCAGGATGTTGGCCTCCTGTTCCCCCAACCGCGTGGCCAGGCGTCCCAAGGAACCGGGGCGGTCGGAGAGTTCCACCCTGAGGTTGAGAACCCGGCCCTTCTCCAGCAGAGCCCGCACCAACACCCGTTCCAAAAGGGGAGTGTCAATGTTGCCGCCGCTTATGACCAGGACCACCCGCCGGCCCAGATCGGCGTAGGCTAGCGGCCCCAGTAACGCTGCGACCGGCACGGCCCCGGCCCCCTCCGCCAGGACCTTCTTGTTCTCCAGCAGCACCAGAATGGCCTGGGCAATATCCTTTTCCCCCACTAATACCAGGTCATCCAGGTATTTCTCCAAATAGGGAAAGGTCAAACGGCCGGTTTGGCCCACCCTGATGCCGTCGCCTAAAGTGGGGGGCATCGGCACCATGACCGGCTGACCCAGCTCCAGGGCGGCGGCCAAAGACGGCACCTGGGCGGTTTGCACCCCCAAAACCCGCACGCCGGGGGAGCGCTCTTTCAGGGCCAGGGCCGTGCCCGCGGCCAAGCCCCCACCTCCCACCGGCAGGACCACGGTATCCACCTCCAGAAGGTCCTCCAAAATTTCCAGCCCCAGGGTACCCTGGCCGGCCACCACCTCCAGATCATCGAAGGGATGGATGAATATGAAGCCCTGAGCCACGAGTTCTTGGGCTTTTTCCAAAGATTCGGAAAGATTCTGCCCCGACAGCACCAGGTCGGCGCCATAGCCCCGGCAAGCCATCTGCTTGGTGATGGAAGCCCCCCGAGGCATGACGATGGTGGCCTTCAGGCCCAGGTGGGTAGCGGCCCAGGCCACTCCCTGGCCGTGGTTCCCCGCGGAGGCGGCCACCACTCGGTCGCCCTCGCCTCGGTCACGCAGGAGGGTAAGCCGGTTCAACGCCCCCCGGAGCTTGAAGGAACCGGTGGTTTGCAGGTTCTCCAGTTTGAGGAAAATTTCCCGGCCTCCCCAGCGGCTCAGGGCCTGGGAGTATACCAGGGGTGTTTTCAGAATCACCCCTGTCAGGCGTTCCCGGGCGGATTCGATGTCTTGGAGAATCATGGGCGCAAAGCCGGAAGGGTCAGGTCGACCGCCAGCCTTGTCAGGCCTGCTGGGCCCGGCGCCAGCCTGCGGCCTTGAGGCGGTTCACATGGGCCAGCCATTCGCTTTTCAAAGCCTGCAGATACTGACTCATATCCCCCTTGATCAGGGGCGCCAGGCGTTGTTTAATTTCCGCCCGGATCTCATGGTCCCCCGGAGAAAAACCCTGCCAGGTGAGATAACCTTCATCAAAGATGATCTCCGGGGTGAGGGTGTGAGCCAGGCCCTTTTTGTTAAAAAAGACCTGCGCCCCCTCCATGTCGTATTCCATGACCCAGCCGCAGTCGGCAACCATGGTTTCGGCGTCGAAACCGGTCTGGGGGCTGCACTCCGGACAATAAAGCGTGACCAGTATCTCCGGGGGCAAAATATTATCCCGAAAATTGAGGTAGGCGAACTGGCAGCCACAAAAACACCGGCGGGTTTCCATCATACACATGTGATCTCATCCTCACGACTGGCAAATAACTAGTTGCATTCTCTCAAAAATACTAATTTTCAGCTATAATGACAAGATAAACTGGATTTTATCCTTTAATCTGCGTGATTATGGCCGAGCTTCTCTTGTTGCCGCGCCACTCGGATTTCCTGCTATGGAAGTCATATCTGAACTCCTAACCCGCCTGGGCGGCAAATTTTCCACCGAGCTGGGCATAACGGTGGCCGCTGGCCCGGAAGAACGCCAGAAATGGTTTCTGGCTGCCATACTTTTGGGCGCCCCCATTTCCGGACTGCTGGCGAGCCGCACGTACCGGGTCATGGCTGATCAAGTCGTAATCAGCCCGGAAGCCGTTTTGTCCCGGGGTTGGGACGGATTGGTGGTCCTTCTGGATAAAGGAGGGTACACCCGCTATGACTTTAAAACCGCAACCAAACTTCTGGCGGTCATGACTACCCTTAAGGAAAAATATCAAGGGGACCTGGAGCGCCTGGCAGCTGCCGCCCGTGACCCGGTTGACCTAGAGCGGCGCCTCCAGGACCTGGCCTCCGGTATCGGCCCCACGACGGTTAACATTTTTCTCCGGGAACTTCGGGGCATCTGGCCTCTAGCGCAGCCCCACCTGAGTCCTCTGGCTCGACTGGCCGCGGACCACCTGGGGCTCATCCCTCACGATCATCCTGCGGAATTGGCCTGGGAGGCCCTGGTGGCTCATTGGGAAGCTCAGCCGGTAACAGGCTTTGAGGTCACCGATCTGGAAGCGGCCCTGGTGCGCCTTGGCCGTGACTTCTGCCGCAAACCTGCCAAACCCTGCCCTTTCAAGCCTTGGTGTAAGCTTGAGCCTTCCTCGCCAAAGTAACTACTTTAAAAAGGACGTTTTCATGTCTTTGCTAGGCAAAATTTGCCGGGCCCTTCAGGTCATTTTGGAATTTTCCTGAAACTTTTTAATGTGTTACGGACGTGGCATCTATTTTGCTTGTTATCAGGACAAATCCCGGAAGGAGGCTCATGGTGGAGATTTCCAACTATTATCCTTACTACACCGGCAAGTTGGCGACGGAGCCGGAAGAGCAGACCTCTGGTGGCCAGCCGGCTTCCCGCCTCACCGAGACCGATATGCCGGAGCAGGCTGCTTCCGAAGACCGTTTTGAGTTGGTGCGGGCCCAGAATGTGGCTTCCCCGGCCCAAGAGCCGGTTGGTCTGGCCAGGGCGGCGGAACTCCTGCGCCAGGTGCAGGACCACATGAATCTTATGGAAAAACAAGAAGCTCGGGAATTATACCAGTTCGACCGGTTGCGCGATCTCCTTTACCAGGTCTCTCAAAACGGCGGCGCCTAACGGACACAACCCAACCAAAAAGTGGATCTTTATTAATACAACGTTTAGGGACCCATGGAATTCTTGATTATCCACCTGCTGTTTATCGGCTTCAGGTGGAGCGGCTTGCGGGAAGGTGAAGTCATCTAAGCTGGCTGGGTTCTGCCTGGACGGGTTCTTAACCTGACTCTGGAAAAGCTCCGGGGGGCGCAGTATCAACCTTGAACCTAAAACTTTGAACCTTGAACTTTTTACGCTGTTGCCCATGAGCCTCGGGTACACCCGTATAAAAAGAAAAAGGCACGCCGCCACCCTCTGGCGTTTGTCTTGGACTGAGGTCTTCCGACAGCTCATAAACCTCAGGTAAAGGTAGATTACCATATGAAAATTGAAGACTTGCTTTTATTGCCCATGAATCTGGCTCCCACTCCCGATGCCGGCACTGGCAATGACAAATTTGCCGAGTGCCTTCAGGAGGCCATCTCCTCGAGGCAACAACAGGAGGGCATCCAGGCCCTGGGCGGTCCGGCCCCTGTAGCCGGAGTGGACCAGAGGCCCTCGGGCGCCGCCCCGGAAATGGTGGATGCGGTTTTGTCCCGCCTGGAAATATTCCAGGAGGCCCTGGCTCGTCCTGATCTGAGCCTGAAGAGTCTGGATTTCTTGGTGCAGGCCCTGGAAAAGGATAGCACGCACCTCGACTCTCTGGCCCGGTCCTTATCGGCGGATGACCCTTTGCGTCAGATTGTGGAGGAGGCTGCCGCCCTTACCTGGGCCGAGAGTAGCAAGTTCAAACGGGGAGACTATCTTTGATTCTGATCTGGAAACTGCTCTCTTGAACGACTAGCCCGTCCAGCAGCCGGTGGATCTGAACCTTGAGTTCAGATGGATGGATGTGCAGAAGCGCAAAGGTGGGGGGATGGCCCCGGTCGGTGCGATGTCTTAGGTGGCCGGGGTTGATCCAGGCCACGCCTTGTCGCTCTTCGAAGCCGGGGACATGGGTGTGTCCGAAGAGGACGGCATCAACCTCGTAACATGCCAGTTCCGGGTCCAAATCCTGGGGGTGGTCATGGTGGTGGCGAGTCTCCGTATGGGTTAGGAGGAACTTTATCCCCTCTACCTCCACAATCTGCCGGTTGGGGATGCCAGGGTCACGATACTCCGGGCAATATACTCCCGGCACGCCGATTACCCGGAAGCCCTCCTGGGAAAGGGTGATAAGGTCCCGGTAGTCATCCCCCAGGTGCAACAAGGTCTGTACCCCCATGGACTTGAGTCTTTCGGCTAATAAAAGCATGCCTTCCCGGTTGCCGTGCGAATCGCTTACCACCACGACTAGCATCCTTGCCCCCCTATTCCTAAACCAAAGCTATATAGGTAACCGAGGCGTTTCTTGGCCCAATTTTACAGGAATTTTATCAGATTCGGGGAGCGCAAAATTTTGTCCCGAGTAGAAAAATTAGGTAATCGTCTTCCGCCCAAAAGCAACCCACGGGGCCACCTTAAGGGTTAGAACCTGATCAAATCTGACCCAATAAGCAAACTCTTGTTCACACTTGGCGGCGCACATGGCATAATTGAATTAATATTTCATGAGTTGGAGATAAGAAAACTATGTCCGACTGTATTTTCTGCCGTATCGCCGCGGGCCGCGCCCCTGCCGCCAAGGTATTGGAGACCCCCCGGGTCCTGGCCTTCCTGGACATCGCCCCGGTACATTACGGCCATACCCTGGTAATTCCCAAGGACCATTACGAAACCCTTCTGGATCTGCCCGACGATTTATGGATGGAAATGGGCCAGGTCGCCCGGCGGATCGCCCAGGCCTTGCGCCAAATCTTATTCTCCCGGGGATTCAACGTGGCCATGAACAATTTCGATGCCGCCGGTCAGGTGGTCTTCCACGCTCATTTGCATGTCATTCCCCGTTTTTTAAGTGACGGTCTCCATTTTTTTCCCCAGGGAAGTTACCACCCGGGGGATATGGAAAAGTTGGGATATCAACTGCGTCAGGCTACTGGAAAGACCTCATGAGGATGTGGGCCTCGGGCCGTCTTTAGCGGTTCTCCCGCCATCCCCAAGCACCCCCAAGCAAACATATCTACAAGCCAACTCAGGGCTTGACTCCAACACTTTTTACTTTCTCGATTCCTGGGCCAGGCATTTCTGTAACATGGCAAACGTTTCAGGCGCCAGGGGCACAGGCTTTCCCGCCAGTGATGACACGGGCATCAGCCCCATGAGGGAATTGGCTAGCCACAGGCCATCGGCTTGCTCCACCTGGGAAAGCGACAGCGGCGTCTGTTCCAGGTTTTTACCCCGGCGCTCAAGGGACCGGGCCAGAACCGCCACCGTTACCCCCGGGAGGGCGCTGGTTGCCGCGGGAGAAATAAGGCGGTCCTTCAAGACCAGAACCAAACTGGTGGCGGCTCCCTCGGACACCGACCCGTCCGCCTCCAAAATCAGGGCCTCCCGGGCGCCCTGGTCCAGGGCGTACTGGCGGGCCGCCAGATAAAAAAGGTAATTCAGACTCTTATGCCGTCCGATGAAGGTGGTGCGTCTTTCCGGAAAAACCACCACGGGCCAGCCGGTGGCGTATTCTTCGGGGCTCGGAGGCAAATACGGCCGGGCATAAATGACTAAGGTGGGAGACAAGGTCGCTGGCAGCCCCAAACCGGGCGCTTCCCCGCGGGTGAGGAGGATTTTCACGGCCGCGGACCCCTTTAGCAGTCCATTTACTGCTAAAAGTTCCTGCAGCCGCTTCTCCCAGGGTATGTCGCCAGGAAAGGACAGGCGGAAAGCCTGAGTTGAGGAGCGCAGGCGGTTTAAATGCTCATCAAGAAAGAAGACGCGGCCATCCTCGGCCCTCAGGGTTTCAAAAAATCCGTCTCCATAGAGAAAGCCTCGGTCGTCTACAGACACCCGAGCCTGGGACAGGGGCAGCAGGTCATCATTCAGCCAGACAACAGCCTGTTTTTGCATAGTGCGTTTGATTCTGGAAGAGAGGCCATAGAAAGCTCAACCCTTGCTTCGACCAGGTTGTCACCTTCGAGCAGCCGAAACAAGGTGTGGCCCTTATGCAGGGTTTCTTCGTATTCCGCCTGCTCGTCTGAATCATAAACCACCCCGCCGCCCACGGAGAAGTGCCCCCAGCCGTTGGCCACGATGGCCGTGCGAATGGCAACGTTCAGATCCATGTTGCGGTGCAACCCCAGGTAGCCCAAGGCACCAGTATAAACATGGCGCACCTGGGGCTCCAGTTCGTCGATGATTTCCATGGACCGGATCTTGGGGCACCCCGTAATGGAGCCTCCAGGGAAGGTGGCCCGGAGGATGTCCACATGACTGGTGCTGGGCTGCAGTTCGCCGGTGACAATTGACACCAGGTGGTAGACATTTTGATAAGCTTCCAGGCGCTTGTGCTCTTTAACCCGCACGGTGCGGGCCCGGCAGACCTTACCCAAATCGTTGCGCAGCAAGTCGACGATCATGGAAAGTTCCGCGTCGTCTTTGGGACTGACCTCCAATTCCTGCCGCTGGGCTTCGTCCTCTTCCGGGGTGCAGCCCCGGGGGCGGGTGCCTTTGATAGGCCGGGTCTCTAAATAATTTTCCTGCCGGAGCAGGAAACGCTCCATGGATGTGGAAAAAATGACAAAATCCCGGCAGTTTAAATACGCGTAAAACGGCGCCGGATTCAGGGCAAACAACCGGCGAAAGAGCGGGTAGGGGTCCCCCTCGAGAGGGAAAGAGAAACGTTGGGAGAGATTGACCTGATAGACATCGCCGTTTCTGATGTACTCCCGGATGCGACCCACCGCCTGGAGATAGGCCTCCCGGGTGAAGTTGCTCTGTAACTGGCCGACCCGAATCTCTTCGGGCTCCTGGCCGCCTATGGAGGGAAAGGCCACCGTATTTCTCGGCTGGCGCCCCTGATCATCCTCCCAGACCACGGTGATGTGCCAAAATTTTCCGGCCCGGCGATCATGCACCACCAGCCGCCTGGGAAAAGCAAAGACCAAGTCAGGAAGCTCCAGGTCATCCTGGGTGGTGGTGGGGAGGCGCTCCAGATGGTTTTTCAGATCATAGGCTAAAAAACCTAGTCCCCCACCGGCAAAAGGCCCCAGCGGCACCTCGCCCGGGATCTCCAGAGCCGCGAGCAGGGCCTCCAGCATCTCAAAGGGGTTTCCCCTTAATTCGATGGATTCCATGCCCCGCAACAGCCGCACTCGGTTGCCTTTCGCGCTGAGCACCAGATAGGGCTCCCAACCCATGAGGGAATGGGAGGCGCAGTCCAGGTCACCGCCGCTTAACAAAAGCATGGCATAGGGCCGCCGCCGGTACGGCGCAAACAGCTCGGCCAAATCAACCCCTTCTCCGGGAGGCTGAAATGGCCGCACCACAATATCCACAATCCGTCCGAACATGATTATTCCAAGATTGTTCAGCAGTCAGTAATCAGTAAAAAGGAATCTGGCCTTGGTTGCTGGTAACTAACTGATTACGGCAACCGACAGGGTTCCTTCTCTTAAAAACTCACCTCCCCAGGCGCAAGAAGTTAGCCACCAACTCATAGCCGTAGTCGGTGAGAAAGGATTCCGGATGGAACTGCACCCCGTGGAGGGGATAATGACGATGGCTCAAGCCCATAACCACCCCTTCCCTGGTCCAGGCCGTGATCTCCAATTCCGAAGAAGCAGGCTGCGCGATGAGGGAATGGTAGCGAGCCCCCCGCAAGGGGGAGGGCAGCCCGGCAAAGAGGCCCAGTCCCTGATGGTGGACTTCGGAAACCTTGCCGTGCATCGGCAACGGGGCCCGGACCGTGACGCCTCCCCAGACCTCGTTTACGGCCTGGTGTCCCAGACACACCCCCAAGATGGGAATGTCCTGTTGGAAGTGGGCAATCACCTCTTTGCTAATGCCAGCCTGAGCCGGAGCCTTGGGTCCCGGGGAAATGCAGAGCCAACGAGGCTGCAGGGCCTCAATCTCCTGAAGCGTTATGGCGTCGTGGCGAAAGACCAGGACCTCCAGGTCGAATTCATAGAACAATTGAACCAGGTTATAGGTAAAGGAATCGTAGTTGTCGATCATTACCAGGCGCATAGTGTCGTCCAAAGAAAAAGGCCACCCAGGGAGCCTGGGTGGCCTCGGCGGGCCTGACATAACTCCATATATGTTTCTAAAACGGGGGCTACCTGATTGTCAAGCGTTTTCCTGGCTGGCCAAGAACTTCCTACTGCGGCGCAGGATTTTCCTCGCTCTTGGCCGGGTCTAGCATCCGCACAAAGTAAATGGTGCCGAAGCCCTGGCCTCCCACCCGATGGTTCAGGGCACTATAGTGGCCGACAAAGCCCTCCTCAAAGTCCACTCCCGGACTCAAAGTTATGGCCTGGTCCCAGTCCCCGTTGCAGGCCTGCACCACGGCCTGCAGCAGAACAGCGCCGCCGTTTCTAGCGGTGGGATCCAGGGCAAAGTGGGCGCCGCAAGAACAGACGCCCCCGTCGAATTCAAACCACAAACCATCTAATTCCTGCGGACGATCAATGCGCTGACGGCAGAAAGGACAAATAGGAGGCAAAAGCCGGTCACGGGAAGGATTTAGCAAAAACTCGATCTCCTTTTTCAGGCAGACAAGCGGGGGGGCGTAGCTTCCCACCTGGTCGCCGCTATTAAAATTTATTATCGCAATTTTTTTCCTGGGAGGCAATTCTGCAAATCTATTGACACACCCGGCTCAGGTGGTTACTTTTGAGAAAACTTTCAGGGAAAGGGGGAACATATGCCCATTACTGTGACCTTCAGCGATACTGAACAGCAGCGGATTGAGGCCATCGTCATTGACAAAGACCAGGACGAAGCCTTGCAATATGTATCAGATCTCTTAGACAAGATCAAAGAGCATCCCGGCCATGCCTGTGGTCCGAAGGTGGTGTAAGCAAAGGTCTCGCCGGCTATCTTCGGTACAGACGGGATCTGGTTAATTGATTCCGTATCCATTTTCTGAGCAGAGGAGACGTAACATGGCGGATAAACAAATCGTTTTTGAAGACCAGGACCAGCAGTATATCGAAGGGATCGTCATCGACCGGGAAAAGGAAGAGGCCCTGAAATTCCTAACTCAATTGGTGGAGCGGTTTAAAAGTCACCCAGGGTATGCCTGCGGCTTCCGGGGGTTCAAGTAACATCCACCTTCAGCGGCCGTTAATTAAAACTAAGGGAAGGCTGGCCCTGGTTGCTGATACCCACACTTACCAGGACGGCCTTCCTGTGCTTTTTGGTTTTTTTGAGCGGCAGGGCATCAAACGTCTGGCCTGCCTGGGGGACTGCCCGCCTGAGCCCTTTCGTCCCTGGCTGGAGCACAATTCCCAACATCAGCTTTTTTGGGTCTATGACTTTTACGGACCGGAGATGCCCGAGGCCACCCTCTCCGCCATGGCCCTGGAGTTGGAGGGGCGCATCTTTCTGGCCCACACCCGGGCCATCCTCTGGAACCACTTCAAGGATCAGATTCACGCTTACCTGGATGACTCTGGAACAGGGCGTCCCCCTATGCTATTGTGCCACGGACACACCCACGTACCCAGTCTGACTCATTTTCAGCCCCCGGCCAGCCGGCTTTTGTATATCAACGACGCGCTGCGCCCCCAGGAATTCCGGCCGCGCCAGGCCTGCGTATCTTTGCATCTTGACGCCGCCTATCTGATCGTGCCGGGAGCTTTTACCATGGAGGAAGGTCGCTACCCTACCTTCAGTTTCGCGGTTTTGGACCAGGACCACCATCGGCTGGCCATGGTGTCCTTGCGGGACTTGAGCCCTCTGGAATCTCTGGAACTTTTTCCTGATTGACCTGGCTAATGAAAAAAATCTTGCCGCCTTCCCAGGAAGGATTACTTTAAAAGCTTATGGGAAAACATCTGGTTTTAATCGGCGCTGGACATGCTCATCTCACCTGTCTCAAGAGCTTGCGGGATTTTACCGCCAGGGGCCATGAAGTGACGGTGATCGGCCCCGACACCCATCATTACTATTCCGGCATGGGACCGGGAATGTTGGGACAGACCTACCGCCCCCAGGAAATTCGGTTTAACAGTCAACGGATGGCCGAGGCCGGTGGCGCTCGTTTTGTGAAAGGGATGGTGTCACAGGTGCAGCCGGGGGAGCGGAAGTTGGTGCTGGCCTCGGGAGAGGAAATCCCCTACGATGTGGTTTCCTTTAACATCGGCAGTGGCATCCCCAAAGAAAAAGTGACCATTCAACAAAACACCAGTGTCTTTACCGTCAAACCCATCGAACAACTCCTTAAGGCGCAAAAAGCAATCCTGGAGAAACTCGGGGATAAAACTCTCGATCTCATGGTGGTGGGCGGCGGACCTGCGGGGGTGGAAATTTCCGGCAATCTCTGGCGTCTGGTGACGCGTCATAATGGCAAGATGAACCTCACCCTGGTAGCCGGACGGCGGTTGATGTCTGACTTGCCGGAGAAGGTGCGCACCTTGGTGCTGAGCTCTTATCAAAAGCGGGGCCTCCGGGTCATCGAAGGGTCGCATCTCACCGAAATTCAGGCCGGCAAGGCCACCTTGACCGACGGCCGGGAGTTGCCTTTTGATTTTCTGTTTCTGGCCCTGGGTGTCCAGCCGCCCCGCCTTTTCCAGGACTCGGGCCTTCCCACCGGGCATGACGGGGGGCTGTTAGTCAATGAATTCCTACAGTCAGTGGCTCATCCGGAGATCTTCGGCGGCGGCGACTGTATTTATTTCCAGCCCCGGCCTTTGGATAAAGTGGGAGTTTATGCGGTCAGGCAAAATCCCATCTTGTTGGACAACCTCCTGGCTGCCTTGGAAGGCCGGACCCTCAAGCCCTTTACCCCCCAAGAGTCGTATCTGCTTATCTTCAATCTGGGGGACGGACGGGGCATCTTTTGGAGGAAAAAATTCGTCTTTGACGGTCGTCTGGCTTTCATCCTGAAGGATTACATCGACCGCAGCTTCATGCGGAAATTCCAAATTTCCGGTGAATTAAAGGAACTCTAGGGCCTCGGACTCCGGAATCGACCGCAGCTTCCCGGTCCTGAGCTCGGCCAAGACAAGTTCATCGGTGGGAAAGGCCAAGGGCGACGGGGGTGCGGATAAGGGGAAGAAGTCCACCCGGTCCAGATCGTCATCAGGCTTGAGAGTTCCTTCCACCACCCGTCCGGGGAACCACAGCCCCACGGTGAGACGATCCGGATTGTGGAAATTGGAATGCACCGATAGGACGGGGCCGAGTTCCACGACGAGACCGGTTTCCTCCTGAAACTCCCGGACCGCCGCGGCGCGCACGTCCTCGCCCCACTCCACGTACCCGCAAGGGATGCACCACTGGCCGGCGTAAGGCCCGGACCGGCGCCGTCCCCAGAGGATGTCCTCTCCCCGGCGCACCAGCACCGCCACCCCCACCGCTGGGTTCAGGTAAAGGATTTGCCGACAGTCGCGGCAGACCAGGCGTGGGCGGCCGCGTCTGGCCTCCGGGGCCAACGGACCGCCGCAGCAGGGACAGAAACGATAACGGGAAGGGGTACAGGACATAAGTTCTCAGAGGTTGAACACCGGATTCAGGGAATGACTCTTGATCCTCTTTCGTATGCTACTCACTATATTAGAGGTTGCAACGAAGGGCAAATTCATTTAAAAAAAGCGAGGTTTATTTGATTTTCGGGGGATAAACGCGTGGCGCCGGGCGTCAAACTTCAACAGCTCCGCAATATCGGCATCATTGCCCACATCGACGCCGGCAAGACCACTCTGACCGAGCGCATCCTCTATTACACCGGCCGCACGTATAAAATGGGGGAGGTGCATAACGGGGCCGCCACCATGGACTGGATGCCCGAGGAGCAGGAGCGGGGCATCACCATTACCGCAGCGGTGACCACCTGTCAATGGAAGAACGCGGTCATCAACCTAATCGACACTCCGGGGCACGTGGATTTCACCATTGAAGTGGAGCGCTCACTCAGGGTACTGGACGGGGCCATCGGGGTCTTCGACGCGGTGGCCGGAGTGGAACCCCAATCTGAGACAGTGTGGCACCAGGCCGACCGCTACCGGGTTCCCAAACTGGCCTTTATCAATAAAATGGACCGGCCGGGGGCCGACTTCTGGGCCTCGGTGGCTAGCCTTAAGGAGAAGTTGGGGGTCCACCCCCTCATCATTACCATGCCCTGGGGAGAGGAGGACCGGTTTCAAGGGGTTATTGACCTCCTGTCCCTGAAGGCCATCCGTTGGCAGGAGGAGACCCTGGGCGCGGCCTTCGATGAGCTGGAAATTCCTCCCGAGCTTGAACAGGAGACCGCTGAACAGCGGGAAGCCTTGATCGAGGCCCTGGCCGAGGTGGACGACGCCCTGCTCGAGTCCTTTCTGGCCGAAAAACCCCTCACCCAGGAAGAACTTAAGGCCGCCATCCATCGAGCCACCGTAGGCCTGAATGGCGTGCCGGTTTACTGCGGCGCGGCCTTGCGCAACAAGGGCATCCAGCCGCTTTTAGACGGCATCAAGGATTTTTTACCCAACCCCATGGAAGTTCCGGCCATCCAGGGGGAAAACCCTCAGACCGGCCGGGTGGAGACCCGGGAGGCCAACGTTGGCAGTCCCCTGGCTGCCCTGGCTTTTAAGATCATGATGGACCAGAGCCAAAAGCTCACTTATGCGCGTCTTTACTCCGGCCGGCTAAAGCTAGGCCAGGAGGTGTTCAACCCGGTGAAGGGGGTCACGGAAAAGGTGTCCCGCATCCTGCGCATGCATGCCAATAAACGGGAGCGCCTGGAGGAGGCCCAGGCTGGCAGCATTGTGGCCATTATGGGACTGAAGGCGGCCAGTACCGGGGACAGTTTGTGTGATGCGGCCCACCCCATCATCCTGGAGCCCATCTCTTCATATGTGCCGGTGATTTCCTTGGCCATTGAGCCCGAGACCCGCGATGACCAGGAGCGTCTGAGGCCGGCCCTGAGCCGGGTGGCGGAAGAAGACCCGAGCCTGCGGATTTCTACCGACGAAGATACCGGCCAGACCTTGCTTTCCGGCATGGGGGAGTTGCACCTGGAGGTGGTCCTGAATCGACTGGAACGGGACTTTAACACTCATTTGCGGGCCGGACGGCCCCAAGTGGTTTACCGGGAAACCATCGCGGCCAGCGCTACGGGAACCGGCAGCTTTGACCGGGAATTGGGAGGGACGAGGCACTTCGCCCAAGTCAAACTGAGCGTCAGGCCCCGGGCCCGGGGCCGGGGCAACCTGTTTTTGTCCGGCCTGACCGAGGAGGACCCGGCGCAAAGCTATCTGCCGGTGATCAGGCAGGCAGTGGAGGAGGCCTTCGAGGGGGGACCCATATACGGGCACCCCGCGGTTGACATCGCCGTCACCTTGGAGGAAGTGGTCCTGAAGGAAGGCCAGACTTCGGAAATGGCCTGCCGCATCGCCACCATGGCCGGGGTGAAGGCGGCCCTGCAAGCGGCCCAGCCTCTGCTGCTGGAGCCTATCATGAAAGTGGAAATCATCACCCCGGAGGAATTTACCGGCGAGGTGCTGGGCGATCTGCACGCCCGCAAAGGAAAAACCGAACAACTCCTGGCCAAAGGGCCGGTGCGGGACATTGTGTCCCGTGCCCCCCTGGCCGAGATGTTCGGCTATGCCACCACCCTGCGCTCCCTGACCCAGGGCCGGGGCACCTTCACGCTGCAATTTGATCACTATGGGAGGGTGGAGAGGTAGGTGGCGGGTAAGTCAGGAACTACGGAACCAGAGCCATAATATCCCTTACCACATTCCTTATTCCTCTTCCCATTCCGGACAAATTAGCGACACATGATTAAATGAAGATTTCGGCAAGAGTAGGATTCCCATCGGAATCCTCTAAAAAATAAAAAGTGAGCAGGTTGATTTATGGCTATTGAACAAACGCTGTCCCTCATTAAACCCGACGGGGTCTCCCGGGGACTCATCAGCGAGGTCATCGGACGCTTTGAAAAAGCGGGATTGAAAATCCGGGCCCTGAAAATGGTGCATCTTACCCTGGAGCAGGCCCGGGCCTTTTATGCCGTCCACCAGGAGCGGCCTTTCTTCGACAGTCTCACAATCTTCATGAGTTCCGGTCCCATTGTGGCCATGATTCTGGAAGGCGACCACGCCATCCAGCAGAACCGGGATCTCATGGGCGCCACCGACTACCGACAGGCCGCGCCGGGCACCATCCGGGCCGACTTCGCCCGGGATATCGAGGCCAACATCGTGCATGGCTCAGACGGCCCCGAGACCGCCAAGACCGAGATGCATTGGGATTAAAAAGGCTACGCACGGGTAGGGCGTCCCGCCCGCCATCTTGGTGCGCCGAGCGCACCCTCCCTGGTCTCAAGCTTTCGGGTGAGCCGCGAGCTAGAGGGCGTGTCGAGCACGCCGGGTGGCGCCAAGGGCCTTCCTGTAAAATCTAAGGAAATTTTCGTAATAGCGGAAAAGGGGTCATTTAGCCAACTATCGACAAAAACTGCTAAATTTCAATATTTTCAAGTTTTTTCCTTGAATTTTGGTAGAAAATTTAGTAAATTTTTTTGGTTTACCCACAAGCTTGATATTGTGCCAAAAATTCCGGAAAAAAGACCTCTGCACAAATCATTTCTGTCAGCCTGAAGGCAAGATCCAAATTCTTCCGTGATTCGCTCTTTTGGACTGACAGCGGTTCTTACTTTTTCAAAGTTCACGTAAAGGAGTTGAAGGATGTCCACATCCGAGTTTTTATTTACCTCAGAGTCAGTCACCGAAGGGCACCCCGACAAAGTAGCGGACCAGATCTCTGACGCTATTCTGGACGCCATCATCGCCCAGGACAAATTCGCCCGGGTGGCCTGCGAAACCCTGGTCACCACCGGCATGGCCCTGATCGCCGGGGAGATTACCACCACCGCCCGGGTGGACATGCCGGTAATAGTGCGGGAAACCATCAAGGAGATCGGCTATAGCGACTCTTCCATGGGATTCGACTGGGAAACCTGCGCGGTGATTACCACCATCGACCGCCAGTCTCCCGACATTGCCCAGGGCGTGGAGGGCAGGGGCTTGACCCCAGAGCAGGGGGCGGGGGACCAGGGGCTCATGTTTGGCTATGCCTCCGATTCCACGGAAAATTTCATGCCCATGCCCATCTGGTACGCCCACCGTCTGGCCGAACGCCTGGCCAAGGTGCGTAAGGACAAGATTCTCCCCTTCCTGCGCCCGGATGGCAAAACCCAGGTAACCGTGCGCTATGAAGATTTTGTCCCCAAGGACATCCACACCATAGTCATCGCCGCCCAACACGAGCCCGACGTCAAGTATGAAGACCTGAAGGAAGCCATCGTGGAGGAGGTCATCAAAAAGACCATTCCCGTTCACCTGCTCAATAACACCCAGTACTTAGTCAACACTACCGGTAAATTCGTGGTGGGCGGCCCCCTGGCCGACTGTGGCATGACCGGCCGCAAGATCATCGTTGACACCTACGGCGGTCGAGGCTACCACGGGGGCGGGGCTTTCTCCGGCAAGGACCCCACCAAGGTGGACCGGACCACCTCTTATATGCTGCGACACGTGGCCAAAAATGTCGTGGCCGCGGGACTGGCCAGGCGCTGTGAAGTTCAGGTGGCTTACTCCATCGGCTTACCGGACCCGCTGTCCATCATGATTTACACTTACGGTACCAACAACATTCCGGAAGAACGCATTCTGGAAATCATCAAAGAGACCTTCAGTTTCAAACCCGCGGCCATGATCCATTATCTGGACATGCAGCGGCCCATATTTAAGAAAACCGCAGCCTACGGCCACTTTGGGCGCACCGACCCGGACTTCACCTGGGAATACATCAACAAAGTGGAAATTATGCGGGACAAAGCAGGTCTAACCCCCATCTGTCCAACCTAAGAGAATGGAGATTGTTTATGGACTTTGATGTTAAAGATCTTAACCTGGCAGACAAAGGACGCCTGCGGGTGGAGTGGGCCATGCGGGAGATGCCCGTGCTCGCCTCCATCAGCGAACGCTTTGCCAAGGAAAAACCCCTGGCGGGCGTGCGTCTGGCTGCCTGTTTACACGTTACCACCGAAACCGCGGCTTTGATGAAAACCCTCAAAGCCGGGGGCGCCAGCTTAAGACTGTGCGCCTCCAATCCCCTGAGCACCCAGGACGACGTGGCCGCGTATCTCGCCAAATATGAAGAAGTTCCCACCTTCGCCATCAAAGGGGAAGACAACGATACCTATTACCGTCACATCAATCAGGCCCTGGACCTCAAACCGAACCTCACCATGGACGACGGGGCCGACCTGGTGTTTACCGTCCACTCCAAGCGTCAGGAACTCATCGATAACGTCTGGGGGGGCACGGAGGAAACCACTACCGGCGTTATCCGCCTCAAGGCCATGGCCGGGGACGGAGTCTTGCGCTACCCCATGATCGCAGTGAACGACGCCCACACCAAATACCTCTTCGATAACCGCTATGGCACCGGCCAGAGCACCATTGACGGGATTCTGCGGGCCACCAATCGCTTGTTTGCCGGCAGCGTCTTCGTGGTGTCGGGTTACGGCTGGTGCGGTCGAGGAGTGGCCATGCGGGCCAAGGGGGCCGGCTCCCGGGTTATTATCACCGAAACCGATCCTTTGAAGGCCCTGGAAGCGGTCATGGACGGCTACGAAGTCCTGCCCATGCAGCAGGCTGCGGCTATCGGGGATTTCTTCTGCACGGTCACCGGTGACATCAAGGTCATCCGGGAAGAGCACTATTTGGCCATGAAGGACGGAGCCATTCTATGCAACTCCGGCCATTTTAACGTGGAGCTGGATCTGGAGACCCTTTCCCGCCTCAGCACCCAAAACCGCCAGATCCGGGACTCGGTCCAGGAATTCCAGCTGAAAAACGGCAAAAGCCTGTTCGTCTTGGGAGAAGGCCGTCTGGTAAACCTGGCCGCGGCCGAAGGGCACCCCTCCGTGGTCATGGACATGAGCTTTGCCAACCAATCCCTGGCCTCGGAATATCTGGCCAAAAATCACGACAAAATGGAAAAAAAGGTCTATTCCATGCCGGCGGTCATCGACCGGGAGATCGCCCGTCTGAAACTGGCGGCCATGGACGTGGAAATTGACACTCTCACCCCGGAACAGGAAAAATACCTGGCTTCTTACGATCTGGGGACCTAAGCTCGCCTGCCTGAGGTTTTGGGGGCTGCCCCCTCGTGCGATAGCAAAGGCCATGACCAATATTAAATTCGGCACTTCGGGATGGCGGGGCATTCTGGCGGATGATTTCACCTTTGCCAATGCCCGTTTGGTTTGTCAGGCCATTGCCGACTACCTCAAAGGGGAAGGCCTGGCCCCCCAAGGGGTAGTCGTGGCCTACGACACCCGCTTTCTCTCGGAGAACTTTGCGGCCACCGCCGCCGAAGTCATGGCCGGCAATGGCATCCCCTCGTTTTTCACCGCCAGGGACACCCCAACCCCGGTGGTGAGCTATGCCGTCCGGGAGGGCAACCGGGCCGGGGGTCTCAACGTCACCGCCAGTCACAATCCGCCAGAATACAATGGCATCAAGTTTTCTCCGGCCCAGGGCGGCCCGGCCCCCACCCCGGTCACCAACGCCATTGAAGGGCTCATCCGGGAAATCACCCCCGAGGACGTCAAAACCATCCCCTTGGTCGAGGCCCGGGACCGGGGTTTGATTATCGACATCGACCCCCGGGAGGACTACTTCGAGCATTTGCATCGTCTCCTGGACACCGAGGCCCTCCAGCAAGCCGGCCTCAAGGTCGCAGTGGACGTGCTTTACGGCACCGGGCGGGATTATCTCGACACCTTCCTCCGGGACGCCGGCGTGACGGTGGAGACGCTGCACGGCTACCGCGATGCCCTTTTCGGCGGTCAGCGCCCTGAGCCCAGTGCCGAGTATTTAGAACCCTTGTCGGAATGTATCAAGGCCACCGGGGCCCAACTGGGTTTGGCGGTGGACGCCGACGCTGACCGTTTCGGGATCATGGATGGCACAGGCCGCTACCACGAAGCCAACATGATCCTGGGCCTGCTTTTCGACCATCTCATCAAGACCCGGGGCTGGGGGGGCGGCGTGGCCCGCAGCGTGGCCACCAGTCACCTGGTGGATAAGGTGGCAGCTGCCTATGGGCGGCCGGTATTTGAGACCAAGGTGGGATTTAAACACCTGGGAGAGTATCTCCTTTCCGGCCAGGCTCTGATGATATGTGAGGAAGCCGAAGGCTTTTCCATGCGGGACCACCTCCCGGAAAAAGATGGCATTCTGGCTTGCCTGCTGGTGGCGGAGATGATAGCCAAAACCGGCAAAGGTATTCCTGCGCTCCTCGAAGACCTCTTTGCCCGGGTGGGCCCGGTGCAGACTCAGCGTCTCGACCTGAGGCTGCCTCCCGAAATCAAAGACCGCTTTTTGGAACGACTGAAGACAACCCCGGGGGCCTTTGCAGGCCTGAAAGTAGTGAACCATGTCACTCTGGACGGGCACAAGTATATCCTGGAGGACGGCAGTTGGGTATGCTTCCGCCCCTCAGGCACCGAGCCGGTGGTGCGCTTCTATCTGGAAGCCTCCTTTCTGGAAGGACTGGAAAGTCTACGTCTAGCCGGGGGCGCCCTACTGAGGGATTTGTAAGCTTCCCATGAATATTTCCTACCTTCTGGACATTACTTTCATGGCCGCGGTCTTGTTGTTTTCCGTGATCGTCCACGAAGTGGCCCACGGATATGTGGCCTGGCTCAACGGCGACCCCACCGCCCGCCTCGCTGGCCGGATTACCCTGAATCCCGTTCCGCATATCGACCCCATCGGCACCATCCTTCTTCCTGCCCTTCTGTTAGTGACCCATGCCGGGATCATTTTCGGCTGGGCCCGGCCGGTGCCGGTGAATCCCTCAAATTTTCACAACTATCGCTGGGGTGAAGTTACCTGCAGCTTTGCCGGTCCCGCCAGCAACCTCCTCCTGGCCGCGTTGTTCGCCTTCCTCCTGCGCCTCCACCTGGGAGGCCCCGGGCTGGTCTTGCTGGCTTATTATGGCTGCACCATTAATATCTTCTTGGCCCTTTTCAATCTCCTGCCCATCCCTCCGCTGGACGGCTCCCACCTGGTGGCGGCTTTCCTCCCCTACAACCTCCTCCAACTCTACCGCTACCTGGAGCCCGTGGGTTTTGTTATCATCCTTCTGCTTTTTTACACCGGCATCATGGGATTAATCATCATGCCCCTCTACCGCCTAATAGCCGCGTTTTTGCAAGTACCCATGGTGTTCTAAAAAAGATAGTCCTTCAACCAGAACTTCCCACCGCATTTGTAACTTTTCCGTTCCCCTTAAAATATGTTATGTTGTGAACAATGAAGTGGCGAAACAAAGTCGGGCCCAAGCTTCTGGGGGTCAACCTCTTGTCCCTCCTGGCAGCACTTTTGGGGCTCTTGCTTCTCATGCAATACCTGGCCACCCGGCTAATCCTGAAATGGCACGGGCAACGAGTGGAATTGGTGGCCCGGTTGGTGGAAGCGGAATACCAGGGCAAACTCCAGCGGGTGGTTCAGGCCGCTTCTCTTCTGGCAGACAACCCCCAGTACGGGGAGCTTTTAGCCCAGGGAGACATCTCTCACCTCAAAACTTTGGTGACCCCGATACTGAAAACCACCGGCCTTCAGTTCCTGACCATCACCGATAATCAGGGGGTCATCGCGGCGCGGTTCCATGATCCGGGTGGTATCGGGGTAAATATCAGTGCCAATCCGTTAGTCCGCACTGGTATGGGAGGCAAGTCTGCCAGCCGGATGACTCAATGGCAGGACAGCATTTCCTTGAGCGCCTCCGCCCCCATTTACCTCCAGGAGCGGTTGGTTGGGGTCGTTCTGGCGGGGGTTCTCATCGACAAAAGCTTTGTGGACTCCCTCTCCCCCCCGGGAGTGGAAGTGGCCATCTTTTTCGCCAACCGCCTGGTGGTCAACTCCTTCAAGGAGCTGCCCGAAAGGGCGGTGGCGGAGCTCATGCGCTCCAGAGAATTGGCGGGCCGCAGCGCCGCCGACCCCACCCGGGTGCAGCGACTGACCCTGGGTCGCCAGGACTACACGGTCACCTTCCTGCCCTTGGGGGAAAAGGAAAAACCTTGGGAAAATCTCATCCTGGTGGGATTAAACCGCCACGAGATAGACAAGACCCTGCTTACTTTGAAACTGGTGATTTTTGGGGTAGGCCTGGCCGCGGCTTTGGTGGGCATTTTTCTCAGTGTCTGGCTGTCCACGGGCATACGCCGTCAAATCGCAGCTCTTACCGAAGGCACCCGTCGGGCCGCCACGGACGAGCTGGCAGGAGACATCCCGGTGACCAGCCAGGATGAGTTGGGGGAGTTGGCCGAGTCCTTCAATACCATGACCCGGGCCCTGCGGGAAAAAACCCGGCAGCTTCAGGAAGAAAAGGACCGCATCGCCGCCAATGCTGACTTTCTGGCCATGATCGTCCATGATATCAAGGCGCCTCTGACCGGGGTGCGGCTTACCATCGAGGCCTTGGAGGACGAAACCCTACCGCCGGAGATTCACCACAAGCTCAAAAAGATTTTCCAGAGAAGTGAAGGGTTGCTCTTGTACCTGCATAATGTCCTGGACTTGAGCCGGTTCGAATCGGGGCTGCTGGGCCTCAGCCCCGATGCGGTGCCCCCGGCTTTCCTGGTCCAAAGGCTCTTGCAGCACTTTAGCCCTTTGGCCCAGAACCAGGGAGTGCAGATGAACTCGGACCTCCCCCCGAACCTCCCCGCCCTCAAGGTGGATGAGTCTTCCCTGGAAAGGGTCCTGGCCAACCTCCTGGTGAACGCCCTGGAGGCCACGCCTACCGGCGGCACCATCACGGTGGGGGGCGGCCTCCTCACCGGCGACAACCATCCGGAAGTGGAACTGGTGGTGGCCGACACCGGCCGGGGCATCCCCCTGGACGACCAGCCGGACCTCTTCGAGAAATACCGCCAGCGCCCCCATCGGGCGAACAGCACGGGGCTGGGGCTTTATATCTGTAAAACCCTGGTGGAGGCTAACCAGGGACGCATCTGGGTGGAAAGCGCTCCCGGGCAGGGGGCCAAATTCCATCTGGTTCTCCCCACCGCGACCGGGGAGAGCGCCTAAAAGTCACGGTAAAGTTGCTTTTTTTGTCATCCTGAACAAAGTGAAGGATCTCAACCTAGTGGAAATGTGAGATTCTTCGCTTCGCTCAGAATGACAGTGTTAGAGAATTGGTAATGTAATAAGTGGGTTGGTCCGGCCCACCATGAGTCTCAGGACAGAAAGCTCTTTTCATAGGCAAATTGCTTCTTACGTTAAGATAAAACCTTGGCGGCATAGGATTCTTGCCTGTGCTGTGGATACATTTTTCTGATATAGATTTCCCAATGAACACCTGGATACTAGTCATAGACGACGACGCCGGTACTCGGGAAGCCCTGACCGAGATTCTAGGGCGGGCGGGATATCAGGTGTCCTCCTGGGCCGATGACGCCCTGCTCGAGATTCCCGACGACGTGGGCCGCGATTTCCAGGTGGCCATCATAGATTATCACCTGCCTTCCGGCGACGGCTTGAAAGTGGCCGCCCGCCTGAAAGGCCTCCAGCATGACTGCCGCGTTATCTTGACCTCTTCTGAACTCCCTCCGGCTTCCGAGCTGTCTCCCGCCAGGGGGTTGGTGGACCGCTTCCTCACCAAGCCCTTTTCCAAAGATGTCATTTTAGAGGTGGTGGCCCGGTTGTGTCACCCCGAGCCCCTTTAATCCAGCCCCTTTTCATCCCCGCCGACCCCGGCCTGCTGCTGTCGGCGGTCCGCGGTTTTGCCCAGGCGGAAGAGCTGTTCCCGCCGGGGGCGCGGATCCTGGTGGCGGTGTCCGGGGGACCCGACTCGGTGGCCTTGCTCCACCTGCTTCACCGCCTGGGACCGGAATGGGGCCTGCATCTGGGGGTGGCCCACTTCGATCACGGTCTTCGGGGGGAGGCCTCTCAAGAAGACGCCCGGTTTGTGGCGGATCTGGCCCGGGAACTAAACATGGCCGTATATACCGGGGAAGGGGACGTTCGGGGACTGGCTCGGTCCCAAAAAATTTCCCTGCAGATGGCTGCCCGGCGCCTGCGCCTGAACTTCCTCCACCAAGTGCGGCAGAACCAGGCCTACGACCTGATAGCCCTGGGGCATACGGCCGACGACCAGGTGGAGCTCTTTTTTCCTGGCTTCAGCAGGAAAATCTCCCTTACCGGGAAGATTTGAGCAATTTGAGCCGCCGCTACCTGCGCAACCGGGTGCGCCTTGAGCTGCTGCCCCAGTTGCAACGGGACTATAACCCCCGCCTCCAGGCCGCGGTCTGGCGCCTCATGGCCATTCTCCAGGAGGATGAGCGTCTCCTGGCCGAAACCGCAGCCCAGGCCTTTGACGAGACGGGGCGCTGGGTCACCCCTGAATGCGCCGCCTTATCCATCCCCCGTTTGCTGGCCCTTTCCCCTGCCCTGACCACGCGTCTTTTACGGCAAACTTTGGGACATTTTCTCTCTCACCAGGAAATCACCTCCTCCCAGGTCAAGAATCTGATGTCCCTGGCCCAGGGAACCAAAAGCGGTGGCCTGATGGTCTGGGACCATTGCCAGGTGGCCCGGGCCGGTGAGGAACTCCATTTCTTCCGTCCGCTACCGCCCCCGCCGGAGCCTCACCCCACCCTGTTATCCGGGATGGGCACGGTGGAGTCCGTAGACGGCTGGCGTCTTCAGGCCAAAGAGCCGGCGGAGCCCCTGCCTGGCCCTCGGCCTGAGTCACCGTCCGTGGTCTGGCTGGATAAAGGCCGGGTATCCTTCCCCCTCAGCCTCCGCCCGCTGCTGCCGGGAGACCGCTTCCGGCCGGCCGGCGCCCCTGGCGCCAAGAAAATGCAGGATTTCCTGGTGGATGCCAAAATCCCCCGGTGGCTCCGGCCGCATCTGCCCCTGGTGACCAGCGGCGACGACATTATCTGGGTACCCGGCCTGCGCCTGGCCGAGCCCGTTAAAATAACTGCACGGAGCTCCGGAGTGTTGGAATTAATCATCTCCCCGGCCACGGCCGCCGCCGCCAGGGTGTGGGCGCTGATTCTGGCCTTTACCCGTCAAGCCTGCGATCCGGTATGATATGTGTCCACCCCCTTTGCTTCTCATTAATCCCTGGATTTACGATGTCGCGGCTTATGACTTCTTCGCCCGCCCCCTGGGACTCCTTTATTTGGCCGGGCTTCTTGAATCTCGGGGGTTTCCCGTCCGCCTGATTGACTGCCTGGCCACGCCCCACGCCCGTCCCGGCCCTTTCGGGACTGGCCGCTACCCCAAGGAGATTTTGCCTCCACCTCCGGCCCTGGCCGGCTTCCCCCGGCGTTACGGTCGCTACGGCCTCTCCGAGCCCACGTTCCAGAGGGAATTGTCTAAAACCCCCCGTCCCGCCGCCATCCTGGTCACCTCTCTCATGACCTATTGGTACCCTGGGGTGATAGCAGCCATCCGCCTGGCCCGGGAGCAGTTTCCCGACACGCCTGTGCTTCTCGGCGGCGGCTATGCCACCCTGTGCCCTGATCACGCCCGGCGCCGCAGTGGGGCCGATGTGATGATCACCGGTCCGGGGGAGGACGCCCTCTGTCAACACTTGGACCTCCTGCTTAACACTAAGCTAGCGTTGCCTTTGCCGTCAAACCTGGATGAGCTGCCCTACCCGGCTCTGGACCTAGCCCCCGGGCTCACCTTTATTCCCCTTCTCATCTCCCGGGGCTGCCCCTTTTCCTGCGATTATTGCGCCTCCCGTCTACTGGCGCCCCGTTACCAGCGGCGCTCCCCCCACGCGGTGGTGGAGGAAATTTTATATTGGCGCCAGCAACTGCACTTGTCAGAAGTGGCCTTTTACGATGACGCCCTGCTGGTGGATGCGGAAAATCACCTTTTGATCATTCTGGAGGAACTGGCTCGCCGGGGCGCCGGCTTCCGCTTCCATACCCCCAACGGCCTGCATGCCCGCTTCATTTCCCCGGAGGTGGCCCGCTGGCTTAAGCGCGCCAATTTCGCCACTTTGCGCCTGGGGGTGGAGACCGCGGCCCCGGGAGGCCATCGCCTGGATCAAAAGCTGCAAGAAGGAGAACTGGAGGCCGCCCTGAGATATCTTCAGGAGGCCGGCTTCAGCCGGGAGGAACTCGGAGTTTACCTGTTGCTAGGTCTACCCAACCAGGAAGACGCAGAAGTGGCCGCGTCCATCCGCCAGGTCAGGGAACTGGGAGCCACCCCGGTGCTGGCCCTTTACTCCCCCATCCCCGGCACCACGCTCTGGCCGGAAGCCCTGGCCGCTTCCCCCTACGACTTGGAAAATGAACCCCTGTACCATAATAACTCCCTCTTTCCCTGCTGGCCCACCTTCTCCTGGGAACGCTACACCCACCTGAAACGCCTGGCCCAGGGATTGGAATTGTGATAGGGTGGTGTGGTAGGGGAAGGGGTAAGGGGCTCGCCCCTTAGCCCCCTCCCCTGAGATCATTTCACATAATACCATGGGAACTTCAACAGCCCGGCGGGGGCCTAGCACTGGGGCCTGGCGGTGGGCCAAGGGCACGGCCACCCGGTATCTATCTCCGGAGGGTACCGTTCCGGTGGAAGCCCGGGAGGTGGTGCGCCGCTATGTCGCGGCTTTGCAGGAGACGGGCGTGGGCCAGGGCCAGGACCTCCTGACGGGGTTCCGCCTCACCCGCAAGGCGGCCCAATGCTTGGGGGAATTTGGCAACACTGCGGCCGAATCAGGGTGGACAGCCGCTCTGGCAGCTTGGGGGCTGAACGCTTTGGCTCAAACCCCTCCGGAAGCGGCTATCCTGGTGCTGACCTCGGCCTGGGTGGAGGAGTCCGGGGGCCTGGAGGCCCAGGTGGCCAGGACCGCTCTGGCCAAGGGTTTGGCCAAGGTTTTCGCCTCAGAATCTGCCATAAAATCTCGGTGGGATGGCCCTGCTTTGGTCAGGACCTTTCTGGCTGACGCCCTCTACCAGCGCCTGGTCCTGGACCTGGGGGAATCACTGGAGGCCGCCGCACCGGGATGTCCGGAATACCGCCAAGGTCTAGCCCGCTTAGAGCATGAACTTCAAGCTGCCTCCGCCGCACTTCCCATGGACCCTCCCCAGGCTGGCCAATGGCAGGGCCTGGCCGGCTGGCTCTGGACCACCGAGATCCTAAAACATATCCTGAATACCTTTCAAGATCTCGCGTGATTTAAAAAGCCGTTAACCCGAGGATCACCGCGGCCAGAAATAGGCGGTAGGCGGCGAAAGGGTAGAAGGTGTGGCGGCGCAGGTAGCGCAGGAGGAAGCGGATGGCCGCGTAGCTGGAAACCACGGCAGCCAGAAAGCCCAAAATCCCCGCGGCCCAGGAAAGGTCCTCGGGGGGGTGCTTGAACCACTTGAGCAGATCGTAGAGACCGGCCCCGGCGATGATGGGGGTGGCCAGGAGAAAGGAGAAGCGGGCGGCGCTCTCCCGGGTAAAGCCCAGGAAAAGGCCGGTGGTCATGGTGATGCCACTCCGGGACACTCCGGGCATAATGGCCAGGGCCTGAAAGAGGCCGATCAGCAGGGCGTCCCCCAGGTGCAGATTGGTGAGGGGGCGCATATGGCGGGCCAGGCGCTCCGCCAGAATGAGCAGGAGGCCCACC
>JARRKO010000037.1:67026-85416 GCA_037388025.1 Syntrophobacterales bacterium
GCGCCAGGGCTGGCGAAAAACCGTTTCAGCATAATGCTTCAGGAGAACCCCGGCCAGTCCCCCGGGAATGGAGGCCGCAACCAGGCAAATGAAGAGACGGCGCTCCAGACGGGTGTAAGGGGAGGGGGTTAGCACCGATTTGGCCATGCCCAGCCAGTCGGCGCGGAAATAGACGAGAAGGGCCAGGAGGCTGCCGACGTGCAGGAGAATATCGAAACTCAAGCCGCCCCCCTCCACCTTGAGGTAGTGCTCCAGGAGAGCCAGGTGACCGGAAGAAGAAATGGGAAGAAACTCGGTGATGCCCTGGACACACCCAAGGAAGATGGCAGTGAGGGGCTGCATGAGGCTGAAATATACCACTCTTCTCCGGGGGGAGCAACGAGATTTGCACGGAAGGTTGGGGGGGTAGTTTGAAGGGGAGGGCAGGGGGCCAATGGCAACCCGCTCCGCCCCTCAAAGAATTCTGGCGAAACACTTTCTAGAGCTTGACCACCAGGACCGGGCAGGGCGCACTGCTGATGACCTTTTCGGTGATGCTGCCCATGAGGAGCCTTTTCAATCCCGTGCGGCCGTGGGAGCCCATGACAATCAGGTCAATATTGGCTTTGCGGGCCAGCTCGATAATTACTTCATCCGCTGATTCGGCTTCCCGCACGAAATCCTCCGCGATGATACCCCGGGAGGCTGCCAACTCCTTCACCTCTTGGGCATATTGTCTCGGGAGTTTGATTTTTTCTTCGGTGAGTTCCGGTGCCACCGCATAGATATGAGGAGAAATCTCCAGAACCGACACCACTTTTAAGGCTCCTCCGGAGGCTTGCACCAGGGCGAGGGCCTTTTCCGTGGCTTTGCGACTGTATTCGGACCCGTCTGTGGCCAGCAAAATTCGCTCCCAACCGACCCCGATCTTTTCCGGGATGACCAGCACGTCCTGACTACTGAAGCCGATGACCCGGGCGGTGGTGCTGCCCACCAGGAACTTCGCGCCTTTCACGCCCATTATAATAAGGTCGCGGCCTTCGTCCTCGGCCACATCCACGATGGTCTCATACGGTTCGCCCATAACGCAGACCGGCCTGATCTCCGCCCCCTCGTCCTCAGCCATGTCCATGGCCTTGTTGAGGGCGATTTCGCAAGGCTCCTTAATCAGCTCGGAAAGATCGCTGGAGCCCATGACCCGCAAATCGCCCGAGTAAGGCGGGGCTACGGCCAACACCATGACGTCTTTTTTTGAGATGCGCAGGGCTTCCTTGAAGGCATGGAGGCTGGAATCGGAGCCATCCACGGCCACCAGCAGCTTCGTATACATACCCATATTTTCCCTCACAAACAGTTCTTAGTATCGACCCCCGGTCCGCCTGCTGCCGGGAGAAGTCTTACCCGGTCCGACCTATAGATGCTGAGACTGGGGCTTCAAAGTGAAAGGGTGGACCAAGTCCACCCAATTTAAGTCGGTATATGAAGGCTGTCCAGAGAATTTTACCGCTCTGCCCCGCTGAGGAACAAATCGGCCTTCCTCAGGATGCTTTCATTTCTTGATAGGAGGAGCCTTCCGGCACCGCGGCCGCCGCCTTTTCGGCTCGGATGCCCTTCGCCATGGCTCCCAAAATGATCACGCAGCCGGTGGCCAGCGCCACTACCATGGAAATATAGCTAATAGTGCTGAGTACTTTTAAAATGCCCGAACTCACCGAGATGACATCCAGCTGTGTCAGATATTTCGGTACAGCCAAGCCCCGGCTGACCGCCACGATCAACATGATGGCGCCCATGACGAACTTGACCATGTAGTCCTTGACATAGGTGGTGCCGATGGCGCCGAGCTGAACCCCGAACAAGGAGCCGGCCAGGATGAGCAACGTCATCCGGATATCAATCATGCCCAGAATGCCCCACTTAACGGAGCCGGTAAAGCCCATGATGAAGGCGATGACCAGCTCGGAAGCGGAGGACACCAGCCCGGAAGCCCCCACCACATACATCATGCCGGGGACTCCGACGAAGCCGCCCACGGCAATGGTGGCCGCCAGCATACCGGTGGCAAACCCCACCGGAAAGGTGAACCACAAGGATATGCGGACATTGGCGGTCTTGAAGTGAATCATGGGGGGAAGATTAATGCTTTGCAGTTTTTTGGCCAGTTTGGTGGTGGCAGCTTCCTCGCCGGTCTTTTTCAACTTGAGGGCATCCCGAAAGACGTAGCCTCCCACCACCACCAGCACGACCACAAAGGCCAGACTGATATAGAGGTTGGAGCCCGCCTCCCCCCAGGCGGCCAGAATAAACTCCTGGACCCTAATTCCTATTAAAACCCCGACAGCAGCGGAAATGGCCATAATAACACCCAGCTTGAGGTCCACCTGGCCATATTTATAACGTTTATAGGCGCCCACCATGGCTTTGGGAAACTTGTGGCACATATTGCTGGCCACGGCCACGGCCCCGGGCGCGCCCAAGGTCATCATCCCAGGGGTCAGGACGAAGGCTCCACCGGAGCCAATAAAGCCGCTGACCAAACCGCCGATGAAGCCGAGCACGAACAGGAAGATGACCGAGTATAAACTTAGGTCAATGAAGGTGAGTTGCTCTACTCCTGGCATTGAAAACCTCCTGTGCTTTTTCTCGCCTTGTGTGTAGCTAATCCCGCCAGATGCCCGGCGGGATCAGCTAACCATTGTTATTAATATCACTTCCCCAAACTCCCTTAGGCATTCATCTGAGCCCGAGGGCGGGGACGCACCCGTTTCTTCGGCTTGGTGGCGGAGATCTCGACCCTGGTGGCCTTCTTGGAGGCCTCAATGCCCACGGCCGACCAGAAGTTGCCGGTGAAGGCGCCATGCACAAAGGAAAAAATGAAGGCGGTCAACACCGGAAGTGCGCCGTACACTCCCCCTTTGGTAAAATAGGTCATCACTGTCCCCTGATTCGCGAACACGGCCAAATACAGGACAGCGCTGAAGATACCAAAGCCGATGGCACCTTTGAGGGCTTTCCTTTTTTTCTGACGAGCAAGTTTAGGCATAACCATTTCTCCTTAGTGATGAGCTCTTAGACTGAATACCGGCAGGTTAACCCGGGCATGCAACTCCTCCCGCTTGGAGGGGGAATCAGTAATGACCAGTTCAATTCTGTGGTATTCCCGATTGATTTCTTCCACGGCCTTGCCGACATCCCCGAATTTCACCACGTGGGTGCAAGGGATGTTTTTTTGGGCCGCTTTCTGTTCCATCACGGCCGCGGCTGACGCGGCCTGGCGCTGAAACTCTTCCTTCAGATGCCGTCCGAAGGGCGATGAAAACTTGCCGGCCGGGGTTCCCACGCTCAAAGCGATCAACTCGTACCCCAGTCGCTCGGCTAAAAGTGTGGCATATTCCATAACCGGTTCGGTGAAGGTGTTTTCCTGCCCCAGCACGAGAATTTTCCGTTTCCCGCGCCGTTTCAATAAATCCAACGCCTGTTCCGGGACGCCGGCCTCGGCAAAGGCGACGGCCATCATGGTCTCCTCGTAATCAGCTCCCAGGTGACGCTGCCTCTTCACCTCCACTTGGGAAGGCTTGCGAGGCTTGCGCCAACGATTCAGGAACTCTTGGAGTCGTTTGAAGATCATGATGGACCCGTAAATATCGTAATAAAAGTTGTTGGTTTAAGTCCGGTAAAGACGCTGGGGAGGACGCTTCCGCTCAGACACTCTTTCATCCGGACGCTTCTGGGTACTCTGGTAAATCTCAATGGCGGTGTCTTGTTCGCCGGCTTCGGCGAAGGTGACCGCCATCCAGAAAGCTTGCCACTTATCCCAAAATTTCATGATGGCCTCCCGCACTTTTTCTTTTTGCTAAAGAATATATTCAAGGTTTGTGCCAATTGTGGTCATCTTTGCAACTTATTTGAATAACTGCATAAACAGACCAGGCCCCCTGGGGCGGCCTCACCCCCTTTCTGTTGCTTAATGCAACGCCAAATTAATGGTGCTTATTTTTTTGTTTGAATATCAAGTAGATAAAGAAATGTTGCATCAGAAAAGCGGGGTGTTGCAAAATGAAATGCACCGAAGTCCATCGGGGTCGCGTATTAGATGAAATTGCTTTCATGGCTTTTTTTCTTTATGTTTGAAGGCACAGGCGTCCTTTGCCTGATGAAAGGAAGATGGCATGGTCTTTTTTCGGAAGTCTGAAGAAGAGGCTCCCAAACTTAGTTCTGAGCTGCGAGAACTGCGGGCCGCGGTGGAAAAAACCAGCTTGCCCCCGGAGGTGGCCTCGGTGGTGGCCAAGGAATTGGAGCGCTTGGAGAAAACCGACCCCTCCCTCCCGGAGTACACCATCGGGATCAATTATGTGGAGTATCTGCTGGCGCTGCCTTGGCATAATTACACGGAGGATAATCTTGACCTGAAGCGGGCCGAGCATATCCTGGCGTCCCAACACTTCGGGCTGCACCACGTTAAGGAGCGTATTCTGGAATATCTGGCCGTTCGGACGCTTTACCTGGAACGGCCTTTTCAAGTTCTGGTAGTGGACGATGAGGAGATCGCCCGCACCAACCTGGAACATATCCTGAAAAAAGACGGCCACCAGGTAAAAACCGCGGCCAACGGCCTCGAGGCCTTAGAAAAACTCAAGCAGCAGAAATTCGATCTGATCCTGACAGATCTGAAAATGGATAAGATGGACGGCATCCAACTCCTGGAAGCCGCCAAAGAGATTGATCCCCATGCCGCCATCATGATGATCACCGGCTACGCCACCGTGGATTCGGCGGTGGAGGCCTTACAGAAAGGGGCGGTGCATTACTTATCCAAGCCCATTAAGATCGATGACTTGCGGGCCAGCATCAAAAAAATTTCCGAGAAAAAACATCTTATGCAGGAGATGCGCGGCCCGGTTCTATGTTTTTCCGGTCCCCCCGGCACCGGCAAAACTTCCATCGGCCAGTCCATCGCCGAGGCCCTGGAACGAAAATTTGTGCGGCTGTCTTTGGCGGGTTTGCGGGATGAAGCCGAATTGCGCGGTCACCGCCGAACTTATGTGGGGGCCCTGCCGGGCAGAATTATCAATGAAATCAAGCGACTGGGCGTTAAAAACCCTGTCTTTATGCTAGATGAAATCGACAAGGTAGGTCAGGGCTTTAAAGGAGACCCGGCCTCCGTCCTCCTGGAAATCCTGGACCCGGAGCAAAACAGCCATTTTGTGGATCACTATTTGGATGTGCCCTTCGATCTTTCCGGGGCCATGTTCATTACCACCGCCAATGTGGTGGAAAATCTGCCCAGACCGCTCTTGGACCGTCTGGAAGTCATTGCCTTCCCCGGCTACTCGGAAAATGAAAAACGGGAAATCGCCAAACATTATTTGGTTCCCCGCCAGTTGCGGCACCATGGCTTGTCGCACCTCCCCCTGGACTTCAACGAGGGCGCGGTGCTGAAAATCATTCGGGGCTACACCAGGGAAGCCGGCCTCAGGAACCTCGAGCGGGAAGTGGCCACGGTCTGCCGGAAATTGGCCCGCCAGTGCTTAACGGGTGAGGAGGGCAGGTGTCCCCAAACCATTGATGAAGACCTGGTGGAGCAGTTGCTGGGACCCCGCAAGTTTGCCCACGAAGTCACCGAGGCCCAGAACCGCATCGGCGTCACCACCGGCCTGGTATGGACGGAATTCGGCGGAGAAATTATTTTCGTGGAAGCGGCAAGCATGTTGGGGAACAAACAGCTTATCCTCACCGGTTCCCTGGGAAGCGTTTTGCAGGAGTCAGCCCAAACGGCCCTGAGCTATATCCGCAGTCACGCTAGGCACTTAAACATTGATCCGAACTTTTTTGCCGACCGGGATATCCACATCCATATCCCGGCCGGCTCCATCCCCAAAGACGGCCCCTCGGCCGGCATCACCATTGCTTTGGCCTTGATTTCCCTGCTCACCGACAGGCCGGCCCGCCGGGATGTGGCTCTCTCCGGAGAGTTGACCTTAAGCGGCCGCATTCTGCCGGTCAGCGGCATTCGGGAAAAACTCCTGGCTGCCCAACGGGCCGGCGTGCGGCTTGTTATTCTGCCCCAACGCAACGCCGTGGATCTGAATGATATTGAAGGGGAAATGAAGGAAGGGTTGGAAATTGTGCTGGCCCAGGAAATTGATGAGGCCCTGCTGGAGCGGGTCCTCATGCCTCAGTGAGGTTAGGCCTCAGCGTCCATGCTGTAACGCTTTAATTTGCGCCATAAGGAGACCCGGTCGATCCCCAGGATTTCCGCGGCTTTGGTCTTGTTACCGTTCACCTGCTCGAGAACCCAGCCGATATATTCCTTTTCATTCTCTTCCAAGGTGAGAAGTTCCGTTTTTGGCCGGCGCCGAATGTCAAAGCGCTGCTCCCGCAGATCCTCCGGCAGATGCGCCATCTCCACGGTGGAATCCGAGGCCAGGGTTACCGCCCGCTCGATAATGTTTTCCAGTTCCCGGACATTCCCTGGAAAAGTATAACTCATCAGGATATCCATCACGTCATGGCTTATCTTTTCCACCCGTTTCCCCTGGGCGGTGGAAAATTTTTCCAAAAAGTGCTGACTTAACAAGGGGATATCATCTTTTCTTTCTGAGAGCGGCGGCACCTCCACGGTAATCACGGCCAAGCGGTAGTAGAGGTCCTGGCGAAAGGTGCCTTTTTCCACTTCATTTTTAAGGTCCTTATTGGTGGCCGCCAGGATGCGAATATCTACCGGAATTTCCGTGGTACCCCCCACCCGGAAAAAGGTCCGGTCCTGGAGGACCCGGAGGAGCTTCGCCTGCATGGAAAGGGACATCTCGCCTATCTCATCCAGAAAGATCGTGCCTTTGACAGCCACCTCCAGTAAGCCTTTTTTCACGCCCCGGGCTCCAGTAAAGGCCTCCTTTTCGTGGCCGAACAGCTCATGGGCCAGCAGCTCCTCGGTGAAGGAGCCGCAATTAATGGCCAGGAACCGCCGCTCGGACCGGGAGCTCAGGTGATGAATGGCCTTGGCCACCAGTTCTTTGCCCGTGCCGGTCTCTCCTAAAATGAGTACGGTAGAATCGGTGGGAGCAATCTGGGCAATGAGGTTTTTCAAGGACTCCATTTTGGGGGTCTTGCCGATCAACTGGGGAATGCCCTTTTGAGTTTGAATCTGTTGCCTCAGTTCAATAACCTCTTGTTTCAGCCACCTCCTTTCCAGGGCCTGGCGCACCAAAATCCTCACTTCGTCGATTTTGTAAGGTTTGGCCAGATAATGATAAGCCCCCTTCTGCATAGCTTCCACCGCGGTGGTCACCGTGGCGTAGCCGGTGATCATGATTACTTCGGTGTCCGGGTAGAGCTCCCGGGTCCGCTCGAGAACCTGCATACCGTCCACCTGCTGCATGCGCAGGTCGGTCATCACCAGGTCAAACTCGTTTTTTTCCAGCTCTTTGAGGGCCTTGACGCCGCTGTCCAGGGCCAGGGTCTGGTAGCCCTCTTTTTGTAAAATATGCTCCAGATTTTCCCGGGCGATGTATTCGTCTTCGACAATCATGATGAACGCTTGTTTCATGCCGTGGGTCTCTCATCCGAAACCGAGGGTTTATAAGGCAAGCGAATAATAAACCGGGTGCCCTCTCCTTCTTTGCTCGCTGCCGCAATGGTGCCGTGATGTTGTTCAATAATGCCATAAACAATGGAAAGGCCCAAGCCGGTCCCTGCCCCTACCTCCTTGGTGGTGAAAAATGGATCAAAAATCAGTCCTAGCTCTTCTTTGGAAATGCCTTTACCGGTATCCTCCACGGTAATGATGGCCCGCCGACCGCCTTTGTCCATCATAGCTTCTATTTTGACCTGCCCCGGAAGACTGTCGATGGCCTGTATGGCGTTCATGATCAAGTTCAGGAAGGCCTCTTGCATCCGTTGCGCGTCCAATTGAAGCACCAGATCCTCGGGGACGTGCTCCACTATGTCAATTCCCGCCGGCACCTGGCTGGAGATGAGCCGGATGGAGCGATCCACCACCTCTTTGAGGGGGGTGGGTTTCAGGGTGAACTCTTTCGACCGGGAGAATTCCAACAGACCTTTGACGATGTCTCGGGCCCGGTCCACCTCTTGTTCAATATTGGTCAGCATTTTTTGGAAGAAGGCTGGATCATGGGACTCCAAATCTTTCATTTCTTCCATGAGAATCTGACAGGAAGTGGAAATATTGTTGAGGGGGTTGTTGAGCTGGTGAGCCACTCCGGAGGTCAAGACCCCCAAAGACGACAGTTTTTTCGCCTGCACCAGTTGATCCTGGCGCTTCTCCAGCTCCTGTACCATGCGGTTAAAAGCCTCCACCACTCGTTGGGTCTCGTCCCGGGTATCGAGCACGGGCAGGGGTTTAAAGTTCCCCATGGCAATGCGGAGGGTAGTTTTTTCAATGGTTTTCAATGGTTGCAGAATTTTTCGACTGACGATGAAACCCAAGAACCCACCCAGAACCACAAAAATGGCCAAGGAGGTCAAAAGTTGCGTCTTTAAAGTATTAATGATTTCGAGGATCCTTTTACGTTCAAAATTGACCAGCTGATGGGAAAGATCCACCAGGCGTTTACCCCGTTCTCGCAGTTGCTCCTCCAACTCTCGGGGAACCGACTCATGCTTATTTTTGGCACTTATCTGTTCCATGATATTTTTATAGCTCAAGAATTCCTGGCGAATAAGATGAACCTTGGGAGAGCCCGCCAAGCCCTTTACTTCTGTGTCGAGTGTAGCGAGCAAGTCCAAACCATTTTGAATAAAGCGTCGGTTCTCCTCTAGATCACTTCTTGAACCATAGAGCAAAAAGTTTTTTTCGGAACGTCTGATCTCCAATGTTTTGTTACTTAAATCATCGGCTACCTCAACAAAATGTTGTTTGAGTTCTATTACTTGCAAATAATGATAGGAAACAATCCCGATGAATCCAATCGCTATTATACCGATAGCCAGACCCAGCATTACTTTCTGTCGTATATTTAAGTGCCAAGGGATATTTAATGGCGACATTAATAACTCCGTTTTAACTCCTGTGCCATTCTTGACCAATAGGCAGGTTGACTCTCTTCTTCCCAGAGAGAGACAACATCTGCGTCACTGGCTCAAAACCATTAAACCATAATTTGTACTATAAATCAAAGGAAGACGGCATGATCCGGCAATAGAGAAATCAGTCTGGAGTAGCTCTGATCGGTTAGACCTTCTCCCGCATCAGGATCTTCTTGCAGGACCTGGCTGAAGGTGCTCACTCAATAAGGCTTTTTGATGTCACCCTTAGATATGACTTTTTGATCTTGATCTATCTTTAAACCAAAAAAACCAAGGAAACTTGTCAAGATAAGGAATTTTTGTGGGGATTGCCGCGGGCCCTGGGTGGCTGGGCTCTCGGACAAATTGTGGCGCGGTCGCCCTCGGCGACGTGAACCTGAGGATTTACCGTATCTTAGGTGAGGTCTTCGGCCAAGGCTTGGCGCAAAAACTGCCGGGCCCTTTTAATGAGGCCGTCCACCGCGCCGGGGGTGGTTTCCATGACTTCGGCGATTTCCTGATAGGAGAGGTCGCCAAAGCGTTTTAAGACCAGGGCCCGGCGTTGATTTTCCGGCAACGCCGCCAACAGACCCTCCAATCGCCGGGCCAACTCGGATTCCTCCAAGGCTTCCAGGGGGGTGGCTCCCGGGGAGGCCAGGGGTATGGGCATGTCGTCATTATCCAGGGAATCCAAGGGCACCCGCTGCCGCAGGCGGTTTAAGCAGTGATTGGCGGTAATGCGGTTCAGCCAGGCCTTAACCGTGCTGATGGGCTGGAAGCGACCGGCAAACTCATAGGCTTTGAGGAAGACCTCCTGCAGCGCATCTTCCGCCTCCAGAGGGTCTTTCAGGAGTCGGTAGGCCAAGTGGTAAAGGCGCCGCTCGTGGCGGCGGATGAGCTCTTCCAGGGCTGACTGCTCTCCCCGGGTGATGCGCTTCAGGAGAGCATAGTCCAGATCAGTGGGCGGGGTGCTCAAAATAAAGTGATGGGGACCTGGTTCATTCTCTTGCTTAGACAACCAGGGTGACTAAAAGTTAACCCCCTGGGGGATTCGGAAAACGGCTACAGGGTATATTCCCCTTGCATGTCCAGGATAAATTCGTTGGGCTTACCCGTAGACTTCACTTCAAAGGTGCCGCTCCCCTGGAGACCTTGCAGTTTGCCGATGCCTTTGTAAACCTTCCAGGTGCCCGTGGTGACGCCTCCTTTGCGCACCCCTTCGAAGCGGGAGAATACCGTTCCATGTTCATAGTGGGTAATGGCGTAACCCTGCATGGGGCCCTCCCCTTTGGTGCGGTCATGGAAGCCCACGCTGCGCCGGGAGACGAACTTTCCGGCTACACCGGGAGTGTAATCAAGGGGTTCTCCTTCCATTTCCGTAAGCATGAGGGTGTGCTCCGGCTGATCGCCCACATAGAGCATCTCCCGACGGGTCACGTAAATCCTGAAACTGGCTCTGCGGTGCATGGCAGCCCCCCTGGTTAAGCGTCTATAAATTATGGCATGTTATCATGGCAAGCAGGGGAAGGAGCTGCATACCCCTTCCCCTGGTCTTCGAAAAAATTTCCAGAGATGGCGCCGCTTCGGGGCAGCAAACTAGGTTCCCAGCTCGTAGTCTCCCTCCATATCCAGGATGAACTCCCGAGCCTTCTCCGTGGGTTTCACGGTGAAAGTGCCCTGACCGGTGAGACCGGAGAGTTTCCCGGTGCCCTGATACACCTTCCAGGTGCCAGAGGTAACCTTGGTGGTCCCCTCCCGCTTGCCTTCGAAGCGGCTGTACACCTGGCCGTGTTGGAAGGTGCTGATGGCATACCCCTCCATCTTGCCGGAACCCTTGATGCGGTCATGGAAGCCTACACTCCGCCGGGAGATGAATTCCCCCGCCACTCCGATTTTCATATCAATGGGCTCCCCTTCCAGTTCCGTGAGCATCAGGGTGTGGTCCGGCTGATCACCCACTGCAATGTTTTCCCGCCGGGTCACGTACATTTTGTAAGTGGCTTTGCGCTTGGCCATGTCTGTTCCTCCTTGCTGAATTCGGGTTGGTGGGGAAAGGGACGCAGATGCTGCCATGGGCCCTCACCTAATGGACCTCCTCTCACCCCCCCGTACTAACATAAATTAAATATCCAACTCGTTTAGTTCAAGGACGTTATTCTGAATAAATTCCCGGCGAGGCTCTACTTTGTCCCCCATGAGGATGGTGAAAATGGCATCGGCCTCGGAGGCGTCGATAATGTTCACCTTGAGAAGGGTGCGGGTTTCCGGATCCATAGTGGTTTCCCAGAGTTGCTCCGGGTTCATTTCCCCCAGACCTTTGAAACGCTGTATGGTTACGCCTTTTTGCCCCTCCTCCATGATAATGGTCACCAGATCCTCCGGAACGTTAATTTCCCAGGAGCGGTTTTTGACCTCCAAACGATGCGGTGGAGTTTTCAGATAGGCCATGTCCCGGTCCAATCTCACCAGAGCCTGAAAATCACTGCCCCCTAACAGGTCCCAATCCAGGCGCACCGGGTGGGCCCCGTCTTTTTTGTATTGGATGGACAAGGCAAAGGCGTGATGCTCTTCGTCCGGCTCCAGGCGGGTGATCCAGCGGCCGGTGTCCTCCAGGGCCTGACTCAGCGAAATGAGGCGCTCCTCCTCCGCCAGGGTTTTGCGGTCCACCACTTCCTGATCCAACAATAGCCTCAAAATTTCCTTGGGCAAGCCCCGCTTTTCAAAACGCCCCAGGTACTCCTGATAATTGATAATATGCTCTAAGGCCCGGGTCAGCTTCTTGCCTTCCAAAACTTCGCCGGAGGAGAGCACCAGGCGCTTTTTATCCGCGCCTCGCTGGAACAGATACTGTTTAAATTCCTTCTCGTCCTTGAGGTAAATCTTGTCGCTACCCCGGGTGATGCGATACAGGGGCGGCTGGGCGATATAAAGGTGGCCATCCCGGATGAGGTGCTGCATCTGCCGGTAAAAAAAGGTCAGCAGCAGGGTGCGGATGTGGGAGCCGTCCACGTCCGCGTCAGTCATGATGATGACCCGGTGGTAGCGCAGGTCTTCTGAATTGAGCTCCTCCTCGGACTTGGAGAGATCCGAGCCCAAAGAAGAGATGAGAGTGCGTATTTCCGAATTTTCCAGCATCTTCTCAAAACGGGCCTTTTCCACGTTGATGATTTTGCCTTTCAGGGGCAAAATCGCCTGGAAGCGCCGGTCGCGGGCCTGTTTAGCGGAGCCGCCGGCAGAATCGCCCTCCACCAGGTAGATTTCCCGCCGGGCCGGGTCCCGCTCCTGGCAGTCGGCCAGCTTCCCGGGCAGGGTCATGTCGCCCAAAGCACCTTTTTTGCGCACCAGGTCCCGGGCCCGCCGGGCCGCTTCCCGGGCCCGGGCCGCGTCCAGCAGCTTGCTGACCACCGGCCGGGCGATCTGGGGGTTCTCTCCCAGTTGGGTCAGGAGATGCTCATACACCAGGACTTCCACTAGCCCCTTGATGTCGCTATTCCCCAACTTGGTCTTGGTTTGGCCCTCGAATTGGGGATGGGGCAGCTTGACGTTCACCACTGCGGTAAGCCCCTCCCGCACGTCCTCCCCCTGGAGGTGGCCTTTGAAATTCTTGGCTAGGTCGCTGGTGGATAAATATTGATTAATGGCCCGGGTCAGCGCGGCTTTGAAGCCGGAGAGGTGGGTGCCGCCTTCTTTGGTGCCGATGTTGTTGGCGTAGGAATAAATCTGCTCGGTATAGGAGTCGTTATACTGCAGCGCGATTTCCACCTGGGTGCCGTTTTTGTCGCCCGCCAGATAAACCGGTTCCGGGTGAATGGGGGTCTTGGCCCGGTTCAGGTACTTAACGTAGGAAACGATGCCCCCTTCGTAGCAAAATTCGTCCTTTTCGCCGGTGCGTTCATCTTTGAGGAGGATACGCAAGCCGCCGTTTAAAAAGGCCAATTCCCGCAGGCGCTGGGCCAGGACGTCATAGTTGAAATCGATTTCGGGAAAAATCAGGGGGTCAGGGAGAAAGGTCACTTTGGTGCCCCGGCGCTTGGTCTGCCCGGTGACGGTGAGGGGCGTCACGGTTTTGCCCCGCTCGTACCTCTGCAGGTAAACCTGGCCGTCCCGGAGGATTTCCACCTCCAGGTATTCCGACAGACCGTTGACCACCGAGACGCCCACCCCATGCAGGCCGCCGGACACCTTGTAGGCCCCGGAATCGAACTTGCCGCCGGCATGGAGGCGGGTCATTACCACTTCCACCGCGGGGAGATCCTCCGTGGGGTGCTGGTCCACGGGGATGCCCCGGCCATTGTCCTCCACGGTGACGCTCTGGTCCGGGTGAATCCTCACGGTGATCTCGGAGCAATACCCCGCCATGGCCTCGTCGATGGAGTTATCCACCACTTCATAGACCAGGTGATGCAGGCCCTCCGGCCCGGTATTGCCAATATACATGGCCGGGCGCTCCCGCACCCCTTCCAGGTCCTTTAAGACCTGAATCTGCTCGGCACCGTAGTCCTGCACGTCATTTTCCGGAATTACTTTAGCTTCTTCCAAAGCGTTTCTCCTTTAATCCGGAAAGGTCCCGTTGACCAAAGCCTGTTTGCCGACAGTTCTTTTTCGTTTTCTTGGTTTTCATAAAAGTCTCTTGGAAACTCATGGGCTTTTGACGTAGGGCGGGCATGGCCCGCCGTTATTTAAACTGCGCTTTTCTCATGATTAGCGGTGCTTAACCAACATTTTGGTATCACAAACTCATGGGCATTATTATGGCAAAATAGTTGGGGTCGTCCTGCTGCACCAGGCGGCAGGGACGTTCTTTGTCATTCAGTTCCAAAAACGCCACGTCGCCGCTCATGGCGCTCAAAGGCTCCAGAAAATACCGGGCGTTAAAGCCGATCTGGATGGGGAGCTCGGAGGCGTCACCCTGTTCCAGGGTTAGTGGCAAAACCTCCCGGCCTTCCCCTACTTCCGGGTTGTGAAAGGTGACCTCCAGGGATTCCTGTCCCAAATTCAGCACCACGCCCCGGAAGCGTTCGGTGCTTAGCAGGGATATCCGCCGGATGGTGTCATAGAGCGCCGGCCTGGACAGCACAAAGCGAAAGGTAAAACTCTCCGGGATGATGCGCCGATAGTCGGGAAATTTTTTCTCCAATAGCCGGATAAAAAGGTATTTGTCGTTGGCTTTCAGGGCCAGGCTCTTTTTGCTCAGGCCCAGGCCGACTTTCTCTTCTTCGGCCAGCATCCGGGAAATTTCCGCCACCCCCTTCCGGGGGATGAGAATACCTTCTTCGATGGCGAACTGTTCACTGGCCGGCAAGGGACGCTGAATCAGGGTGAGGCGGTGGCCGTCGGTGGAGACCAGGCGCAACTGGAAGCCATCCTTTTCCTCATGGCGTTCCCAAAAAATACCGGAGAGATGATATTGGAGATCATCCACTGACACAGAAAAGATGGTCTTTTCAATCATTTCTTTGAGCAGCGGGCTTTCCACCTCCACCAGGGTGAGGTCGGTGATCTCCGGCACAGGGGGAAACTGGTCCGCAGGCAGACCGATGAGCTGATAACGGGATTCTCCCACCTGAATTTTGACGTTGGAGCTCTCCGTGCCTGTCAGGTCCAGGACCTCGCCGGGTAATTCCTTAATGAGGTTGTGGACATAATGGGCCGGGAGGGTCAAGGCCCCGGGTTCCAGGACTTCCGCCTCAAAAAAACCTCGAAAGCTCACCTCCAAATCCGTGGCCGACACCGCCACCTGATTATCCTTGGCTTCCAAGAGGAAATGGCTGAGAATGGGCATGGTGCCCCGCCGATCCACTACTCCCAGAGTCTTTCCCACCGCTTTGAGCAGGCTTTCCCGTTCCATTTTCAGGTGCATCAGCATTTCTCCATTAAGAAAAGAAGTATTAGTTTAATTTTAGAAATAAACCTGGCAGCTCATGTTGATAACTTAGTTAACTTTCTTTAAATATTGAGAATTTTTTTATCAATCCCTTGAATTTTTCCGACAATTCCCGCCGGGTATGTGCAAGCTCCAATGCTTCCCCCGGAGACCTTGTCAATAAACTGGCTTCGCCACGTCATCTTATTCAAAGGCCAACATGGTTATTAACAAGTTAGGTTAACACCGCGCCGGTGCTCCCCGAACTAACCATGCGGCTGTAGCGGGCCAGAACTCCGTGCTTGATTTTTGGCTCCGGCAGCTGCCACGCGGCCTGGCGGCGCGCCAACTCGGCCTCGTCCACCAACAAGGACAAGGTCTTACCGGGGATATCGATGCGGATGCGGTCCCCTTCCTGCACCAGGGCGATGGGACCGCCATCCGCGGCTTCCGGAGAAATATGGCCGATGGCCGCGCCCCGGGTGCCACCGCTGAAACGGCCGTCGGTCAGCAGGGCCACTTCCCTATCAAGACCCATACCGGCAATGGCGGAGGTGGGGGTGAGCATTTCCCGCATGCCCGGACCGCCCCGGGGGCCTTCATAGCGCACCACCACGATGTCTCCGCCCTTAATGCCCCCGCCCAGGATGGCATCGGTGGCCGCTTCCTCCGAGTCGAAGACCCGGGCCGTGCCTTCATTGACCAGCATTTCCGGGGCCACTGAGGCCTGTTTGACCACCGCGCCTTCGGGGGCCAGGTCGCCCCACAGGATGGCGATGCCCCCTTCCGGATGGTAAGGACGGTCCAGCGGACGGATGACCGTATCGTCCAGGACCAGGGCCCGGATTAAATTCTCTGCCACCTGCCGGCCGGTGCTGGTAAGGACCTCTCCCGACACCAACCCTCTGTCCAGTAGCTGTTTCATCACCGCCGGCACCCCGCCGGCCCGATCCAAGTCCTCCAAGTGGTGGGGGCCACCCGGGCTGAGGTGCGCCAGGTGCGGGGTGCGGCCGCTGATTTCGTTGAACAGCGCCAAAGGCAAATCTATATCGGCTTCCCGGGCGATGGCCGGGACGTGCAGCACCGTGTTGGTGGAACAGCCCAGGGCCATGTCCACGGCAATGGCGTTTTTGAAGGCCTCCAGAGTGGCGATCTGCCGGGGGGTGATGCCTTTGTCCACCAGTTCCATGAGCTTGATGCCCGCGGTTTTAGCGAGGCGAAAGCGGGCGGCGTCCACCGCGGGAATGGTGCCGTTGCCCGGCAGGGCCAGCCCCACGGCTTCCGACAGACAATTCATGGAGTTGGCGGTGAACATGCCGGCGCAGGAGCCGCAGCCGGGGCAGGCGCAGTCGGCCAGCTCGGCCAGTTCCCCTTCGGTCATGCGCCCGGCTTTCACCGCGCCCACGCCCTCGAAGACGCTGATGAGGTCCACGGCCCGTCCCCGGAAGCGCCCGGCCAGCATGGGGCCGCCGCTGATGAGCACCGCCGGGATATCGAGGCGCAACGCGGCCATGAGCATGCCGGGAATGATTTTGTCGCAATTGGCCACCAGCACCAAACCGTCGAAGGGGTGGGCCATGGCCATAATTTCAATGGAGTCGCAAATCAACTCCCGGGAGGCCAGGGAATATTTCATGCCCTGGTGGTGCATGGCCAGTCCGTCGCAGACGCCGATGACCCCGAACTGCAAGGGGGTGCCGCCGGCCAGGCGCACCCCGGCCGCGGCCGCCTGGGTTATTTTGTCCAGGTGGATGTGGCCGGGAATCAGTTCGTTGTAAGAATTAGCGATGCCGATGAGGGGGCGGTCGATCTCCGCCTCCGTCAGGCCCATGGCCTTAAGAAGTGAGCGGTGGGGATATTTTTCCAGGCCGGATTTCATCAACTGGCTTCGCACGCCGGGACTCCTTTGCTTCGCCCTTGGTTGCCTGGGGTTCCTTGGTCTCGGCTTTCACATAGTCGAGTTGAATTTCTTCCAAGGGCAGGCCGGGTCGGGCGGTGAAAATGATCTTCAAGTTATGCTGTTCCTCCAGGGCCAGGAGTTCTTTCCGTTTCTGATTGAGCAGGAAGTTGGCTACTTCCAGGGGCAAAAGGGCCTGCACTTCCCGACAGGAAGCCTGACTCAATTGCATGGACATCTGCCGCAACAAACTCAGCCCCAAGGCGGTTACCGACTTCACCCGGCCCCGTCCCTGGCAGGCGGAGCAGGGGACGTAGGTGCTGGTTTCGGACGCCGGACGCAGACGCTGCCGCGAGAGCTCCAGCAGGCCGAACTTGCCGATGTGCCCCACGGTGACTCGAGCTTTGTCCAATTTCAAGGCTTGCTTGAGGGCTTGTTCCACCGCTTTGACGTGCTTTTTATCTCTCATGTCGATGAAGTCGATGACCACCAGGCCCCCCAGGTCCCGGAGGCGGAGTTGCCGGGCGATTTCTTCGGCAGCCTCCAGATTGGTCTTATAAGCCGTCTCCTCCAGATTGCACTGGTTGAGGCAACGCCCGGAGTTCACGTCAATGGCCACCAAGGCCTCGGTGGGGTTGATGACCAGACACAGCTTGAGGGCCCGCACTTGGTTCGGGGAAACCAGCCGCAGAAAATCCTTTAGCTGGGCATGGACCTCACGGTCATCCACCAGGATGGTCTTAATGTCAGGGGCACAGTAGTCCCTGACGGTACGGGTGATGACATCCAGGTCCTTGTAAAGCAGGCAGGGGGCCGGCTTTTCCGCAGCTTTCTGAATGTCCTTCCAAAGTTTTAATAGAAAATTCAGGTCCTTGGCTATGGTCCGTTGTTTCCCCTGCTCTCCGACGGTGCGGACGATGACCCCCATCTCCGACGGCACCCCCAGCTTCTGGGCCAGGTCTTTCAAGCGCTGGCGCTCTTCCTCTTTTTCAATCTTTCGGGAAATGCCCAGGTGGCTCTGTTTGACCAAAAGCACCAGATAGCGGCCGGGCAGCGACAGGTACGTGCTGAGATAAGCCCCTTTGGTGGGGCTCTCCTCCTTGATCACCTGAACGATGAGCTCTTGCCCCTTCTTCAGGGCCTGCTGAATCCGGACTTTGGAGCGCTCTTTGACCTTCTCCTGGTAATAGTCGGGATGCACCTCAGAAAGGGGCAAAAAGCCGTGGCGGTTGCCGCCGTAATTCACAAAAGCCGCCTGGAGGCTGGGCTCCACGTTGGCCACCACCCCCTTATAAATGTTGCCCTTGGTTTGTTTACGGCTAGCGGCTTCCAGGGCGAACTCCGAGAGCAAGCCCTCCTCCAGGATGGCCACCCGGAATTCTTCCGGATCCGCAGCATTGATTAGCATTTTGCGGGCCCGGCTCATGGGCGCCCCTGAAAGCGGCGGCAGCCGCAGAAGAACGCGCCCGTCCGCCTTAAGTGGAGTTGTTGAAGAGCGGCTCGTATCATCGGAAAAGAAGGTGGTGGTGTGGTCTGTGGTTGGAAAACGCGGGCCAAAAAAGGTTTCAAGGACCCTGGGTCCAGGACCGACATACACCCTCGAGGCAAAAACCTTAATAGATTTAAA
>JARRKO010000037.1:85425-126833 GCA_037388025.1 Syntrophobacterales bacterium
TCTGCTGTCAAGAATTCACAAGCATTTTGCTAAAAATTCTGTGCCAGAATAATATAGTTATTTCAAGCGGTTAAAAGCTTGTTTTGGAGTTGGCCGGGATATTACCATCCACCTTCCGCCCTGGCCCCAATTTGCCCTCTCCATTCGCCCTCCCTTTTCCGATAGCACAAGGGCTATTGACTGTGTTAATCGACTTTTTACGTGAAATTTGGGGAGGAGCTTGGAAGGAAATGGCAAGGGTCCACGACGCGCGCCCCCTTTTTGCTTTCCTACAACGCCGGGCGGAGATAGAGCGGCGTGAGTTGTGGCGGGGCCACCGCCAGCCCCAGGGCCAGGCGCCGGCGGCCCAAACGCCCCACCGTGGCGGCCGAGGGATACCATGAATCTTCCGGAGCGAGGAGGATGCCGGGGGACAGGGCCTCTGCCAGGGAGTCCCGGTGAGGTCTGAGCCCCGGACCGGTAAGCAAGAGGGGTGGCTTAAGGCGCGGGGGCAGGTTCACCGCGGCCAGGCGTTCCGGCTCCGCCAGGGGCTGCGGGTATTCCCCCCGGCAGTCGAAGCAGCCCAAATAAACCTCCCCACGCTTGGCGTCCATCAGCGCGGCCACGGGGTGAGGCGTCCCGGCCCAAGGGGCCGCCACCACCTCCAGGGTGGGAACCGGCGCCACCGGGATTTCCAGGGACAGGGCCAGGCCCTGGGCCGTGGCCAGCCCCAGGCGCAGACCGGTGAAATTACCGGGCCCCTGGCTGACGCAGATGGCCTCAACTTCTCCCAGGCCACGCCGGGTTTGGTCCAGAAGGCTATCCAGGGCCGGGAGGAGATGCACCAGGAAAGATCCAGGGGTGCCCAGGGCAAGTTCGCCCACGACCTGGTCATCCTCGAGCAGGGCCAGGCTGCCCTTATCAGTAGCAGTATCCAGGGCCAGAAACAGCACGGGGTTTACTGTCCCGGGGAGAACAGGCGCATGATGTCCTGATAAAAGACCAGCAGCATCAGAGTCAGGATGAGCACCATACCCAAGGCCTGGGCCATTTCCCGATGCTTCACCGCCAGGGGTTTCCCGCGCACTGCTTCCAGAAACAGGAAGACCATGTGCCCCCCGTCCAGGACAGGAACGGGCAGGAGGTTGAGAAGGGTAAGATTGACGCTTAAAACTGCCATAAAATGAATGAGATGGATAAACCCCATCTCTGCTTGCTTTCCGGCTACCTGAGCAATCATGATGGGGCCGCCCAGAGTATCCACGGAGATTTCCCGAGCGATTAATTTATAAATGCTCTGGAGGGTAAGGGCCGCAATGCGCAGCGAGTAGGCCACTCCCTCTTCAAGGGCCTGAAAAGGACCCAACTCTTCGGTGGCCAACCGTTCGGAAGAGGCCACCCCGATTTGAAAGGCCTGCACTTTCTGACCGAAGATATTGAGGCCTTCTTTTATTTCCGGCGTCAAGTTGAATTTTAAATCTTTATCACCCCGTTTGACAGTGAGAGTCAGTGGTTTCCCGCCCCGTCCCCGGATCTGCTGGGAAAGTTCCTCCCAGCGATTAACCGGGGTGCCATCCACCGCCACAATGCTGTCCCCCGCCTGGAGTCCGGCCCGGGCCGCCGGCGAACCCTCTACCACCCGGCCTATTTCCGTGGGCACATAAGGCAGGCCTGCAAAGGCAAACACCAGAAATAAAGAGATTACCGCAAAGAAAAAGTTGAAGGCCGGGCCGGCCAGCACAATGGCCGCCCGCTGATATAAGGGCCGGTGCTGGAAGGAATAAGGAATAAGCTCGGGAGGCACTTCGTCATTGGGGTTTTCCCCCAGAAGCTTGACGTAACCGCCCAACGGCACCACCGAGATGCGGTAGTCGGTTTCGCCGACCTGCTTGGAGATAAGTTTCGGCGGGAATCCCAGGGAAAAGACCTCCACCCGCACCTTAAAGAACTTGGCCAGAAGAAAATGGCCTAATTCGTGGACAAAAATCAGGACTCCCAGGACCACAATGGTGGCCAGGATGGTGGTCAGATAAGGAGATATGGAATTGAGCAGGCTGGCTAAGTGGAGCGGCATCCCTGCGGTGGCGAAAAAGCTCAACATGTATCTCGGGGTTCTCCTCAGCGAATTATAACATTATCGGACAAAAGGAGGCTTTAGTTTTGTGAAAGATAGGTCAAAGGAGACTGACTCCCCGGTCCACCAGGGTCTGGGCATATTCCCGGGCCCAGTTGTTCACGGCCAGCACCTGAGCCAGGTTCTCCAGAGGCGTGGGAGTGTGCCTGGTCATGGTCTCCTCCACCACCCGGGGGATGCCGGGGAAAGGCAGGCGGCCGGCCAGGAACGCGGCCACGGCCACCTCGTTGGCTGCGTTGAGCACAGCGGGCATGGTGCCCCCGGTCTCCGCAGCCTCATAACCCAGACGCAGGGCCGGAAAGCGCTCGAAGTCCGGTCGTTCGAAGGTGAGTTGGGCCACTTTCTCCAGGTCCAGGGGCTCGCAGTTCAGGGGCAGCCGCCGGGGGTAGGTGAGGGCGTAGGCGATGGGCAGGCGCATGTCGGGCCAGCCCAATTGGGCCAACACCGAGCCGTCCACAAATTCCACCAGGGAGTGGATGATGCTCTGGGGATGAACGAAGACCTCTATCCGGGAAACCGGCAGCCCGAAGAGAACACCGGCCTCGATGACCTCCAGGGCTTTGTTCATCATGGTGGCCGAGTCGATGGTGATTTTGGCCCCCATGGCCCAGTTGGGGTGTTTGAGGGCCTGGGCCGGGGTGGCCACGTCCAGCTTTTCCTTGGGCCAGGTGCGGAAAGGCCCCCCCGAGGCGGTGAGCCACAAACGCCGCACCCCGTCCCGGCGTTGCCCTTCCAGGGCCTGAAAAATAGCGCTGTGTTCGCTGTCCACCGGAATGAGGCTGGCGCCTTTGGCTGCCACCGCGGCCATTACCAGGGGGCCGGCAGCCACCAGGGACTCCTTGTTCGCCAGGGCCACGGTTTTCCCGGCTTCCACCGCGGCCAGGGTGGGCGGGAGGCCCACCGCGCCCACCATGGCGGACACCACCAGGTCGGCCTCCGGGGCCACAGCCACGGCCACGGCGCCCTCGGAGCCTGTGAGGATTTCCTCCGGGGGCTCATTGGACAGAGATGCCTTGAGCTCCCGGGCCACCTCCTCGTTCTGCACAGACACCCAACGCGGGCGGTAAGCTCTGATCTGCTCCGCTAATACCCCGATATTTTTCCCGGCGGCGAGGCCCACCACCTGAAATTCTTGGGGGTGCTCCTCCACCACCGCCAGGGCGTTTTGTCCGATGGAACCGGTGGAACCTAAGATAGCCAAACGCTTCATATGGTCTCGTCGCTACGTTAAAAATCGCTTCATTGTAAACAATTTACCCCGGTCCTGCAAAATGAACCAAATGAAAAAAGATGAATCTAAGGTCAAGCCAAACCATGGATATCTGCGGCCCGATAAGTCCCTGGTCTAAAGGGCGAATTTGGATGGATGAGTATTCAGACTTTCAATAACAAGGATTTGATTTGGTCGAGATAATGTAGGATTTGGTGAGCCCTGGGGTCCAGGTAATCAACTAGTCCCAGGGGCGGTTTTCCAAATCCCCGGAGATATTTCCCGGTCATTTCCAGAACATCTACCCAAAGGATATGGCATGAGCCCTGGATATTCTTCGTCACACTCTGCGGATTTACCTCCAGTTCCAAATCATCACGCAGCTCCCGCATGATTTGGCGAATATTTTCAACAACGGCAAGTAGCCCCTCTTTTTGGCGAGGTGAAAGATCGTTATCCTCGGCATAGAGTATGGCCCGGACGGCGCGCCCCTGAGCCCACCCGGTAAAGTTGCTTAAGGCTTCGTCAAGGATTGTGAGGGTTATCCTGATTCTGCTGCGGTGACTGTCATCGAGGTTAGGAAATATTCCCCCTGTCATTTTGCTTGTGTCCCCTTCCCTCCGTCAAACAGAGGGCCTTGGCTGAAACGCCCAAGGTTCCGCAATTTCATGATTCACTGGTCTGCTCCAGGCAAAGCATAGGCGGCATGAAAGTCGGTGGCACGGGCTTTCCAGCCTGTGCCGTCACCACTTTCCGCCCCTTGGGCCATTGGCCACCCGCATACTATTGGGGCCAGTCAGAACTAATGATTCCAGACCGCCACCAAAGCAACGGTTTCTTTCTCCGGGAGATTCGGGTAAAATTTCGGCAAGGAGTGCACCATGACCCAGCGACAGGCAGCGGTGGCCGGTAAAATCACCCGGGCGATGCAGCAGGCGGGCCGGGCCGAACAGGTTGACCCGGAGGTCCTCAGGCAAGGCTTGGCCGAAGGCACCCTAGTGATCCCCGCCAACAAAAAGCATAAAGGGCTCAAACCCATCGGCATCGGTCAGAACGTCAGGGTAAAAGTCAATGCCAATATCGGCACCTCGCCCCACGATATCAGCCTGGAGAAGGAGTTGGCCAAACAGGCCGCGGCCTTGGAACACGGCGCCGATACCATGATGGACCTCTCCACCGGCGGCCCCCTGGATCTCATCCGCGCCACCTTGCTGGCCGACTGCCCGGCCCCCTTCGGCACCGTGCCCCTCTACCAGGTCATGGTGGAAGCCAAAAACCTGGAGGAGGTCAAGGCTAGCTGGTTTTTGGATATCGTGCATCATCAAGCCCAGCAGGGGGTGGACTTTGTCACGGTGCACTGCGGAGTCAGCCGGGCGGCGCTGCCCCTCCTAAAAAAGCGGGTCACCGGCGTGGTCTCCCGGGGGGGCGCCTTCACCGTGGCCTGGATGCGCCGCCACGCTAAAGAAAATCCTTTGTTGGACCAGTATGATAAGCTCCTGGACATCGCCCGGGAATACGATGTCACCCTGTCCTTGGGGGACGGCCTCCGGCCCGGCTGCCTGGCCGACGCCACCGACCGGGCTCAGCTCCATGAATTGAAGCTTTTAGGAGACCTGACTAAGCGGGCCTGGGACAAAGGCGTCCAGGTCATGGTGGAGGGTCCGGGGCACCTGCCTTTGCAGTCCATCAAGAAAAATATGCGCCTGCAGCAGAAATATTGCGCCAACGCCCCCTTTTACGTCCTGGGGCCCCTGGTCACCGACGTGGCCGCGGGCTACGACCACATCGCCGGGGCCATCGGCGGGGCCATGGCCGCCACCCTGGGGGCCAGCTTCCTGTGCTATGTCACCCCGGCCGAGCACCTCAAGCTCCCCGAAGTGGAGGACGTGGTGGACGGGGTGGTGGCCTCCAAGATCGCGGCCCACGCCGCGGACATCGCCCGGGGCCTCCCCGGCGCCGCGGATTGGGACCTGGCCATGTCCAGGGCCCGCCGGGCCTTGGACTGGGAAAAGCAGATCGACCTGAGCGTCAATCCCCGCAAGGCCCGCCTCTACCGGGAACTCTCCCAGGCCCGGGAAGACCAGTGCACCATGTGCGGCCGCTTCTGCGCCATGAAGGTGTTCGACGATAGATTTGAGTGATGTGATTTGTTGCGGGGGGAGGGGGCAGGGGTCCGCGACCCCTGGCCCCCTCCCTCACAAAAACTCCTGGCCCCGTTCCCCACAAAAATATTCACCGCTCAAGCCCGGCCCGTGGCCTGGCGGATGTGGAGGTGAGCGTCGGGGGCCACGGAGGTGAAGCGTAAGGTGGCCTGCTGGAGGTCGTCGGGGCCGGGTTCCAGGGCCGTGACCTTGCCGTAGATGCGGCCGGGAAGTTGTTGTCCGGCGGGGTCCAGCAGGTGCAGGCGCACGTCCTCCCATTCGGCCAGCTCGCCCTTAAACAGGGCCACGGCCCCGGTTTCGGAGAGGTGGGTGAGGGTGGCGGATGCCATGGTCGCCACCACCACCTTATCCCGGATGCGCTCCATGCTCACCGCCAGCCGTTCGGGGAGGGGCAGCAGGGCCTCCTGGCGCTCCTTCAGCCTGAGGTTGTATGGCGGCCCCAGGCCCCGCACCTCGTAAAGGGTGACCTGGCCGGGGATGCCTTTCATGCTCACGTGCAAGACCTCCCCGGTGTCCACCAGGTCCTGGACCCTGCCGTAGGTGACCGCGCCGATGAGCACCTGACCGGCGGTGGCCATGGCCTCGATGCGGCTGGTAAAGTTGACCGGGGAGCCCACCACGCTATACTTGGTTCTGAGCTCCGAGCCGATGTTGCCCACCACCACCTCGCCTGAACTGATGCCGATGCCCATCTCCAGATGGGGCAAACCCTCCAAGGCGTTCTTGGCGTTGATTTCCTCCATGGCGGCCTGCATGGCCACCGCGCAGGCTATGGCGCGGGCTGGGTGATCGGGCAGTAGTTCGGGCGCGCCGAAAAAGGCTAGAATGCCGTCCCCCTGGATTTCGTCGATGACCGCCCGGTAATCCACCAGAATTTCGATCATTTTTTCCAGGTAGCGATTCAACAGGGCGATGATGCCCTCGGGGGTCATGTCCGCGGTCAGTGCGGTGAAGCCCCTGAGGTCGCTCATCAGAATGGTGACCTCCCTGGTTTCGCCCCCTAAAGCCAGGGCCTCCTCTGATTCCAAAAGCCGCTGCACCACTTCCTTGGTGACGTAGCGGCCAAAGGTGTCCCGGATAAAATCCCGTTTGGCGATATATTCGGTGAGCTGCTGGCCGAGGTTATTGAAGGAGTGGGCCAAGTCCACCACTTCCCGGGCGCCCTTTTCGGGCACTGCCACCTCGAAATTACCTTCCCCGAGTTCCCCGACGCCCTGGCGCAGCCTGAGCAGGGGGCGGGAAATGTTGGCGGCAAAGAAAAAACCGAAGAGAATGCCGATCAGAGAGAGGGCCCCCCCGCCGATGAGCCCGACAATCTTAACTTTCCGGTCCATGTCGGCGGCATAGTGGGCGATGGCCTGGTCAGCCCGTTTCCTGGTTTCCTCTGAGTGCCTTTTAATGTGCTCGTGCGCCGGCAGGAAATACTTGTCGATGTTCACCGCGGCCACCACCACAAAGGGGGTTTTAGGCACCCTTACCAGGGCCATGAACTTTTGACGCTTCTTACAGTCTCGGTCGATAAAGGTATAGTAACCGTTCACTTTCGGCTGGGAAAAGGAGCTGTTTACCAGCTTCCACATCTCCGGGAATTCATCGGCCCACATGACGAAATTTTTGCCTTCCACCGTGGGGTTGGGGTGGAGGACCGACACCCCGAAAATATCCAGCAGATCGGTGTACCCCGCCACGCCGTCCGGGGTCAAAATGTCCTGCACCGCCACCCGCCGCAAGGTGGGGTCCCGGCGCATGGCGGCATAACTGTAAGATTTCTTGGAGGCCAGCAGATAAGACAGTTCCCGGGCGATGGCCTCGGCAACGTCCACCACCGAAAACTCTCCGTATTTTTTGAGAATTTTCTCTGAAAGCCCGAGGTTGGCTTCCGTGATTTTTTTGACGGCATTTTCCGTAAAAGTCAGATTTTTTCGGCGCAGCTTTTCGCCGATCCAGTCCGCCCCCGTCAGCATACCGAAGGTCAGCAGGACCACCAGCGCCAGATAAGACAAGATCAGAGAGGTACGAATGCTCATGAAGGCCCCCAGAAACGCAGATGAAAGAGGTAGATAAGCCAATAATAATAGATATTTTCTGACAATGTTACAACAGGGAAACCTTACGGCAGAAAACGGTGGGGGTCCAGAAAATAAAGAGGTCGGCGAGGGGATTCGCCGACCTAAAAAATCAGGTTGTTCATAAAAGTTGAGATAAACTCAAGATGCCAGTTCCCAATTAAGGTTGAAGGTGTTGTCGTAAAGGGTGTAGAGGTAACCAAGCATCTTTCCGACTCCGGGAGGAGCATCATCGGTCATTTTCCAATAAGCCAGGTAAATGGCCGGCACCATGCGGGGATGGCCGGTCTTGGGGTCAGGATTGATGTTCTGCCAAACCTCTCGTTTCTCCATGACGCGCCACAAGGTATGGTACTTTTTATTGCGGACAACTTGTCCCACCTCGGGCAGGCCTTTTTCTTTCATAATCTGTTCATATTCCGTCATGGCCTAACCTCCTCTCTAGTGATAATCAAGACGTATTTGGAGTTGTCGCCCCGCAGATTAAGTTGTTGCGGTATCATCTCCTTATATTAAAAATTAAGGATTCACAGGGTCACTGTAAAGTCGCAACAATTTTTTTCCGCAAGTCCAACAGTCGCCCCTCCAGGTGGACAATGTGGTCCAGACTATCATTCAACTGGCCCAGGCGGATTTGCGTATCCTGGGCGCTGGCCTGCTTTTGTAGCCGGGCCCTCTCCAGAGCCTGGGAAATGCTTTGGGTGGTGTCGTCGATCTTGCCCAACCAGGCCTGACGAAACTCCCGAGCGATCTCTTGCAGGCGTTGATGAAAGTCCCAACGCAAGCGACCGCAATGTTTGTCCACCAGTTCCACGACGTTTTCCTGCAACCTTTTGATAAGCATGCCCTTGGTCAAAGAGCGGGGCAACAGCCCGGTGACGGTCTCCTGAAGAATCTCCAACCCCACCGGCTCGTCTTTAAATTTGAAGCTGAAGCGGCTCTTTTCCGTAAAAGTTTCCTCCACGGCAAAGCTTCGGAGGTCAAAATCGAAGATGCGGGCAGTCAACTGGGTGAGGCGCTCCAGGATGGCGTTGATGCGCCCGGCGAATTCCTGATGGGTGTCCGCCAGCAGTTGTGCAAGTTTATCAATCTCTTGAATACGCCAACCGGTGAAAAGATCTCTTAAGGAGGCAAACAAAAAGTCCTCCATGTCCTTGCGCAAGTCCGGGGAACGTTGACTTTTTTCCTGAAACGCGGCCGTCACTTCCTGATGCAATCGTTCCAGGGACTCCCTTTTAAAGGATTCTAGGTCGTCATTAAATGTTTTAGTCACCGCCTGGAGGCGTCCATCTAAAAGGAGGAGGGACATTTCCTTTTCTTTCTCCACCCCCTGAAGTTCCTGCTCGAATCGAGCGATTTTGACCTCGAGCTCTTCAAGGGGCAAGGAACTGGCCTGGCGTTCCACTTTGAGGGCCAAAGTGGAGTCGGTGATAGCTTTGAGGGCGCCGCTGAGGCAAGAAATGAGGAGCACCCGACCCTTGTCTTCATAGAGAAAATGGCGCAAATGTTCTTCAAACTCGGGCAGCAGACTTTGGGCCAGCAGCTCGGCGTGCCCGTTATGCTTGCCATCCAGGGCCCATTTGGCGGAGACCGGGAAGATATTCACCTGGGGGACGGCCAGCTTTTCTTTTAAGACTTGGGCGGTAAATTCCAGGGCTTCCCGGCGTTCGGAGTCCTCCACGTAATCAATTTTATTTAGAACGAAAAAGAGCTTGTGGACGTATTCCCGAATATCCTGCAGGAATTCTTGCTCCGCGGCGGACAGGGGCGGGTCCACCGTGACCACGAACACGGCGGCATCCACCTGGGGAAGAAAATTATAAGCAATCTCAGTATTGTGGCTGTAAACCGAGCCCACTCCGGGGGTGTCAATGATGCGTACCCCGTCCCGGAGATATTCGGAGGAGTAGGTGATCTCAACTTCCCGAACCCCCTTCTGGTTGCCAGGATTGCCCTTCTCCGTGATGTAGTCCACCAGTTCGGGTTGGGAAATCTGGCGGCTCTGGCCGTTGTGGAACCGCACCTCTACGGTCAAACGTTCCCCGTACGAGAGGATGGTGACTACCGAGGTCAAGGGAATAATGGCCACGGGAAGCACGGTCTCCCCCAGCAAGGCGTTGATCAGGGTGCTCTTGCCGCGCTTGAAGGCGCCCAGTACCACTAAATGGAAGCGGTTCTGTCGAAGTTTATCAAGAAGGTCCCGGATCGTGGCGGTCTTAAGTTCCGGCAGGTCGAGGAGTTCGACGAACTGATGCTCTAAGGCCCCTTTCAATTGCTGGAAAGTCCCCATGAAACAATGCTCCTTCCCTACGGGCCCAAAAAAACTTCTGCCCGCTTTCTGGACAGAAGTCATCAGCCTCGCCTGGAACAGGCGGGACGGTTATGGCGGACTTCATCGCCTAGTAAATTTTACCTTTTTTTAGGAGGAATGTAAATGGAAAAGGATAAATCTTTTGTAAGTCATGTCACCGAAAAGGCTGACAATTCCCAGCCAGAAGATATACTTCCGAGCGGGTTACTTGCCAATCCGGGGGATGTTCTCATCCTTCCATAATTTCCCAATGATGCCAGAAGGAGTAATCCTCCGGAGTGTAGAGATGGCTCATAGTCTTCCCTTTGCCGGCCGGCTGGTCCGGGCGGGGCTTCCAGTAGCGTAGGTGCAGGGCAGGCACCAACTGGTCCGGCCCTCCACCCCCGGCTGGGCTCTCCACCCAAGTCTCTTTTTCCTCAATAACTTTCCAGACCGTGCCGGTGCCTTTGTGGCGCACTCTATCACCCACCCGGGGGAGGCTCAACTGCTCCCGCAGGGTCTTGAAGCGGTATATGGAAAGCTCGTCTTTTTCCAAGACCTGTTCGCCGTAGAGGGTAATGCCGATGGCGCCGATGGGGGCCGTGACCAGGATGGAGAGCACCGCCACCGCCAGGATGACTTCGCCCCCGGGCACCCCGGCCTCCAGAGGGATGGCGCCGATGGCCGCCTGGACCGTGGCCTTGGGGATATAAGAGATGATGCAGAAGAGCTTTTCCCGCCAGGTAAGGCCGGCGCCTAAGACCGAGAGGTAGGAACCCACGGAACGCCACACCAGGCCGATGCCAATCACCGCCAGACCGGCCAGGCCGGAGTGCCAGGCGACACTCAGGTTCACCTGGGCCCCCACCAGAACGAACAGGAGGAGTTCGGCAAAAACCCAGATTCGCTTTAACTTTTGGGAAATCTGGTGGGCCAGGCTTTCCTGTTTCTCCAGGATAATGAATCCCATGGCCATAATCCCCAGGAGGCTGGCCATGGGCAGAAAGTTGTGGGTCAAATCCTCGACCCAGGTGAGGACAATGGCCACCCCCAACACGATGATGGTGCGCCGGGGACTGACGAACTCTATTTTGGTGAACAGCTTGTAGAGCAGATAACCGGGAATGAGGCCCACGATGATGCCCAGCACGATGGCTACCGGAATGCTGCCGAGCTGCCAGGCGAAGTTGACCTGTTGGCCCTTTTCCATGGCCAGCAGGATGGTGAAAATGACGATGACAAAGACATCGTCAATGGCCGAAGCCGCCAACACCAGCGTGGGGATGCCTTTTTTGGCGCCCAGGTTGCGCTCCATGAACTGGATCATCAGGGGCACCACCACCGCCGGAGAGACCGCGCCTAAAATGGACCCCAGGATGGCGGCTTCCAGAGGGGTGAGGTCGAGAAAATAGGGCGCTACCAGCACTATCCCGGCGATTTCAAACAGGGCCGGGACACAAGACATAAGGATGGCAGGGCGGGCGGTGCGGTGCAGGGTGTCTCTGCGGAGCTCGAACCCGGCCCGGAGCAAAATAACAATCAGGGCGAGCTTGCGAAAGTCGGCGGAGACGTCCATCATTTCCGGCCGAAGCAGCCCCAGGACGTGGGGCCCCGCCAGCATGCCCACCAAGAGCATGCCCACCAGGCCGGGCAGCTTGAGTTTGCGGAACAGGTAATCCGCGCCCAGTCCTAAGACAATAATAAAGGCCAGGCTAATGGCCATGCGCGCCTCCTAGGTACAATACAAGCAGCTTATTATCGGGGATCAAGGCCGCGATTTTGAGGAAGAAAAAACTCCTGACTGCCGGGCGGCATCATCAGGAGCCATCAGCATTTCCACAGTTCGGGTGACCCCCTTCTGACACCCCGGTGAGCCCCATCACCTACTTATGGGCCTTTATACGGGGCAAACCCATGGCTGTCAAGCCGGAAGAGGCACCCGGAGCGAAGAAAAACGCCGGGGAATCCCTCGGTTCGTGGGGGTTGCCCTATTGACAAAAATCAGCGGCCTGCGTATAAATACTGGATAGTTGGGGGATCGTCCAACGGCAGGACAGCAGACTCTGGATCTGCCTATCTAGGTTCGAATCCTAGTCCCCCAGCCAACCAAAAAATGCTCCCCGGTAGCTCAGCAGGTAGAGCGGGTGGCTGTTAACCACTTGGTCGGCGGTTCGAGTCCGTCCCGGGGAGCCAGGAAACACGAGGGGTTGACCATTTTGGCCAACCCCTCTTTTTCTCAGGGATAACTCAGGGATAACCTCCATCGGGATTTTAGGGCTAGCACCTGGGGATCGAGGCGGACTTGAAATTAAGGGTCAGGACATACCCCCTGCAATCATCATAAATTGGAGAGGCCTCTGAAGCGCCTCGGCGACCCCGCTGGCGGCTGGGCTTCAGTCGGAGCTGGGGCCGCAGCTATCCTTTCTGTACCCATCTTCCCAAAACCCGATTGAAGTTGCCCCCCTTGCCAGCACCCGCAGAACCCATCCCCTAATACCCAGTTCCCCCAGGAATTATTGACTGAAAATCTACGCGGTGATACTTTGTGCTCATGGGCGAGCTTCTTAAACTGCTTCAAGAGTGGATGAAGGACAAGGAGAGCGAACACCTGGAATTTAAAGAGGCCAAGATACGCTATGATTTTGAGGAGCTAACCCGATACTGCGCCGCCATCGCTAATGAGGGCGGTGGCAAGATAATCTTAGGAATTAGCCATAAGCGACCTCGAAAGGTGGTGGGAACCAGGGCCTTTAGTGACTTGGAGCGCACCAAAGCCTGTCTGATAGAAAGGTTGCATCTTCGCATCGAAGTGGACGAAATTTCCCATACCGATGGCCGGGTGCTGGTATTTAACGTTCCTTCACGCCCGCTCGGAATGGCAATCCAGTTCAAGGGCGCTTACTGGATGAGGGGCGGCGAGGATCTGGTACCCATGACCCCCGACCTCCTTAAAAGAATCTTTGCCGAGACAGGTCCCGATTTTTCCGCTGAGATTTGCCAGAAAGCCACCATGGCAGACCTTGATATCCAGGCTATCGATAATTTCCGCCGGCGGTGGATAAGAAAGTCAGAGAACCCCGCATTGGAGAATCTTTCAGCAGAACAACTTCTTACGGACGCCGAGCTGATTCTTGACGGGGATATTTCTTATGCCGCCTTGATCCTGTTTGGGTCTCATCAGGCCTTGGGGAAGCACCTGGGCCAAGCGGAAGTGATTTTTGAATACCGTTCCAGTGAGGCCTCCATCCCCTGTCAACAACGTGAAGAGTGCCGCCTGGGGTTCTTTCTATTCATGGACGATATCTGGAACAAGGTCAACCTCCGAAATGAGATGCAACATTTTGAGGACGGGTTGTTCATTTGGGACATTCCCACATTTAACGAGGTGGTGGTCCGGGAAGTGATCCTTAATGCCGTGGCCCATCGGGATTACCGGTTGCCAGGTTCAGTTTTTTTAAAGCAATTTCCCCGTAAAATGGAAATCGTCAGCCCCGGTGGTTTCCCCCCTGGGATCACACCCGAAAACATCTTATGGAAACAAATGCCCCGCAACCGCCGAATTGCCGAAGTTTTGGCGAAATGCGGGTTGGTTGAGCGCTCCGGCCAAGGCGTCAACCGGATGTTCGAGGAATGCATCAAGGAGAGCAAGCCCTGGCCTTCTTTCGCAGGGTCTGACGATTATCAGGTAGTCGTTACCTTGCAAGGCGAGGTGCAAGACCCGCGGTTCTTAAGGTTCCTGGAAAAAGTAGGCAAAGAAAAACTGGCCTCCTTCACCACCGCGGATTTCCTGATCCTGGACTTGATCAACCGGGAAGAGACGATTCCGGCACAATTGCGTTCGAGGCTCCCCCACTTGGTGGACCATGGTGTGGTGGAAAAGGTAGGCCGGGGCAAAGGGGTGCGCCACATCATCGCCCGTCAGTTTTACCATTTCCTGGGTAAGAAAGGCGTATATACCCGCAAGCGGGGCTTGGACCGGGAAACCAACAAGATGCTGTTATTTAAGCATGTACAAGATAATCGCAAGGAGGGTAGCAGATTGCAGGAATTGAAGCAGGTGCTCCCCGCCTGTTCCCGGGGTCAGATTCAGGGCTTACTCAAGGAACTGGAGAAAGAGGGCCGGGTGCATCACATAGGCGCCACCCGGGGCGCCCTGTGGTTTCCCAGATAGGCAGCAAGTGAGGATTGCATGGAAAAAGAGCTAATGCCCATGGAACAAGCAATTTCTATGCAATCAATTTTGGTAACTCATTGTTATAAATGAATAATTGGCGCTTTCTATTTGGTGGCCATGGGCGCATTTCTAGGCAATTGCCTTATACACCAGAAGGAGGCCACCTTTACCATCCCCGCGACAGAAACCTCTTCCGCTCCCAGGCATCCAGGACTCGGGCACACGATTCCCAGTTCACTTTCTCAATTTTCTGATGGTATTTGATCTCGAAGGGATGGTAGCGGGGTAAAGCATCGATGGTCTGCCTAGCGGCTTCGATTTCTCCCATTGCCATTTGAATCCAAACGTCCTCCAGCACATCGGGAATCTGACCAAAGAGGTCATAGATTTCTTTCAGGCGCCCTGACAGCAGCTCATGGACTCGATCTTCCACCGAGCCCTGGTAGTGCATATTATAGACATAGACGGTATCCTTCAATTGGCCGGTCCGCTGAATCCGGCCTTTGCGCTGCTCCAGTCGGGTGGGGTTCCAGGGGAGGCCCAGGTTGATAAGGGTGCCCAGGCGCTGAAGATTTAACCCTTCGCTGGCCGCGTCGGTGCCCAGGAGCAATCTGATTTCGCCCGTGCGCACCATCTCTTTTAACGCCTCCCTGTTTTGAGGGCGAAATTCTCCTCCGACCATCACACCTGAGCGCTGCGCCCCTGCATAAATCCCGATCTTCTCTGCAGGCAGGTCTTCTTTAGAGAGATTCAAGGCCAACCATTCGATGGAGTCAAACCACTGGGAAAAAATGATGCACCCTTGCCCCAGCCATCTCTCCCTGAGGAGCAGGTCCAGTACCCGCTGGTACTTGGGATCCCTCTCCTGGTTGGCATCCAGGGCATAGATGAAGGCTTGCAACTTCTGCATTTCTTCCTGGGTCAGGGTCTGGAACTGCCGCCCGGACACCAAGGCCTCAGCTTCTGCGCCGAAGGTGTCGGCATCGTCTTCTTCCGTTTCTACCTCGGGTAGAAGTTGCCAGTTGTTGAGGATTGCTAACGCCGTCTTTCTTCCGGCAAAGATCGTGCTCCCAACCCGACGCAGCAAGTGGGTCCGGAGAAATCCCGAAGCGCTGATCCTTTTTCCCAAAAGGCGGCAAAAATCCTCGGCCAGATTATAAGCGTCTTGTAGGTAAGCCGAAAGACGCAGCGCCTCGCCCTCACCTTCCCCCAACAGCTCGACCTTTACCGGTTTGAGGTAGGGTTCATTGGTTTCCGGGTCGATAGTGGTTTCCAAGTATTCCCTGGTGCGGCGGACAATATGGCGGATAAAGGGATTATGATTTTGACCAAATTCCTGCCGTATGCCCACCAGCCGGTCCCGGTCCGGGGGCGGCAACCGGTCAAAGGCATTTCCAGGTGCTACAGCTATCTCTTCTCCCAGCCCCAAGGAACTGCGCACCAGGTAAAAGTTTCGGTGTTCGCCAGCAGGGGGCAAAGGATTGCGGAACCACTTCCACAGTTCCCGGTCATCGTTTGGTAGAGGTTGGCGGCCCATGACCACTTCCAAAGCCGGGGCCGATTGCCGCCATTGGCTGCTGATATTCCCCAGGACAAAATCATTGCCCTTGGCCAGGAGGCTCATGAGGTCCCAGGCCTCCAAAGGATTTATCTGCACCGGGGTGGCGGTGGCGAGGAGCAGGCTCCGGGTGCGTCCGGCGATTTCATCCATGAAGGCCAGCAAGTTATTGGGGTCCGGTTTTTCTCCAGCCTTCTGGGGACCCAGGTTCCTCCGCCGGGCATGGTGAGCCTCATCCAGGACCACGCATTCATAGCTGTTTTTCAGGAGGTAGTCCGCCACCTCTGATTTCCTTTTAATCAAACCGGTGGACACGATCCCCACCCGGCGAGGGCACTTTAAAATCCCCTCCGGTCCCAACACCGGGTGTTCGATACCGTTCTCATCCACTCATTTCTGTCCTGCCCAGACCGCCGAGGGCATGTCCAGGAGATTCCGCATCTCATCCTGCCACTGCCAGACCAGGGCCTTAGGAGCCAGCACCAGGATCGGGCCATCTCCGTGCAGGGCCATGAACATGGCGGCCAGGGCCAGCTGCACGGTTTTTCCCAGCCCCACCATGTCAGCCAACAAATAACGCGCCCCGAACGGTCCCCGGTGGGCTTCGAAAGCCAGCTTCACGAAGTATTTCTGGTGTTCCCAGAGGCCGTATTCTTGGCGGTAAACCGGGATCTCAATAACCGGCGCGGCGGGTTCGGGGTACTGCCGCCACTTCTCCACTGACGGGACCACGGTCCGGTGCGCCAGCCGTCCGATGTCCTCAATGATGAAATCCGCCAGCTTGACCGCATAGGGGCTCTGCCACAGGGCGTCAAATTCTTCCTGCACCCAGGCCACGGCTTCCGGTGAATCATCCTCCCAGAGAATTTCGTATTTGAGCTTCCAGGCCTGGAAAGTTTCGTTCACGCTCCCCAGGAAGGCGGTCTTGCTGCCGTTGCCCAGGGTTATGATCCCGGCCTTGCCGTGGATAAGGCCGAATTTGTCATTCGGGAGGACCTTGACCTGCAGCTTGCCATCCCGGAGAAACCGGTGAAGGCGCTGAAAACGGCCCTGGCTCGGCTCGCCAAACTTTTCCGGTCCGGAGGCGCACCACTCCCGCCGCATCCCGTATTGGGCCGCCCGGGCGGTCTCCACATCCTGCACCTGCAGATCGGAATTGCAGATGACCCGAACCGGCCCTTGTACCGATTCCAGGGCCTCGCCCGCCACCTCCAGGATAGAGGAGCTGAAATACCCGGCAATACGATCATAAGCCAGGGCGCCCCGCAGGCGCTCGGTAAGAAAGGTCTGGTCCAGTTTATGGAGGCGGGAAGTGAAGCGTTGGATCATGCCGGATTCCGTCTGGGATCAATGGCTGGTCCATCTGGGTCTTGACTTCGCCTTCGATGAGGACGGAGATTTCGTCCCGGTAGGCGGTTTCCTGGGAGGTGCGCTTGCGCAGCACCAACAGAACCGTGCCCTGGACATAGTTGCCCTGCTTGAGGGAGGATTCGGTTTCGGTGCCGATGGTCCAGGCCGCAGTTACTCGTAGGCCCGCGGCCCAGAGGATGAGGGCCAGGTCGGCCCAAACCTTCACGTCCTGGTGGGTGAACATCACCACCTGCATTCCGTCATCGGGCATATGGGCCGTCAGGTTGCGGTATGCGGCCACCATGCTGCGGCGGAATTGCTCGTCTTTGCCGGTGATGGCCAGGGCCCGTTTGCTGTTGGTGTGAAAATTGAAAAAGACCAATTTTAGGTACTTTTCATACCATGCAAGGAAATATTCGCTAAGTTCATGATAATTGATCGCATCGGCATATGAGGGGTCAGTTAACCAAATATCACTGGTTACATCAACCTGGCGAACATCAATCGGTTGTATTATTGTTTTATTTTTCAATAGAAAATTAGGGATTTCGAGAATAAAAGACCTTGATATGGACAATAAAGCTTTTATGGCATAAGTTATAAGGGTATTTAAAGCTTGATTGCTAAAAGTTTGGGCTACCTTCTCATTGGCAGCACTTTCATCCCAACGGCAAAGTTTGCTATTCCAATCAGCGCACCTTGCAAGGCCCAACAAACAAGATGCCAATTCATAAAGATTATTCTCGTTAATTAATCCAAAACTTTTACTAATGATTAATCCTTGCAACAGCAATTGCCGTGGATTAAACAGATGATGCCAATAGGTCCAGCCCCTTTCCCGCATCAGGCGGGTTGTTTCGTCCCCCGGCTCAATGGGACGGCTGGGAATATAGCCTTTCTCCTGCCAGTCAGGGAAGCATTCCCGGAGCAGGACCAGGACCAGAGCTTCCCGCTCCAGGTCGCGGGCGTCCGGGGCGCGGTACTGGCGCCTGGTCCTTTCTTTGTCGTCGTCATCAAGATAGGATTCCACCCAGCGGATGCAGTAGAGGCGCTCCTGAAAAACGTCATCCGGGCGGGGGACCAGGTCGTCGTTCTCCCACAGGCGCAAGCCGTACTGCGCCCCCTCCCCGGTGCGCCGGTCTCCCCGGAGCATGGTGAAGGGTGTGGACTTTTTGCAGGTCGGGACGGGACAATGTAGGGCATTGCCCTTCACCGTGCCCGATTTTTTGGCGACCTCCATTTCTGGGGTTGAAACTCCAGACATGATATGGATGTCAAAGCGCTGCTCTTTTTCGTTAAACTCCAGAACTGCGATGGTCTTGGTGCCCTCGCCTATGACCCATGAGGGCGCCAGGGGGACCATGACCCCGCACTCGGGGCACTGGGCCTCCAGGCAGTAGAGGTAGGCGTCGGCCCGCCAGCCCTTTTCGTTGTGCTCAATCCGCCACTCCGTGACCTGGCGGTCCACCGCGGCAAACACTTTTTCCTGGGCTTCCCGGACTCTCTTGGCAACTTCCGGGCCGCCGCCCACGATATTCAGTGCCGCCCAAGTGAGGAGCGCGGCCACTGGACTCAAATCCGAGGCGTAGACGTCGCACCCCAGCCGGGCCGCCTCGAAGGGGATGCTGCCGCCGCCGCAAAAAACGTCCCCCACGCGGGGTATGTGACCGAAGCGCTTCTCTCCCCACCGGCGCACCAATTCCGGGAGGCTGGCGGCGCCGGTCCCCAAGTGGGCGTTGATTTCCTCCCAGGCCTCAGGGGACGGTCCCTCGAGATGCTCCGGCCGCCGGCAATACTCCAGCTTTTCATCATAGGAGAAGCCCTGAAATACCAGGAGTTGCAGAGCACGTTTGTCCTCCCTCTTGATGCCTTTCTTGTACCTAATCTTGTCCGGGGTGGAGTCCGGCGTGAACCAGCGCTTTCGCTCTGAATTTGCCATTGAGTCAGCTTTCCTGGTCGAAAAAGCTTCTTTAGCATGGGAGTGTCGCAAGGATTCTGGAGCTGATTATCCAGGTTATTGCGGATGAAATTGAAGGGGGCCTTAAGGTAGGCGTAGGGGGTGTGCTTGGTGAGCTGCGTGCAGGTATCTTTGAAGCTGGTTAGGTTAGAAAGGAGAGTATTTCTTCTGAGGTTATCGAAGCCAAGTCGCGGTCAGTAAAATGATCCCGGAATTTTGCCAAGAGCGAGCCGTAGGCTCTGACCGTATTTTAGATTATATCAATAATTCTTTAGAGTTAAAGCTAGTGGCAAGATAGCAAAGCTTGGGCATTTAACCTCTATAACTTGTTAGCCAGGATTAAGCTTAGAAGTTATGATAAAATTAGATCCCCTCCATAGGCTCTTTCAGGCGAAACGACGGCCCAGAAGCACCATGACAAGAGGAGAGAAACATAACAACAGCAAACGTTAACGGTGTCCGGCTCTTCTATGAGCATAGTGGCACCGGCGTAATCCCTCTCGTTCTGGTGCACGGGTCTTGGGTGTCACACCGCGACTGGGACCTTGTCGTGCCGGGTCTGGCAGACTCATTTCGAGTGCTCACTTATGACCGTCGCGGCCATAGCGAAAGTGAGCGTCTAACCAGACAGGGGAGCATCCTTGAGGACGTTGCCGATCTCGCGGCACTGATCGAGCACCTAAACCTCTGGCCGGCCTGGGTGGCCGGTAACTCGTTTGGCGGGACGATTGCGCTCCGGCTGGCCGGCGAGCGTCCCGATCTCTTCCGGGGACTCATTTCTCACGAACCCCCGCTGTTCTTGTTGCTCTCGGGTGACCCCGCCGTGGCGCCGATGCTCAGTGAAGTCTCTCGCAGGTTTGCGGCAGTGGCCGAACGGATTGCTTGCGGAGACCATGCCGGTGCCGCCAAACTGTTCGTCGAGTCGGTAGCCCTCGGGCCTGGTAGCTGGCCCCAGGTTCCACCGCAACTCCAGTCGATTTTCATCGAGAATGCGCCGACGTTCCTTGACGAGGTGAATGATTCGGAACAACTTGCCTTCGACCTCGAATAGATCAAGGCATTTCCACGGCCGGCGCTCCTCACGGCCGGTGGGCAAAGCCCTCCGATGTTTGCGCCGGTGGTTGCCAAGGTCGCCGCCGCATTGCCCCACGCAGAGGTAGTTACGTTACTTGGGTCCGGCCATATCCCGCATGTCACACATCCGGACGCTTACGCCGAGGCGATCATGGATTTCATACGGAGGCACCAGGTGTAACTAGTATACCTGCAAAGGCCGAACCTGAGATCAAATCACAAGGGGCACCACCCGACCCTATCGTCCTTCCGGCTTAAATTAACCCCTATGACAGCCCGTTTTGATATGCAGGTCAGATCCTCAATTCTGGCAGGGACGTTGATAACTGCAGGGGCTGGTAAGAAGTTTGAGCACAGCTATGTTTTAAGCATATATTTGGAAATATTTTTAATCAGGTGCTTGCGATAATCTTTTCAGACCTTATTTTCAGACAGGAAAAAATATCCATAAGGAAAGAAAGACAATCCCATTGCCATTCGATAATGTTCCCTGGTTTAAGCTCATAGGTTTGTATCTGCATTTGGCAGGCTTTGTCATCGGCCTGGGAGCGGTGACCGTCATTGACCTCCATGGCTTTCTGGGCCGCAAGTCACCCTATTGGACTGAAGCTACCACCCGTACCCACAAGGTCACCAAGCCGCTCATCTGGGTTGGATTATTCCTGGCTGTTGCGGGGGCAGCCATGTTCCATGACCAGCAGGGCTGGTCCCTGATTCTAGTGGTTCAGGCGGCAATTGCGATCCTGCTCGTCCTCAATGGCATATTTTTATCCTTTTGGGTGAGCCCATTTCTTCTAGAGAGGGAAAAGGAGGGCCGGGCCTCGGAACTCCTGCCAGATTCCTGGCAGAAAGGAATCACGGTAGCCTTTATCATCTCACTTGTGGGATGGTGGGGTGAGCTGTTTTTGACCGTGTGGCAATTGATCATGTGCCGCTAATATCGCTGCCCCATTTGTCGTCTGACCGCTATTTATCCTGTTAATCTGTGAAGATAATTTTTGAGAAGATAAATTTCGAACCATGGGAGGATAATGATAATGGATAAGCTTACTCCTGGGCTCGTAGGCGAGGCCAAGTTGGTGGTGACTGCAACCCATACGGCCAGTCATTTGGGAAGTGGCGGAGTCGAGGTGCTGTCGACGCCCATCATGATCGCCCTGATGGAGAATGCGGCGCGAGCCTTGGTAGATCCTAAACTTGAGCCAGGACAGATGAGCGTTGGGGTGAATCTTAATGTCTCCCACCTGGCCGCCACTCCGGTGGGGATGCAGGTTGCCGCCCGGGCCGAACTGCTGACCGTTGACGAACGTAAACTTACCTTTAAGGTGGAAGCTCACGACGAGAAGGAAAAAATCGGCGAAGGGACGCATACCAGGGCCATCATCAATCCGGAGCGTTTCATGGCCCGGGTACACGAAAAGGCCCGGACCAACAATCGTTGACTCTGGCTGGAGACGATTTCCGTTTTTTCCTTAACTATCTTTAATATGACACCATACCCGTTATCAAATCTTTTGTTCCTGAACCTCTTGGCCGCAATGGGGTTTATGAGTTTTGTCTGGCTTCTCAGCCTTCCTACCAGGAATGCCAGTCTGGCCGACATCTTCTGGGGCTTGGGATTCGTACTCATCGCTTGGTTAAGTTTTGGCCTCACCGGGGGTTATCTGGGGCGGAAACTTCTGCTGGCCCTCCTTACCACTTCCTGGGGGCTGAGGCTTGCCCTGCATATAGCCTGGCGTAACTGGGGGCACGGCGAAGACCGACGCTATCAGGCTTGGCGGGCCAAGCGGGGGGAAAGTTTCTGGTGGGTGAGCCTCTTTACTGTGTTCCTGACGCAGGCCATCCTGTTGTGGGTCATTTCCCTGGTGGTCCAGCTGGGCCAGCTTTCCCCAGTCCCCAGCCGGCTTACCATTCTGGATGTCCTCGGGACTCTGGTCTGGGGTGTGGGTTTCGTTGTCGAAACGGTGGCCGATTGGCAACTGGTCAGGTTCAAGGCTGACCCGAATAATAAGGGTAGAGTAATGAATCGGGGCCTGTGGGCGTATTCCCGCCATCCCAACTACTTTGGGGAAACCCTTATCTGGTGGGGCTTTTTTCTGATCACGCTTACCACTCCCTATGGCTATTGGGCCATCGTCAGTCCTCTAACCATAACTTTCCTGCTCCTTAAGGTATCTGGAGTCACGCTCCTGGAGAAAGACATCACGGAGCGGCGGCCTGAATACCGGGAATATATAAAAAACACCAGCCCCTTTATTCCATGGTTTCCCAAGCGCAAAGAATCCTAGGTTTTTTCATCAACTTGGCAGAACGGGGAGTCCTCCCGGATTGGGTGCTGCGTTGGGGTATACGCGGGCTCAACCGGCAGCGCCTCCGCAAAGAGAACCGTCAGGAAATCGAAGCCCAGAGCCAGGCGCTCCAACATCTTCTACAGGAGATGCGCCAGGGCCCCATTGCAGTGGACACCCAGCTACCTAATATTCAGCATTACGAGGTGCCCGCAACTTTCTTCCAGAGCGTGCTGGGAAAGCGCTTGAAATATAGTGGCTGCTATTGGCCCTCGGGAGTTACTTCCCTGGATGAAGCGGAAGAGGCCATGCTGGCCTTGACCGCACAAAGAGCTGAAATAGCAGACGGCATGGAATTATTGGACCTGGGCTGCGGCTGGGGTTCTTTTTCCTTGTGGGCGGCGGAGAAGTACCCCAATTGCCGCATCCTGGCTGTCTCCAACTCTCGCCTCCAGGGGGATTATATCCGGGGGGTCTGCGTCGAACGGGGTATTGATAAAGTAGAAGTCGTCACCGCCGATATGAACGATTTTGACCCCGGCCGGCGCTTCGACCGGGTGGTGTCCGTGGAGATCTTTGAGCACCTGCGCAACTGGGAACGGTTCTTAAAGCGCCTGGCCCGCTGGCTCAAGCCCCAGGGCAAAGTATTCATTCACATCTTTAGTCACCGGGAATTTGCTTATTTCTTTGACACTGCCGGCCCCGCCAGTTGGATGGGGCGCCATTTTTTTACCGGGGGCCTGATGCCCTCTGATGATTTGCTGTTGTATTTTCAGCAGGACCTGGTCCTGGAAGCCCATTGGCGTCTGAACGGCACCCATTACCAGAAAACCGCCGAGGCCTGGCTGGCCAACCTGGACGCTGCGCGGGAGGAGGTCTTGGCCCTCTTTCGAGAATTCTACGGTCCGGGGGAGGCGACTCGGTGGCTAAACCGCTGGCGCTTGTTTTTCCTGGCCTGCGCTAAGCTTTGGGGATATCGACAGGGGCAGGAGTGGCTGGTCTCGCATTACCGGCTCAGGCTTCAGGAGGAGAGGTAGTGAAGTATATTTGCCTGTTACTGGGGAGCCTGCTGGTCTTGGGGGCTGCAAACGCCGCCCTGGGGAAAGGAGGGGACATGGATAAGGCCGATCTGTCAAGATATCGGTGGCAGCACCGGCTGCTGTTGATTTTTTCCCCCTCTGCGCAAACCCCGGCCTTTCAGCAACTGGCGAGCCAGTTAAAGCAACAGCGGGGAGGCGCCGCTGACCGGGATCTTCTCGTCTTTTCCATAATGAGCGCTGGTCAAAGCCGGGTGGGAGAGGGTGTCCTGAGCAGGCAGGCAGCCGAAAATTTGCGCCGGCGCTTCCAGGTCGCGGCTGATGAATTTCGGGTGGTACTCATCGGCAAAGACGGGACAGTGAAGCTCAGCGAACCCGCGGTTAGGTTGTCTGAGGTGTTCGCCCTCATTGACAGCATGCCCATGCGGCAACGGGAAATGCGGGAGAAAGCGCAGTAGGAACTCGGGAAAGAAAAACTTGCCACCATGGAGCAGAGTGATAACGCCAAAGGCACCGCAGAGGATAGAAGTCTGGGGCCCTGCCAGATTTGCGGCCGGGAAATGCTGCTGGGGGAAAGTGTGGACCGGCACCATTGGCAACCGAAGTCCCGGGGCGGCAAGGAAATCAATTACTTGCATCGCATCTGCCACCGCAAGCTGCACTCTCTGTTCACCAACAAGGAGTTAAGTGCGGAATTCGTCACCCCGGAGGCTGTGCGTCGGCATCCAGAGATGCAAAAGTTTATCCTATGGGTCAGACGCCAGCCGCCGGAAGTGGTGCTGAGGCACCACAAGTCCCTTAAGGAGAAGAGATAGGCGGTGATTGGCAGAGTGGGTTTCCCTACTACCAGCTTTTAGTTTTAGAGGTGTCGGAGATTTTCATTAAAAATTTTTCGGGAAGAATATCAAAACCTTCCTGAGAGGGTCGCCCCCAAGAGGGGCGCCACATCGTGTTTGGTTCTATAGAGCTCGTTGCCATCTCGGTCTTCCACATAAAGTTTGTTCAAGAAGGAGGCACCACCGTAAACGTCTACTCCGAAAAAGGGAAAGGGTTTGTAAGACAAACGCACAAAGATCGGGACAGTATTATACTCGCCAATGCCATTGGGGATGGGGCCGTCATAATCGAGACGGAAACGGTAGGAGCGATAGGCCCCGCCAATGCCGACTTCCCATTTCTTGGTCAAAACGTAGGACAATTCGAGGCCCGCAGGGCCAACCGGGCTGGTGCGGAAAGGGTTAGTAAGCCGAATCCGGTCGCTAAGTTTTAATTTGACGATGGGAAAGGGGAAAACCCGGGTCTCCTCAAGATTGGCATAACCAGCCACCCCGAGGCCCAGGGTGACCTTTGGTCCAAAGGCGTATGAAGCCCCGACAGCGCCACCGTACACCATGGCTTGGTCCACCCTGGCGCCGAACTCCCCCGAGAACTGGGCTGTGGGGACGATGATCAGCTTCCATTTGTCGGTGACGGCATAAAAGATGGGGATACTGAACCCCAAACGCTGCACCTCTTCCCAGGGACGGGACACCGGAAAGCCGGTCAGTCCTGAGAAGTTGTAGTCATCAAATTCATAGGTAAAGCTCAGCCCCAGCCCCCATTTTTGGTTTAGCTGCTTGATGAGGCCAGCATTAAAGTACACGCTGGTGACGCTCAGGGTGCCGCCGCCATCCACATTGGCCTTGAATCGGTAAACCGGTGACACGGCCCCGATAAAACTGAGCTTACGGGAGAGTTGGGAATACCCTTCAACCTGTCCCCAGGTGCGGGCCGGCAACGCCAGGGACATGAATACCACAGTAAACGCCAACAAGGCGGCGACTTGGCATCTGAAGATAAAACCAGAGAACTTCCCCTTCCAGCCTCCAGGCTGCCGGATTTGGTTGAATGAGGGCTGGATTGATAATCCTGTAACTTGGGGAGGGGATTCTTTTTTGAGGTAATTCATAGTCCAATTTCCTTGTATCCCTCACTTTGTCATTTCCCCAGCGGCCTCCCGTCACCTAACAGGTTCGAAGCCGTTATCATCCTTAGCCTGGGTATTCTGAGGGGAGAGAAAGATTAGCGGTATTGAGGTTTAGCCAACAATATCTGCACGTCACCGGTGTAACGTTCGGCAAAGCCCGCCTCGCAGTAGCACAGATAGAAGTCCCACAGCCGTACAAAATTTTCCGGGTAGCCCAGAGCCCGAACCTGGTCTATCTTTTCCCAAAATCGCTCCCGCCATAGCCTGAGGGTCTTGACATAATGAGGGGTGATATCCTCCAGGTTCACCAGCCTGAGATCGGTAGCCCGTGCCAAAGAGGTGGTCATGGCGGCCACGGAGGTGAGACAGCTTCCGGGAAACACATGGCTGCGGATGAAGTCCAAGGAACGCCGGTAGCGGTGGAAGACCTGGTCGGCGATGGTGATGGCCTGAAGGCACATGAGACCATCTTCTTTCAGGCGCTCGCTGCACACCCGGAAAAAGTCGTCCAGGAACTCAAAGCCCACGGCCTCGATCATCTCGATGGACACGAGCTTGTCATAGGAACCCCTCAGATGCCGATAGTCCTCCAGGAGCACCTCTATCCGGTCCGCCAGACCTGCGGCCTGAACGCGCTCCTGAGCCAGGGTAAACTGGGCCGGGGAGATGGTGGTGGTGGTGATACTGCAGCCGTAGTGACTGGCGGCGTGGATGGCAAAACCACCCCAACCGCTGCCGATCTCGAGAACGTGGTCCCCTTCCCGAAGATTAAGTTTCCGGCAAATCCGGTCATATTTGGCCAAGGACGCCTCTGTAAGGGTGCTGTCCTCCTGCTCGAAGATGCCGCAGGAGTACGTCATGGTTTCATCCAGGAAAAGCGCGTAAAAGTCATTCCCCAGGTCGTAATGGGCATAGATGTTTTGGCGGCTTCCCTGGAGGGTGTTCCGTAAGGGCCATTTCACCAGGTCATAGAATGGTCCGGCCAGCTTGGTCCAGGAGCGGAAAAGTTTTTCAAGGCGGTGCAGGTTACGCACCAGGAGGCGCAAAAAAACCGTCAGGTCATCGGCCTCCCACCAGCCGGCCACGTAGGCCTCCCCCAGGCCCCGGCTGCCGGAGAACAGGGTGAGGCGGTACACTCCAGGATGGCGGATGGTGACGGTGGTGGCCAGTTCTGCTTCAGCCACAGGCTCGCCGAAGGAATACGTTTGTCCCTCTTCAATTAACCTTAAGCTCCCATGAGAAAGTTTCCCGAGGAGGGCAAATATCACCCGGCGGGCCAGGCGGTTCAGGGGAGAGGCCATTAGATTGGAGAAATCAGACTCAGCCGGAATGATGGTATCTTTCACTGCTTACCTGCTCACCTTGCTTCTGTCTTTTTTGGGATGGACGTAGAACGTGGCCCCCTTGAGCCACAGACGCAGGGCCTGCCAGTGGATCATGGTGATGACCTTGAGGGTCATGGGGGGGTAAGCCAGGAGCACCCGGCCTAGATTCTGCGGGGAGATTTCCCGACGACTCAAGGTCAAGGTGGCGTCAAATACCCTGGCCCCCTTCAAGTAATTCGTAAAGTGCACATTGAGACTTGCCCCGGGCTCTTTGAAACGCCAGTCATACCGGATGTCCATGGGCATGAAGGGCGAGACGTGCATGGCCTTGGGGTGCTCGAAGCGTTGGAAACCGGGAGAGGGGCTCAAGTTGTCCTCTTCCGACAAAACGTAACAGTGTTCTTCGCCCCAGGGGGTGTTATGCACTTCGGCCACAATGGTTTCGACCTCGGCCGCTGCGGGGTTATAGCAGTAATAGAAACTCACCGGGTTGAAGCAATAGCCAAAATAGCGCAGATGGGTCAGGAGGCGGATGGGGCCGGTAGGCCGGACCCCGGTTTTTTCCCCCACCAAATCCCGCACCGCCCGGTCCAGGGGAACCTGGGAATCCCCCAGATGGTCCCGGCGGCGAAAATAAGCCAGATTGACGGTATCTGCAGACCACAGCCAACGGTCCCGAAAGAGGGTGGGCAGCTCGGCCAGGTCCAGGTACATCAGGAAAACCCGGTAGCGGAACTGGTTTTCCACGGGAAAGAACCGGCGGTGGCGGACGTATCCCTCGTAAATGCAGCTGGCCGGACTCACAGCCCCACCCCGAAATGACGGCAAACCTTCAAGGCGCTCACCACGCCGTCCTCATGAAAACCATACCCCCAATAAGCGCCGCAAAAATAGATGCGATTGACGCCATTGATCTCCCGCCAGCGTTGTTGGGCTCGGGGAGCCTGCTGGGTGTAAACGGGATGGTGGTAAGTTAGGTGTTTGATAATTTTTGGGGGATCGACCTCCCGGTCACGATTGAGCGTGACCAAAAAATCCACCGGCGCGTCCAGGCTCTGGAGTCGGTTCATGTGATAGGTGACGGTGACCCGCTCCGGAGAATCGGCCGCCAAATAGTAATTCCAACTGGCCCAGGCGGCTCGCCGTGCCGGCATCAGGCTTACGTCGCTATGAAACACCGTCGAATTTTCCTGGTAGGGAAAAGTGCTGAGAATCTCCCGCTCCGGGGCTGAAGCGTCAGCCAACATGACCAGAGCCTGATCGCTGTGGGCCGCAATAATAACCTGGTCAAAGCGCTCCGGTTCGCCTTGACGGGGTTTGACCTCTACAAAGTCCCGCTGCCTTTTCACCCAGGCCACCGGGCAGTTGAGGCGGATCTTGTCCTTGAAGGGACGGACCAGGGGGTCCACGTATTGCCGGGAGCCTCCCCGAATCGTCTGCCACCGGACCTTGTGGCGCAGGTTAAGAAAGCGGTGCCGCTGAAAAAACTCCGCAAAATACCGGGCCGGAAAATTATGGAAAGTTCGGGGATCCGCGGACCAAATGGCTGATCCCAAAGGAATAATGAAGTCCTCCACAAAAGGCCGGGAATACTTCTTTATTGCTAAATAATGTCCCAGGGTATTGGCAAAGGTCTTGTCCTGAGAAAGCTCGCCGGACTCACGCCGAAAGCGCCAAATATCAAAGAGCAGGCGGTAAAAAGCGGGACGCATCAAGTTGCGCCGCTGGGCAAAGAGGCCGTTTAACGTCCTAAAGCCGAATTCCATCCCGGTTTGGGCGTTGGTGATGCTAAAGCTCATATTGGCAGGCTGCCAGGAAACCCCCAGGCGTCTCAGGAGCTTGACGAAGTTAGGGTAGGTGACTTCGTTAAAAACCACAAAGCCCGTATCCACCGGGTAGGCCCGGTCATCGACGGTGACCTCCACGGTATGGGAGTGACCGCCCGGGTAATGGTTGGCCTCGAACACCGTAACTTCATGTTCCGGGGTGAGGAGATACGCAGCCACCAGGCCGGAAATACCGGCGCCAATCACAGCCAGGCGCATGCGTCAGTCCCTGGCCTGGGCAGGCGGCGGCTCCTGGGGATTTGATCCAGATCCCTGAATGGCCTGGGGACTCCGAATGTGCTCCGTGACCGGGCGCAGGTTCCGGATTATACCCAACCAGGAGAGGGCCACCAGCAGGTAATAAGTTATATCCACCTCCCACCAGAAGAAGCCTTGACGCGTGGAGATGGCGTAATGGTGATGGTTATTATGCCAGCCTTCTCCCAGGGTGATGATAGCTAACAACGGGTTGTTGCGGCTGGTGTCGGGAGTGTCGTAACGACGGGAGCCGAACACGTGGCTCAAGGAGTTAATGGTGGCGGTGCCATGAAACAGAGCCACCGTGGAAATGAAAAACCCCCAAATGACGAGTTGCGGCCCATTGGTTCCCAAACGGGGGGAAGTGTGAGCCAACAACTCCCCCATCCCGTAAAGTGTCACCCCCAGGAGAATGGGCACCATTTTATCGAACCGGTCCAACCAGACCAGCTCCGGAAATTTCGCCCAATCCTTGACGTATTCCCAGCGAGTGTAGAGGTTGGCGGGGTCAGTAAGCCAGCCGATATGGCTCCACCAAAAGCCTTGGCGGCTGGGGGAGTGCACATCTGCTTCAGTGTCAGCGACTTTATGATGGTAACGATGATGTGAGGACCACCACAGGGGGCCTCGTTGGGAAGAGCTATTTCCTAAAACCGCAAAGCAAAACTGCCAGAAGCGGCTGGTCTCAAAAGTCCGATGGGAAAAATAGCGATGATAAAATCCCGTAACGGCAAACATTCTGACAACGTAGAGCCCCGTCGCCACCATTACTGCGGTCAAGCTCCAACCTACCCAGATGACGCCCAGGCAGGCGAGATGCACGATTAGATAATTTTTACCGGGCAGACGCAGCCGGACGCCTGGTTTTTCTCCTTGGAGAGAGGGCTCCAAGGGCACGCTGGAATCAAACCAGCGATGAAGGGAACGGATAAGATAGGAATCTTTTATGCGGTCTAACCAAGAGGACATGATACGAAAAACCTTTAAATGGAACAGGTGTCAGTGCAATCCTCTTGAATCAGGTCAGCCAGCGGTCCAGGAAAAACGCCACACGGGAAGTCAAAGCACAGATCCACCCGCCCCAGAGGATGTCCACGACGGTCATGCGCCAAGGCCAGTTGGCCACCAGGGCATAATTGGTGAAATCATACACCCCATAGAGGATGACACCGTAAAGAAAGCCCCAGATGAAGGGAGACCCACCTTGAACTACTCGGGGAAGCACAAAAAGGATTATTCCCAGGGGAATCAGGAGATAAACCACGAAGGCAGCCCACCAGATGGGGGCCAAGTTTTCTCCCGTCCGTCGGGCCAGCACCCCCAGTTCGGCCTTATAGAACTTGGTCATTATCACCCCCAGCCAGAGCATATCAATGGCCAGGAAAATCAGCAAAACCAGGATATATAATTTAATCAAGTGCCACATGGGCGATTTCCTTACCTGATAGTAGTCTACGGACCAGCCTCAGTCATCCTTGGTCAATTCTTTCAGATATTCCTCCCCAGTCTGGAACCCATCGAATCGATGTTTTTCTTCACCGGCTGGGGAGAACAGGAGGATGGTAGGTGTGGCAGTGACCTGGTATTGTTCTACCAAATCCATATGATCTCGTGCTTCTAAACGCACCGGGACAAAACGGTTGTTCAAGGCATTGACAACATCCTGGTTTAGGTGGGTCTCCCGGGTCAAGCGGCCGCAGGCCGGGCAGCCCTCCATGAAAAACTCCAGAGCCAGAGGAAGATTGGTTTTTTGTGCCTCATCCAAAGCCTCCTGCCAGTCCGTACGCCACTGAATCGATTTTGACATTACCGAGTATCTCCTTGCCGGCTGTCTCCAAATAAATCCGGAAGGTGTCCTTCTCTTATTGATTTGCCGTTTTTCTTCTGGAGATGGTCTCACCGTTCATTTTTCGGCAAATTCGGGTGCAGCTTTGGCCCCTTAGCGCTCAGCGTCAATGTCCCCGGCGGTGTGGGTGACCACATCCATTTCCACGCAATCCTCCAGCTCTTCCGGGGTGGCCTCCGAGGCCTTCTTCATGGCGTCCATAGGGCAAAGCCATTCGTTGCCGGAGCTATCCTTCACCTTCACAAACTTCTTGCCGCGTTCGGCTAATTCAGACATGGGAGTCTCCTTTACTTGAGAGATTCAAATTTATACAATGGCATATCATCAATAATGCGAGGAGGCAGGGATTTCACCTCCTCGCCCTCACTGATCGAGGCTTCAGCCATTCGATCAGCTTTATCTGATCGCCGGCCTTGATCCGGCGGTAAGGGGATGGAGAAGGCCTAAAACCTACTTGGTATACTTGGCCTTCATGGGAATAGCGCACTTGGGGCACATCAGCGGTTCCCCGGGCTTATGCCCCGGGAAGGCATGCTCGGCATCGCACTCCGGACACTGAAAAATGTTGGATTCTCCTTCACCGCTAAAACCGCCTTTGCCTCCCACTTCCGGTGCATGGGGTTTGTCAGCCATGTTGCTTCTCCTTTAAATTTTAGTTATTGAAAAATAATCGTTACTTTTTCCTTGTCAAGGTGTGCAGAAAATTTTTTATCAGATTTTGGTAGCCTCACAAGTCGTTAATTTTTTTAAAAAATATCGGCATTCCCTATCATGAAGATTGTGATCATCGGCGCCGGACTGGCGGGCTTATGCTGCGCTCGAACCCTGCATCGGGCCGGTATACCATTTCAAATCCTGGAGGCCTCTGACGGGGTCGGGGGGCGGGTGCGGACGGATCGGGTGGAGGGGTTCCTGCTGGACCGGGGGTTTCAGGTCTTGCAAACCGCCTACCCCGAGGCCCGGAGAGTCCTGGATTATTCCTCCCTCAACCTCAAGCCTTTCTATCCCGGGGCTTTGGTGTACTATGACGGCCAGCTGCATCGGGTGGGCGATCCCTTGCGTCAGCTCCAGCACCTTTTTTCCACGATTTTTTCCTCCGTCGGCACCTTCGCGGATAAGCTGCGGGTGGCCCGTCTGCGCTGGCAGGTCTCTCAGGGTTCTCTGGAAGACCTGTTCCGGCGCCCGGAAACCTCCACGCTGGCGGCCCTAAAAGCCCAGGGCTTCTCCGACTCCATGATTGATCGTTTTTTCCGCCCTTTTTTCAGTGGAGTATTTTTTGAAAGGGAACTTGCCTCCTCCAGCCGCATGTTCGAGTTTGTCTTCCGAATGTTGGCCGAGGGGGAGGTCGCCCTGCCAGCCGGAGGAATCGGCGCCATCTCGGCGCAATTGGCCGAAGCTCTGCCGGCAGGGAGCATCAGGACTGACTCTCCGGTGGCTCAGGTGGAAGAGGGCAAGGTGGTGTTGCCTTCCGGGGAGGAGGTACAGGCCCGCATGGTGGTGTTGGCCACCGACGGTACTGAAACCGCCCGCTTACTGGGGGAGGAAAAACTTTTCACGACGGTGTCCTGCGCCTGCCTCTATTTCGCCGCGACCAAGCCTCCGGTGGCGGAGCCTATCCTGGTCCTGGACGGGGAAAATACGGGGCCGGTTACCAACTTGGCAGTGGACAGTAACGTGTCACGTTCTTACGCTCCCCCCGGTTTTGCTTTGATGCAGGCCACCGTGGTGGGCAACCCCGAGATGGCCGACTCTGACCTGGAAAACGAAAGCCGGGCTCAGCTGGCCCGGTGGTTCGGCCCCGAGGTCGATGACTGGCGGCTTCTCCGGATCTATCGCCTGACCCAAGCCCTCCCCGACCAGAGACCTCCCACCCCCGACCCCCTCAGCCAACCGGTGCGACTAAGCCCCTGGCTGTTCGTCTGCGGCGAGTACCAGAGCCTTTCCTCCATTCATTGGGCCATGGTTTCGGGACGCCGGGCCGCGGAAGCCATCAGGCAAGAACTGGAAAAATGAGAATTTGATGCAGGTGACCCATGATTGACGCAATGGAGATGAGAGAAATCGTCCAAAGCCTCCTGCATAGCCAACGTTTGGCGGTGCTGTCCACCCTGATGTCCGGCCGGCCTTACAGCAACCTGATAGCTTTTGCCGTCACCGATGACCTGAGGGATATTTTTTTCGCTACCACCAGGGCCACCAGGAAATTCGCCAATTTGACCGCGGAGCCCCGGGTGTCGCTGCTCATAGACAACCGTAGCAACCAAGAAACTGATTTTGGCGAGGCCTCGGCGGTGACGGTCCTGGGAACCGCCGAGGAGGTGCTCGGCCCCGAACTGGACAAATATCTCCGGCTCTATCTTAAAAAGCATCCTTATCTGGAGGATTTTATTACCGCGCCTACCTGCGCCCTCATCAGAGTCAAAGTGGAAAAATATATTATGGTGACCCAGTTTCAGGAAGTGCGGGAGGTTTATCCGACCCCATGAACCACGTCCTGAGCCTCGCCGATATTCGTCCGCGAGACCGCCGGGTCGTGGGCGGCAAGGGATTTTCCCTGGCCGTCCTGGCGCAGCAGGGCCTCCGCGTGCCCGCCACTCTGGTGGTCACCACCCGGGCTTATGAACACTTTGTCTCCGCCACCGGACTAAAGGGGCGCCTGCTTCTGGAGCTCAGGCGCAAGAACTTCAAGGACCTGCGCTGGGAAGAGATGTGGGACGCGTCCCTGCGCATCCGCCACCTGTTTCTCAACCAGCGGCTGCCAGCGGACCTGGACGCGTCTCTGCGGGAAGCCCTGGCGCCTCACCTGCCCGAGCGCTGCGTGGTTAGGTCGTCGGCCCCAGGGGAGGACTCCCGCCAGGCTTCTTTCGCCGGACTGCACGCCTCCTTTGTCAATGTTGCCGGCCTGGAAGCCGTGTTGGAACACCTCAAGCTGGTGTGGGCTTCCCTGTGGTCCGATGCCGCTCTCCTCTATCGCCGGGAACTGGGACTCGACGTCAAAAAAAGCGCCATGGCGGTGCTGGTCCAGGACATGGTAGCCGGAGAAAAATCGGGGGTGGTCTTTGGGCAAAACCCCCAGGATCCCTCCCAGGCGGTTATTGAAGCTGTGTATGGCCTCAATCAGGGTCTGGTGGATGGTACTGTGGAGCCGGACAGGTGGATTCTGGACCGGGAAACTGGCGCCATATTGACCTACCATCCAGCGCCCAAACATGACCTTATGCTGCCAGGAGAGGAAGGAGTGCGCCTGGCGCCCCTCTTGTCGGATCAAACCCAGGTTCCGCCACTGACCGAGGCCGAGGTGGCCCAGGTGCACCACCTGGCGCGTCGCAGCGAAGTCTTATTCGGCACTCCTCAGGATATGGAGTGGACCTTTGCCGGGGAAGAACTCGTTACTTTGCAATCGAGGCCCATAACTACAAATGAAAAGGGGAAAAAGGAGGATCAGCGCCCTTGGTACCTCAGTCTGAGACGCAGTTTTGGCAATCTTAAGGCGCTGCGTCAAAAGGTGGAAGGCCAACTGATCCCGGCCCTGCAGGCCGAAGCTGTGAGGTTGACAGCCCTTCCTCTGGACCGGATGGCTGATACCCAACTTAAGGAGGAAATTATTCTCAGGGGCGAAATCTATCGGCACTGGAAAGGGGTGTATTGGGATGACTTTATTCCCCTGGCCCACGGCATCCGGCTCTTCGGCATGGTTTATAACGATGCGGTGAAGCCTGCAGATCCGTACGAATTCCTCAACCTCTTGGGAGTTTCCGGCATGCTCAGCTTGAAACGCAACCAGCTCCTGATGGACATGGCCGCAAAGGTCAAAGAGCAGCCGGAGCTGCTGGAAGAGTTGCGCACCGGGATGGTGAAAAATCAAGAGCTAAATCAGGTCTGGCAATCCTTTCTCCGGGAATTTGGCGATCTCTTTTGTGGCACCGCGGCCTGTCCCCAAGGGCCGGAGGCGCTGGCCAGCTTGATCCAAATGATGGCAGCCAAGCCTCCTCGAGTGGAGCAATTTACCTCCGCAGCAGTGGAATCTTTAAAAGAAAATTTTCTCTCTCGCTTTTCCAGATCCAAAAGGACGGAAATGGCCGAGTACCTGGACTTAGCCCGGGCCAGTTACCGCCTTCGGGATGATGACAACCTGCATTTGGGGAAAATCACAGGGCAGTTCCTCAAGGCGGTGGAGGAGTACCGACGGAGAAGGGAGCAGAGTGATGCTTCCAGTCCTCTTTCAGATAACCTTCCCACTGAGGTAAGGGAGATCCTGGCAGAACTTGAGGAAAAGCCACCACCAGGGGAATCTGGACAGGTCTGGAAGGGTTTTACTCATCCCCAAGCCAGGCAGATGGTTGGTCAGCCGGCCAGTCCCGGCCTAGCCCAAGGCCCGGCCCTGGTAGTGCTGGAATCCTCAGAACTCTTTCACTTTAAGGCCGGGGACATTCTGGTTGTCGACTCCCTGGACCCGAGCATGACCTTTGTGGCACCCTTGGCCGCAGGTATTGTGGAGCGGCGGGGCGGCATGCTGATCCACGGCTCTATCATCGCCCGGGAATACGGCATTCCCTGCGTCACCGGCGTCCCGAATGCCACCTCCCTCATTCACACTGGAGACGCAGTTACTGTAGATGGGTATCTTGGCATCGTTATTATTGGATGAGGCCCATTTGTAATATCCATAGTAATTGGATTAATTTGCATTATTACTAACTTAGAGGGCTTAGGTTAAAAGTATAAGAATCAATAATTAAGTTGCGGAACTATCTTTTGAAAAAATGTCAACTAATTTATCCAGAAAATAGAGAGCCTTGCGGTTAACTGCTCTTCTTAGAAACTTATCAAGTCGCTGAGAATTCAACATAATCAGAGAATATCAATTTTTTTAAGGTCAAAAGATTTTCCTGAATGCCCCAGACTTTCTTTGGCTCTCTTCCCCTGGCACCTGAAATTTCACCCACCCTAAACAACCCATTTCGATATGGACACCATCTCGGCAGTTTTTCAAGGAGAGGTGATAACTGCGGGGGATGGCAAGTTAGCCGCTATTCTATTTCACCTCTTATTACTGAAATGCAGGCGCTGTCAGATAAGAGAGCAAATCAAAGAGGGACTGTCCTTTAGCCGGAAGTGTCCAAGATCAGGGAAATATAGGTCTTTAAATAGCTTCTGTGTTATCATGCTTTTCAGGGGGGTTACTTTTTACAGAGTATGATTATGGAGTTCGGAAAGGATTCCAATCAACGAGTTAAGGCGCTTCATGCCTTGGTTGCCACATAATATCGATTATTGAGGAGGACTTTTTCTGCTATGCGGGGGTTGTTGGTATGTCCTGAATTTCCCTTTTCCTTTTGGAGTTTCCAAAAATCTTGCCGGCTCCGGGGCAATAAAACTGTTAACCCCCCGCTGGGTTTGATAACGGTGGCAGCCTTGTTGCCCGCCGAATGGGAACTGCGTCTGGTTGATCTCAATACCCGAAGTCTGACGGAGGAAGATTGGCAGTGGGCCGATCTGATCTTGATATCGGCCATGTATATTCAGAGGGCTGGCTTGTTGGCCCTGGTGAGAGAAGCCAAGCGCCGAGGGAAAACCGTCGTAGCCGGAGGACCTTACCCTACCTCACTCCCTGAGGCCGTTGTCGAGGCCGGTTGTGATTTTGTGGTGCGAGGCGAGGGCGAAAATACAATTCCTTTGCTGCTGGAGGCGATAAGAGACGGAAAGACCGGAATAATCGAGAACCACGAGAAGCCTGACCTAACGACCTCGCCGATCCCGCGGTTTGATCTGTTGCGGCTGAAGGATTACGCCACCGTTACGATTCAGACTTCCCGGGGATGCCCATTCGATTGCGAGTTTTGCGATGTGGTGCATCTTTTTGGACGCATACCCCGTTACAAGACCCCGAAGCAGGCCATCGCCGAATTGGAAACCCTTTACCGGCTTGGGGCCAGAGGTTCCGTGTTCATCTGCGATGACAACTTCATCGGCAGTAAGAAGCACGCCCAGGCCCTCCTGCAAGAACTCACCCCCTGGTTGAGGAGTCGGGGTGAACCCTTCAACTTCTTGACCCAGGCCTCGGTGAATCTGGGGCAAGATCTGGAGATGATAAACCTCATGACCGCGGCCAACCTGGATAAAGTTTTTATCGGGATCGAGTCCCCGGATGAAAATGTGCTACAAGCCAGCCATAAATATCACAACATCAAGAATCCTCTCATTGAATCGCTCTGCAACCTCAAGCAGAATGGCATGGGGGTCATAGGCAGTTTCATCATCGGCCTGGACGGGGAAACGAAAGGGGCTGGCGAGCGGATTTGCGCGTTCATGGAACAGACCGCCATCCCGATGGCCATGCTTGGCGTCCTCCAGGCCGCCCCGCATACCAGCCTATGGCATCGCCTTGAGAGAGAAGGGCGGCTGCGCCCGGATATGGGCTATCGCTACTACCTGGCCATGCGGCCGGCCCGCCGGCCACCGGCAACCCCGGCTGAGGGCCCGGCCCCCAAGGACCGGATCTTTGACAAGGGTATGACTTGGCGGAGGAAATTTATCGAACTCAAGGCCTTAGTCAAGATCATCTGGTGGCAAGGAGTCCGAACGTCATACCGGCGTCAGTTTTGGACCCAGATGATCGGGATGTTGAGGCACAACCCGACTAGATTCGTTGAATACATCGTGACCTGCGCCATGGGCGAGGATCTCTTCAATATGAGGCGGATTGTGCGGGAAAAAGCTCTGGCCATCATGAAGGAGCGGCAGATAGAGGTTTCCGCGGCGCAATGCCCAGGTGGAGCGGCGATCCAGGGCGAATTAGCGGAAGTCCGCCTGGAACCCTCTTCTCCCAGCGTTATCCAGGATTGATGATAGTGAATGCCCGGCCAGGGTTATGTTGCTTTCGTTCCCTTCTAATGTTTTTCATTATCGATGCGGTCGAAAAACGATTCTTTGGTAAATTCTTTTAGAAGTTTGTTTTCTACTTTTTCCAGTCGGTCCTGCGCTGCTTCAATTTTTTCCATCACGTCCGAGAGTTCAATTAATTTATCGTTTAATTCTTTTAGCTTGGCTTTTGCTTCCAGAAGTTCCGTTTTTGCTTGGGCTATTTCTTTTTTGGCTTCCTGTTCGCCCATCTCACTTCTCCTTTGATCCGACGCCTTAGGCGGCAGCGATCTGTAAAAGTGCAACCCCTTGTCATAATAACCGAAGTCAGTCTGAATAATTAGGCAACGCGCAGTTCCGCCAGCGAGGCACGGGCACTGCCACCGCTTATATCCGGGATTATCTTCAATTCGAGAGTCGTTATCCCGTCGAGATCGATGGTATAGTCTTCGACCTCACGTGTCGCCTCGGGCGGACTAAAGTTATACTGCTGACGTACAATCTCCCGATACGTCTGACCTCTGTCTGATGAGCACCGTAAAACGAACTCCTGCGTGCGCTCCTGTTCATCTTCATGGAACACTAAATGGATCCGTCTAAGCTTCAGCGGTTCATCAAACAGGAGGCGAATCGTCTGCTCCCCAGGCTGCGCCGCCCGCCAGCCTGGGCCTGTACCCGGAATCAGTGCCGATTCAATCGAGTAGTCGACATCTTCGGACGTGATTTCGACCTGTGCCAAGGGTTCAAGGTCCAGCCAGCCCCGCTCGGTATCTGAGACTTTATGAGGGCTATGACCGATAATATACTTGCGCATTGAGTACCCCTCTCAACTTTATATAAATTATGTTAAGTATATCCTACTTCTTGCACCTAAGTCATTTATTAAGAGATTATAAGCGGCTGTGGACAGATATTATAATTAGATTGACATTAAATAATCTTTTTGTAAAATATTCTTAAGTTTAGCATGTCAGAATGAAATCAGGGCTACAGGTCCTGGACAAGAATCGGACGGGGATGCTAATTCCCGACCGATTTTTTACGGATTTATTACCCGGGAGAACGGTCCGGATGTTTTTGTTCATCACAGCGTCATCTTGGGTGAGGGCTTCAAGTCCCTGGCAGAAGACCAGGAAGTGGAGTTCGAGGTAAGCCAAGGTCAAAAAGGCCTTTGGGCCCAGAACGTGGTTAAACTGTAAGCCTCTATCGTCTAGCCGGCGGACCATCGTGGTTTAACAAATGCGTGGTTCCGCCGTCTTGAATTATCTGGAGGAGAACCCTTGGCACGAAATCATCATACGTGGAAAAAGCGGGTGAAGGAATTAGCCCGGAAGGAAAAACAAGAGGAAAAAATGAGGCGCCGACAGGGTAAAACCTTGACACCGTCGGCGGCCAAGATGCCAGAGGAAGGCCAAGAAGAGAATTAAAGGTTCAGAGGGCACAGCATCTACAGGAGGAAGCCAGGCTAAATGCCTCCCGATAAAACTGTCACCGAGAAAATTTGGAGTAAAAGATTATCCGTAGCTAACCTTCCCTGCGAAATGACCGAAGCACAGCTGCAAACCCTTTTTTTCCGAAGCCGGCCAAGTAGCTTCAGCCAAGATTATACCCTACCTGCATAACGAACAGCCCTGTGGTTTCGGTTTTGTCCAGATGGAAAGCTTAGCAGAGTCCCGGAAAGCCCTTTCCATTTTCAACGGCCGGATTATAAATGGGCAGCTTTTGGCGGTTCGGGAAGATAGGCCGAAGTCAAAATCTTTCTTTCCCGGCCGTGGTCGTAACTGCCGATGAGGCCTTGGGGAGAATCCCGCCGCAGAGGAGACCGTAATTGAAACGGAAAAATGTCAAAGTGATATTTTCGGAATTTGATAGTTACTGCAAGACCTTAGATAGAAACGGCTGCATCAGCTATCCGGTCACCATAACCTGGACTGGGGTAGGGCAAAATTATGGGAAGCCGGTGGTGGTGATCCGTGGGGAGTTCCACGCAGCTGGTGACCTTCCTCCTGGTGAATTACAGGTGCCCTTTGAGATTTTGGACGAAGTGAGGCAAGCGGGTTATGGCGCAGAGGCTCTCAGCGAGGAAGAAATCAAGGATTATTGGCGAGCGGCCAGACGGTTGAGCGTCAAAAACCATTGGCATCCTGAGGCCAGGTTAGTGCAATATTAGGCCGATCAAGGATAAAGTTTTCAAATTCCCTGCACACCGGGCGGTTCAGATACCTGCTTCTATGTGGGTTCCTTTTGTCAAGCCTTATTTATTCTTAATTATTTATCGTTGGCAATCCGAAGTCCGTCATAAGACAGAAACATAAGATTATACCACGCCTTGACCTGATCCAAATCAAGAGGGTGCATATTCCTGGGATGCGGCTGTCTGTCTTGCTTACCCCAGAAACAATTTTTTATGAGAAAATTTAGGGTCACAACGGCTCTAACAGGATAAAAACAAGGAGTTTATGGAATTGAATACATTTGGTTTTCACCACAAGGTCTCGGCCGGCGTTGTTGCGGCATGCTATACAACGCCCACTCCGATACAGGCAAAGGCAATCCCGCTTGTCATGCAAGGGCACGACATCGTAGGCCTTGCCCATACCGGCACCGGGAAGACCGCAGCCTTTGTGCTGCCAATCCTCCATCGCCTGATGCAAGGCGGGCGCAAGCGCGTCAGGGCTCTGGTTATTGCCCCCACCCGGGAACTGGCCGAGCAAATCCACGAGGAAATTGGCAGACTGGGACGCCGGACCGGACTCAAGAGCGTTACTGTTTATGGAGGAGTTGGTTTCAATCCTCAGGTGGCCAAGCTGAAACGGGGCGCCGAGATTGTAGTTGCCTGTCCCGGCCGCCTGCTTGACCACATCGATCAGGGCACCATCGACTTGTCGTATCTGGAAGTGCTCGTACTCGACGAGTCAGACCGGATGCTCGACATGGGATTTCTGCCCGATATAAGAAAGATCATCAGGCACGTACCGGCAAAACGACAAACGCTTTTGTTCTCGGCAACCATGCCTGATGATATTCTTCATCTGACCCACGAAGTACTGCGAGCACCCATTAAGGTTCAGGTTAATACCACCGGACCGCCAAGTAGTGTCTCTCATATGCTCTATCCGGTCGATCAGCACCTCAAGACCCCGCTACTCCTCGAACTATTGCGCCATACCGATACTGAGTCGGTTCTGATCTTTACGCGTACCAAACATCGGGCCAAGCGCCTGGGAGAACAACTGGAGAGGGCCGGTTATCGAGCCGCATCGTTGCAGGGAAACCTCTCACAGGCGCGGCGACAGGCTGTGATGAACGGGTTCCGCAATGGCACCTTCCAGATCCTGGTGGCGACTGACGTTGCCGCACGCGGGATCGATGTCATCCAAATTTCCCATGTGATCAACTACGACATGCCGGATACTGCTGATGCCTATACGCACAGGATCGGACGCACTGGCCGCAATGCTAGGACCGGTGATGCCTTCACTTTTATTACCTCTGAAGATGAGGATATGGTTCGCAGCATCGAGCGTGTCCTCCACACCAAGGTGAAGCGTTGCAGACTGAGCGGTTTTGATTATAAAAAAGCGGCACCGTCGCGCGATACAAAGTTCGCACGTCCGGCGCGCAAACCTCTTTGCCGCCGTGAACAGAAAAAAACTGCACCATTCAAAGCGCCTAGTGAAGGTCCACAGGTTTTTGCGCAAAGATAGAGGGCAAATCAGCAGCCAAGAGCAACCCCTAAAGTTTACCGGCAAGTTCTATAGCAGACATCCATGGTGGGCAACAAATGGTTTGTGCTTGGTTGCACTTTAAATATCCCGTGGGCTCATCATAGAGAAGTCAGCTTGGAAAAGGATAATGTTTATTATTTTTCAAGGAGTTAGAAGAGAGGATGCTTGAGAAGAAGGCCACAACGCTGCCAAATTCACAGGACTGGTCCCATTTCATTATCCAGAAGGCCCCGGCGGGGGTTATCACTATGGATAAACAAGGGCGCATCACCACTTGCAATCCTGCCGCCGAAGAAATTACCGGATTTAGCGCAGAGCA
>JARRKO010000038.1:0-17728 GCA_037388025.1 Syntrophobacterales bacterium
CAAGTCGGGGCTTAAGGCCCCGCCTTGCCAGCCACACTCAGCGGATTGGGAGGGGGGCTTGGGGGGAGGGCAGGGGCCTCAGGTCCCTGGCCCTCCCCCCAAAATGACCTTTTAATCATGATCACCATCGGACACCGGCGCATTTCCACCTTAGTCCTGTCCACCGCCCTGGGGCCGGACGGGCGGGGGATCTTTCCCTACACCCTGTGGCCGAGCTACCGTCGTTTGCTGCGGGCTGTCAAGGAGACCGGCATCACGGTTCTTACCAAATCGGCCACCCGTTTTCCCCGCCGAGGTTATTTTTTGCCCGCCAACCCCCTTACCTGGAAGTATATCCGGCGGCTGCCGCAGGGTGGCATGCTGAACGCCTATGGCCTCACCAACGAGGGGGTGGACAAGGTGGCCCCCAAGATCGGCGCGGCCTGCCGGGAGGGGTTTCAGGTCATTCCCAATTTTTGGCCCGAGTTCACCAAGGGTGCCGAAATCGCGGTGCAAGAAAACTTGGAAGCCGTGGCGCTTTATCGGCGGCACGTGGGGGAGGCCTTTTGGGCCCTGGAGCTCAACTTTTCCTGTCCTAATGTGCCGGAAGACATTGCCTGCAATGTGAACGACGGCCTGGCCTGTGCCCAGGCTCTGAAAGCGGCGCACCCCGACCTCTTTATCATCGCCAAGCTCAGCGTCGTCCACCCCTATGAATTCGCCCAGGAATTGGAGAGGGTAGGGGTGGGGGCCCTCCACGCGGTGAACACCATCCCCTATGAACTGGTCTTCCCCCCGGGCCGCTTCCCCCCTTCACCCCTGGCCCACGTCGGCGGCGGCGCGGTGTCCGGCGGCCCGGCCTGGACCCAAGCCTACCAGTACAACAAAGGCCTCCGGCCCTTGGTAAGCCTGCCCATTATTATGGGCTGCGGCGTTACCAGCCAGGAAGGCGTGCAGCGCTACCTGGACCTGGGCGCCGACGCGGTGAGTATCTGCACGTTGGCTTTGCGGAATCCCCAAAAAGTGGAAGGCATTGTCACCCGGTACCACGGTTCGTAATCCAGGCTCCTCTAAACGGCACATTCACACCAAGCACAGGTTAAAAACCTGTGCCGCCAGTCTTGTTTGGGCTTTACGGCTCAGCTTTTAGGCTCATAAATAACTGTGGTGGAAAAAATCTAGTCCGCAACCAAAAATTATCCTGAAAAGGAGAGGGACATGGAAACGTTCAAGGGCATGGGTTGGGAGCGGGATCTGCCTGATTTTCGGGATTTTCAGGTGGAATCCCCCAAGGTTCAGGAAATTCGGGAAAAATCCAAGAAAATCAAGAAAAAGGTGATCCCCGCCGCGGTGGATCTGCGCCCCTGGTGTTCGCCCATCGAGGACCAGGGAGACCTGGGCTCCTGCACGGCCAACGCCGGGGTGGGGCTTTTGGAATATTATCAGCGACGGGCCTTTGGCAAGCATCTGGACGCTTCCCGCCTCTTTCTCTACAAGGTGAGCCGGAATCTCCTCGGTTGGACCGGCGACCAAGGGGCGTATTTGCGCACCACCATGAAGGCCATGGTGCTGTTCGGCGTGCCGCCCGAGGCCTACTGGCCTTATAAGGTGGAGGACTTTGAATTAGAGCCGCCGGCCTTCTGTTACGCGTTTGCCCAAAGTTACCAGACCACGAAGTATTACCGGCTTGATCCTCCGGGTCAAAGCACCGATAAGACTCTGGCCGCGGTCAAGAAGAATCTGGCCGCGGCGCTGCCCGCCATGTTCGGCTTTTCCGTGTACAGTTCCATACCTCCGGTGGGCGACGGCAAGGGGGAGATCCCCTTTCCGGGTTCGGGAGATTCCCTGGAGGGCGGCCACGCCGTGGTCGCGGTGGGCTATGACGATAAGAAGAAAATCGGCAAGGACACCGGGGCGCTTATGATCCGAAACTCCTGGGGTACGGCATGGGGCGCGGCGGGTTACGGCTGGTTGCCTTATTCTTATGTGGAAGCAGGCTTGGCCGTGGACTTCTGGTCTCTCGTCGATTCGGAATTTATTGATACCGAGTTGTTTAAATAGCCACGCGGCAGACGGCTGGTCACGACAGGCAATCCATCCCCAGGGGCGCCTGGCGCCCCTGGACCCTTTTCTTTTGTTCATGAAGGACACGCTCGAGTAATCCCCCGCCACTGAAGAAATTCAGCTAGTGTCAGGTACGCCAGCACAGGCTGGAAACCTGTGCCACCAAAGCCTTACCTTTTATGGAAGGGTCAAGTTGCATAGGAAATGGGTTTTCTGTCCAGAGACTCATGGTGGGCAGTGCCCACCCTAGGGGAAGCCTGGGTGTAGAGATAAATCTTTTCTTTTCAATTACTTATAGATCCTGCGCTTCGCTCAGGATGACAGAAAAACTGGTTTTACAATAGCCTCTATCAGAAACGAAAGTTACCCACCTTTTTTTCAAAGGGTCATTTCTTTTCCCTCCTCGTGCTTATATTTAAAGAAATTTAATGATCCTCGGCGAAAGGGGGAAAGATGCGATGAAAGCCGTTAGGTGGCGCGTTGTGGCGGCAGTTCTTTGTCTGTTTCCATTGACCATGCAGGCGGCTTCGGCGTCGGAGGTGACGCAAGCAAAAGTCGAGGCGGTCTTTCCCAAACTGACGAAACTGGCGGAACAGACCTTGAAACAGACGGGTGTGCCGGGTATGGCCATCGTGGTCGTCTATAAGGACAAGGTAGTCTATCTCAAGGGCTTCGGCGTGCGGAAGGCGGGCACCGACACACCCATCACCGGGGATACGGTCTTCCAGCTGGCGTCGGTGTCCAAGCCCATGACCTCCACGGTGATGGCGGCCCTGGTGGGGGAGGGCGTCATCAACTGGGACGATCCGGTGATCAAACACTACCCGGACTTTCGTCTGTACGCCCCGTGGGTGACGGAGCAGGTAACCCTGCGCGACATGCTCTGTCACCGCAGCGGCCTGCCGGGTGCGGCCGGCGACCTGCTGGAAGATATGGGCTATACGCAGGGGGAGATTCTGTACCGGTTGCGCTTCTTGAAACCGGCCAGCAGCTTTCGTTCCCATTACGCCTACACCAACTTTGGTTTTACCACCGCGGCGGTGGCCGCGGCCAAAGCCGCAGGGAAATCCTGGGAGGAGCTGGTGGCGGACAAGCTCTACAAACCCCTGGGCATGAAGTCTTCGAGTTCGCGCTATAAAGACTTTAAAGCGGCCAAGAACCGCGCCCTCATACATGTCCAGGTGGAGGGCAAATGGGTCCCCAAGTATGTCCGCAATCCCCAGGCCCAGTCTCCGGCCGGGGGGGTCTGCTCCACGCCCCGCGACCTGGCTCAGTGGATGCGGCTGCAACTCGCCGGGGGTAAGTTCAACGGCAAGCAAATCATTGCGGCCGAGGCCCTGGCGGAGACCCATCGTCCCCAGATGATCAGCGGCTTCAATCCCAAGACGAAGCGGGCCTCCCTCTACGGGCTGGGCTGGAATGTGGGCCACGACGACCAGGGCCGGCTCTTTTGGAGCCACTCCGGGGCTTTCTATATCGGGGTGCGCACTGAAGTGAAGTTGCTCCCGGCCGAGGACCTCGGCATTGCCGTCCTCTCCAACGGGGCGCCCACCGGCATTCCCGAAGGGATGACCAGGAGCTTCTACGAGCTTTTACTGAAGGGAGAACTAACGCAGGACTGGATCAAGCTGGCGAACCAGATGTTCGCGCAGTCCGTGAAAGATTCCTATGGCTATGACACCGACTATTCCAAGCCTCCCGCCCAGGCATCGCCAGCCTTGCCTACTGACGCTTATGTAGGGACCTATCACAACACGTATTTCGGTAATATTGAGATCGCGGCCCCAAAGGGCGCCCTGGTTCTCCGCTTGGGGCCGAAGAAGACCTCCTTTGATTTAAAGCATTTTGACCGCGATGTCTTCATCTATCAGCCGGTGGGGGAATCGGCCGGCGGCTTGAGCGGGGTGACCTTTTGGGTGGGGCCGGACCAGAAGGCGACGCAGGTGGTGATTGAGAATCTCAATGTCAATGGCCAGGGGACCTTCAGCCGGGTAACGGCCGAGAAGTGAGGAACAGATGGAAAATCTTGATCAGAAAGATGTAGCCGCGAGGCTAAGCCTGCAACAGCATAGGCGAGACGCCTGTGCCACCAGAGCTTTACTCTTAATGTAAGCGTCAAGTTGCCTAGGAAAGGAGTTTTCTGTCTGGAGGCTCTGCGCCGGCACAGGTTGAAAACCTGTGCCACCTAGTTCTTGGCAGCATGAGAATTATCCGGGTTAGAAAAATTGGTGGGCAGTGCCCACCCTGCGAAAAATCCTGGTATTGCAGTTTTGATTAATGCCTGCACTGTAAGGGCCTTATTTGACACGGCCTTGAGGGCGCCATGAATGGCGCCCCTACAATTAATTTTATTCTAGGTGGTATTAGGTGGCGATTAGGTGGCGGTTCCCCGCTGGATGGCATCAAAGGTGAGGCGGCAGAGGGTGTCCAGTTCGTCTGCGGTGATGCACAGAGGCGGCATGAGGATGAGGACGTCCCCCAGGGGCCGGATAATGGCTCCGAGCTTCCTGGCCTCAAGAATCACCCGATGCGCGGTGCGCCGGGCCACGGGAAAGGGTTTTTGGGTCGCCTTATCCGCCACCAGTTCAATCCCCACCATAAAGCCGCGCTGACGCACATCTCCCACATGGGGATGAGCCGCCATCTCACCGAGATGTTCCTCTAATAAGGCAATTTTGGGGGCCAAATTTTCCAGGACCCGGTCTTTTTCGAAGACCTCGAGGCTGGCGATGGCCACCGCCGCGGCCAGGGGGTTACCGGTGTAAGTGTGGCCGTGGAAGAAGGTCTTGAATTCTTGAAATTCCCCTAAAAAAGCCTGGTAAATTTCGTCCGTGGTCAGAGTGGCAGCCAGGGGCAAATACCCCCCGGTGATGCCCTTGGACAGACACATAATATCCGGTCCCACCCCTTCCTGCTCGCAGGCGAACATGGTGCCGGTGCGGCCGAAGCCCGTGGCCACTTCGTCGGCGATGAGCAGGACATTATTCATCTGGGTGATTTCCCGCACCCTGGCCAGATATCCCGGCGGTTGCGGGATCATGCCCCCGGCCCCCTGCATCAGGGGCTCGAGGATCACCGCGGCCAACTCCTGGTGGTGCTGTTCCACCAAACGATTAAATTCTTCCAGGCATTGCTCCCGGCAGTCCTCCCGGTCCGGGCAGCGGTAGCAATAGGGGGCCGGTGCGGTGAGGGTGTCGAACAGGAGGGGGCGGTAGGTTTCATGAAAGAGGTCGATACCCCCCACAGACACCGCTCCCAGAGTGTCCCCGTGGTAACCCTCCTTGAGCTTGAGGAAACGCCGCTTCTCCCAACGCCCCCTAAGCTGCCAATACTGGTAGGCCATCTTCAAGGCCACTTCCACCGCGGTGGAGCCGTCGTCGGAAAAGAATACCTTGGTGAGATCCGGGGGGAAGAGGGCCGCCAGCCGCCGGGCCAGGTCGATGGCCGGGGGATGAGCCAGGCCCAGGAGGGTGCTGTGGGCCAGGTTCTCCAACTGCGCCGCCAGGGCCTGATCCAATTCCGGCCGACGGTGGCCATGAACATTGCACCACAGGGAGGACCCCCCGTCCAAGTAGCGCCGGCCTTGCAGGTCGTAAAGGTAGGGGCCCTCTCCCCGGGTAATGATCAGCAAGTCCTCGGCCACAAAGCCTTGCATTTGGGTGAAGGGGTGCCAGAGGTGCTCCCGGTCCCAGCGGGCCAAGGTGTCGTAGTCATAGGGCATGGTGTTCTCCCAAAATTCAAAGTTCAAAATTCAAAGTTCAAAGTTCAAGGTTCAAGGTGTGAGTTTCGAGAATTGCTCCTGCGAAAAGTTGCCATTCATTCAGAAAAATTGGCAGAAGCTGCCTCTTTTCAGCGGTCATGCAGGGATTTTATCACGTCAGGGAGTGAAGGAATAGGGCAGGTTCAGTGGGCTGAGATTTTGTGGGCCGCAGCCTTGGCAGGAGTTTTTCGTAGCGTGGCTTGCCGGCGGGCTTCGAAGAGATTAAACCGCCGCATTTTGTTAAAGAGGGTGGTCCGGCTAATGCCCAAGGCCTGGGCGGACATCTTGCGGTTCCACTTAAACCGTTCCAGGATTTCCAAGAGGAACTGCTTTTCCGAGATAGCCATGGCTTCGTCCAGGGTCAGGTCTTTGACCGCCACGCTGGCCGCGGAGCCAGCCTCCCGGAGATAATTCGGCAGGCTCTCCGGCACAATGTACTCTCCGGGGGCCAGAATCACTGCTTGCTCAACGACATTTTCCAGCTCGCGGACGTTTCCCGGCCAGGCACAGCGGAGGCAGATTTGCAGGGCGTTTTTGGAGATGCCCCGGATCTTTCGTTTGTGCACCTGATTGAACTGCTTGATGAAGTGCTCCGCCAGGGGGGCGATGTCGGACAGGCGCTCCCTCAGGGGTGGGATATTCAAGGAGACCACGTTGATGCGGTAGTAGAGGTCTTCCCGGAAGTTGTGCTTGTCCACTTCTTCCTTCAAAGAGGTGTTGGTGGCGGTAATAACGCGCACGTCCGTGCGGATGGGAGTGTTGCCGCCCACCCGCTCGATGGTCTTTTCCTGCAGGACTCGTAAAAGTTTTACCTGGAGATTGGGGGAAGCGGAATTGATGTCATCAAGAAAAACGGTGCCACCATGGGCGTATTCGAATTTGCCTTTTTTATCCCGGATGGCCCCGGTAAAAGCTCCCCGGACGTGCCCGAAAAGCTCGCTTTCCAAGAGGGTCTCGGATAGAGAACCGCAGCTGATTTTGATAAAAGGTTTCTGGCGGCGGGAGGATTGCTTGTGAACATATTGGGCCAGAATACTTTTCCCGGTGCCGGACTCGCCGGTGATGAGAACAGTGGCCTGGGTGTCGGCGATGGTATGGACCAGCTCCATGAGCTGTTCCATCTTGCGGTCGCGAAAGAGCAGGGTGTCCTGGAGGTGCCAAGGTTTCAGGCATTTCTTCAAGGACTCATAAGAGGCCAAGAGTTTTGACTGCTCCAAGGCCCGCTGGATGGTAATCTTGAGGCGCAAGTCATCAATGGGTTTGGTGATGTAGTCATAAGCGCCGAGCTTGATGGCCTCCACCGCGCCGTCGATGTGGCCGTGACCGGTGATAAAGACCACCAAAGATTCGGAATTCAGGCCTTTGATTTCTTTTAAGAGATCAAGGCCGTTCATGCCGGGCATTTGGATGTCGGAAAGGATAAGGGGGAACCTGGTTTCCTTCATCTTTCCCAGGGCGTTGGTGGCGTTTAAGGCGGTATCCACCTTGTAGCCCTCCAGGGTCAGCATTTCCCGCAAGGACTCACAAACCAGGGAGTCATCGTCCACGATGAGAATGTCTTTAATTGACAAGGATTTCTCCCAGGCCTGATTTGGGCAAGAGAATGGTTACCTTGGTACCCTTTCCGGGTTGACTCTCCACAATAAGCTGCCCGGCGTATCTTTCCAGGATTTTGCGGCAAATGGGCAGTCCTAGGCCCAGTCCCTGAGTGCCTTCTTTGGTGGAATAGAACGGCTGAAAGATCTGGCCCAATTCTTCATGGGTAAGACCCGAGCCGGTATCCTGGAAGTGGATGGCAATATCCTGGGAGCCGATATCCCCATCCACCTTGAGGTTGCCTCCCTGGGGCATGGCCTGCAAGGCGTTTTTGATGATATTGATGAAAACGTGATAGAGGTCTCCCTCTATGGGCACCTGGTTCAAATTTTTGGGAGTGTGGAGACTCACCTGGACCCTCTGATCACTGGCCTGGAACATCATGATCTTGACCGCCTCCTGGAGGAGGTTCAGCAAACTGTCGGTTTTGGGAGGGGCCTTGAGGGGATTGGCGGAGGTCAACAGCGACCGGATGGTCATGGACATTTTATGGAGGCCCTTCTGGGCTTCATCCAGGTAGCGGCCCACTTCCTGGGGATCGTCCTTTTTCTTTTGAGCCAAAGACACAAAGCGGTAGACCCCGTCCAAGGGGTTGTTGAGTTCGTGAGCCACACAGAGACTCAGCTTTCCCATGATGGCCAGATGCTCATAAAGGTGGAGCCTTTGTTTGAGCTTCTCCAGTTCACTCAGGTCTTCCACGACAAGAATGCCATGGCTGGAAGCTTGTGACTGAAGGCAAGGAATAAGTTTAACTCCCAGGAAATGGGTTCTGCCCTCTCCCAGGGAGCATTTTAAGGTGGGCAGCTCTCGGGCCTCTTGATTTTCCGCCACCCAAGACAAAGTACTCTTCAAATTCTGGCGTTCCTCGGGTGAAAGTCCGAGAAGAGTAGCAATATCTCGGCCCACTACTTCACCCTTGGCTCGCAGAAGCTTGACCAGGGCGCTGTTGGCCTGGATGATCCGCAGGTTCCGATCCACCAGGGCCACGCCCTGGGAAAAATGCTCCTGGAGAATGGCGCCGAGGGGAGGGATGGGTTCCACTTCCCCTATACCCTTCTTGGCTTCGAGAATCTCCACCAGAAGGCTTCCGGAAAGCCAGGCCAAAAAAAGATCTCTGGAGGTGAAGGGGAGGTTGTCCTCTCGGTCGGTCACATTAAGCACCCCCCAAAATTTGGAGCCGATGAGGGGAATGATGATGAAACTCTGGCTCAGGTAGGGAAACCGGCGAATCCAGAGGGCCACCCGTTGATCCAGCTCCAGGTCCACAACCAGCAGGGGCCGCTTCTGGTTGGCCACGTAGCCCATGAGGCAGTTAGGGGCAGGCACGCTGGCAGCCAGGCGGGCCGTGGCCTCGGGACCCTTGGCCACCAGACCGGAGAAATTGTCCCGCTCACTGTCATAGAGAAAGATGGAGGTGCGGGTGGCGCCCAGAAGTTGCTCGATGCCATCCAGGAAGCGCTGAGCCGCCTCTGGCAAGGTGGCGGTATCAGCCCAGGATTCCCGCAAAGAGTTGAGCAGAGCGGCTTCCTGGGTGCCGGAAATCAAATCAAGGGCCTGCCAGCCGAGGGCTTCGGCTCCCCGGAAGACAACTTCCAGGTCCCTCTGCTGACTGTACAGCCGTCGGAACTCTAGAGCCCGGGAAATGGCGTACTGCAGGATTTCAATTTGAATGGGCTTGGTGAGATAGTCGAAGGCCCCCAACTTGACCGCATTGACTGCGTCCTGAAAGTTGGCGTAGCCCGTGAAAACAATGACAGGTATATCGAAGTGGTGGAGGCGCAGATACTTGAGCAGCTCCATGCCCCCCGCTTCAGGCATCACCATATCGGTGAGGACCAGGTCGCAACTTTGTTCCCGGAGATGCTTCCGGGCCTCTTTGACGCTACCGGCTGTGACAACCTGATAGGAGGGCGACAGGATTTCCCGGACTAAATCCAGGATTCCCGGATCATCATCCACCACCAGGATTAGCGGAGTCTCTCTCATGGTACCCCTTGACCCAAACGGGCTGCGACGGTTCTTTCCAGTATGCCCCCCCTCAGATGTTAAGTTCGGCAAGGGCAAATGAATACTTTACGTCATAAATTCGAGAGACCCCATTCCTCCATGGTTTATCCGAAAATTGTCTAAATTGGAATTGAAGGCTAACTCCCCCCAGAGCTTGAAAAGCCCCCACTTGCAGGAACCAAAAACCATTTCTGCCGATTTAATGTTTACCACTATAAACATTTTTAATCCCTGAGTCCATGGGATTTTCCAAAAAATTTGACAAAAGCAAAGTTTTTTTGCCACGAGTGACCAGAAATTTGGAAAAGAACCCGAGGTTCGCTATTGACGGGCGAACCGCTGGGGGCCAGGCATCATGGGGGCACAAGTTACTGCGATGTCCACCTGGAGGACCATCCGAAGGGGGCCATCTCTGCCATACTCAATTTATTTGGCAATGATTCCTGTGAGCTTCCACACGAGGGGATTGAGATAAGGACTGATGATGCCCTGCCCAGTAACTCTCTCAAATAGAAAAATGGCCACGATGAGGAAAGGTCCCACGAAAAAGAGAAATTTTCTCAGGAACGAGTCCTGGGGAATCCAGACAGTTATCAAGGAGCTGGCTGCCAGGGGGGGTATGGGAATAAGGCTGTAAACTGCGGTAGTGACGTTCACCCCCACCACCATGAGAAAGACCCGGGGGTCCAATTGAAGAAAATTCATGAGTAAAACCAGGGTAGCGGCGATACTGGCCAATATAAGATTAGCAAAGGGGCCCGCCGCCCGGGACAGCACCATATAGAATTCGGGATTTTTAAATTTGCTGGCATCAATGTCCATATACTTGGGCCAGCCAAAGCCGGCCACCAGATAACAGATGCAGCCGGTGATGTCCAGGTGAAAAAAGGCATTAAAATGAAAGCGATCCTTGGCTCCCTCGCGGACATCCCCCAATACGGTGGACACCCAGGCTTGGCCCTCGGCATTAATCATAATCGCTAACAAGGCGGAAACGATGAAAGCGATGGTGGCATCCAACCCTAAATGGTGGGGGTCAAGAATGAAAGGAATCGGCCAGGCACCGCGTAATGCTGCTGTCATGATGCTATCCTTAATATCCCTAAACAAGAGAAAAGGCAGGGGCTATCCCTGCCTTTTCAGGTGATGACCCCAGGTTAGCGGAGATTCACTGCACCGGGGGCGAAGTCAAGTAGTTACTCGGTGACGTGCATGGGCCGCTTGGTGAACCGGGCCAGGATCACCGCCAGGATCAGGATTACGGTGGCAATCCAGAAAGCCCAGTTTAAGCTGCCGGTAGCGTCCTCAATATAGCCGCCCAGCTTGGTGGTCCAGAACCCGAGACCCCAGCCCAGGAACACGATACCATAGTTCATACCCAGGTTCTTGGTGCCAAAGAAGTCCGCGGTGTAAGAGGGCATCAGGGCCAGACCGCCGCCGTACTGCCAGTAAGCGATGAACGCCGCCACGAAAAGCAGAAAGATATTCTGCGAGGCGATGATCCACGGGAGGAAGAAAAGACAGCACGCTGATACCAGGCAGTTGAGGGTATAGGCGTTGTCACGGCCGATGATATCCGAATACTTACCAGTAGCGATTCGTCCAATGGCATTGATCAGACCGCCGTAGGAAGCCAGAATCCAGGCATTAGCCACCAGGAAGGTAGAACCTGCCGCGGCTTTCTTCAAGATGGTGGCGGCGTTGGCGATGATCAACAGACCGGACTGGGTGGTGCCCATGAACAATAAAATCAGGGCATAAATTTGCCAGGATTTTAGGGCTTCCGAGGGTGTCCAGTCGATGGTCGTGGCAGCTTTGGCCGCACCAGTGGCCGGCCCCGGTGGGGATGGCGGCACATAGCCAGGTTCGGGCCAGGCCAGCATGGCACCGGCGATAATGCAGACCAGACCGAACCACAAGCCCAGAATCACGAAGCTACCGGTGAGTCCCGTAGTGTTAATCAATAATCGTGCCAATGGTGAAATGTACAAGGCTGCACCGCCGTAACCGCTGACCACCAGACCGGCCACCAGGCCCCGCTGGTGCGGGCCGAACCACTTCAGGGCTGCCGGAGTCGGTGCCGCATAACCGATACCCATGCCGATGCCGCCTCCGATTCCGAAACCGATGACCAGCCCGGCATAGCTCTTCATAAGCCCGGTGAGAATACAGCCCGCGGCCAGGAAGAGACCGCCGGTGATGGCGCCCACTTTGGGTCCATAGGTATCCTGAATACGCCCACCAGGAATCAGCAATAAGGCAAAGATAATGACGCACAGAGAAAACGGCGTGGACGCCATGGCGTTGTCGATGTATTCCCATCCAGGAAACGCCGGGTTGGGCGTACCCACCAAGGACAAATCAGGCTTGCCGTCCGGACCTGCCGGTACGACCAAGCTCTTTTTCCACACCGACCAGGCGTACAGGACGCCCAGGCAGAGGTTGATGGCGGTACCTGAAAATACTACCCGCCATGCTTTACCAGGAACACCACTAGATGCCATATTTTCCCTCCTTTGTTGGTTACCGGTTACCAAATGCCCTTGTCAGATAATAAGGTTAATGAAAAGGTATTCTCCACCCCTGGCCAAAACTTGGCTTTCTTCACCTCCTTTCCGGGGTTGGGCTGGTTGAAGGAAGGGTAAGATTATCAGTTGGACCATGATAAGAGGTAATATTGTGCTTGGCAAGGGAAATTTTTCATAAAATCCATATTTTTCTGTTCAATTCCCGACCCAAGTGTTCGGAATACAACTCAAAGAAATGTCGAATAATTAGAGTAACTTATTATAATTACAACGTTCTTTTGGAGATCAGTAAAATCCTGAAAGGAGGGGGAGAAAAACCTTATTTGGCCGATTAACTTATTGTTTTCCCACTATAATTTTCTCTTAAACACCCGAAGGGCCGCAGCCACCGTCATTTCCAGGTCCGCCTCGGTATGGGCCCCGGAGACGAACCAGGCCTCGAACTGAGAGGGGGGGAGATAAACCCCTTGGTGCAGCATCCCCTGGAAAAAGCGGGCGAAGGCTTGGACATCCGCTTGCTTGGCCTCTGCCAGCCCGGTCACCGGGCCAGGGGTGAAGAATACCGTGAGCATGGAGCCCACCCGGTTGACCACAAGCGCCACACCTTCCTCAGCCGCGCCCTGGCTGAGTTCCTGGGCCAGCCGGGCGCTCATCGTCTCCAGGTCGTCGTAGAGGCTGCTCCCCTGAAGCTCCTGGAGGGCGGCCAGACCGGCGGCCACCGCCACCGGATTGCCGGAAAGGGTCCCGGCCTGGTACACGGGACCCACCGGGGCCATTTGTTCCATGAGATCCCGACGGCCGCCATAGGCCCCGATGGGGAGTCCGCCGCCGATGATTTTTCCCAGGCAGGTGAGATCGGGGCTCACCCCGTAGCGCGCCTGGGCGCCGCCCCAGGCCACCCGAAAACCGGTGATGACTTCGTCGAAGATGAGGAGGCCGCCGTGCTCATCGCAGAGGCGGCGCAGGCCCGGGAGAAAGTCCGGCCGGGGCTCCACCACCCCCATGTTGCCCGCCACCGGCTCCACGATGACGGCGGCGATCCGGTCGCCATGGGCCTGGAAAGCTTGCCCGGCGGCGTCCAGATCGTTATACGGCAGCGACAGAGTGAGGCCGGCGATCTCCTGGGGGACCCCGGGGCTCCCGGGAATGGCCTGGGTCAGCACCCCGCTGCCGGCGGCAACCAGGAAAGAGTCGGCGTGGCCGTGATAGCAACCGTCAAATTTGACGACCAGGGGGCGGCCCGTGGCGGCCCGGGCCAGGCGCAGAGCGCTCATGCAGGCCTCGGTGCCGGAGGTCACCAGGCGCACCATTTCCAGGGACGGCACCGCCTGGCATAAAAGCTCCGCCAGCTCCACCTCTAAAGGAGTGGGCGCGCCGAAGCTGGTCCCCCGGGCCGCGGCTTCCTGCACCGCGGCCACCACCCGGGGGTGGGCGTGTCCCAGGATCAGGGGTCCCCAGGAGGCCACGTAGTCGAGGAAGCTGTTCCCGTCCAGGTCATAGACCCGGGGCCCTTCCCCCCGGGCGATAAGGAGGGGGGTGCCGCCCACGGCGCCCCAGGCCCGGACCGGGCTGTTCACACCCCCGGGCATGAGGTTCCGGGCTTTGGCGTAGAGACTTGCAGAAGAAGAAAAATTCGGCATAACACCACTCCTTAAGGCACATTGCCACGCCACTTCAGTCGGGGCTTTCTTCCCGAAAGTAGCGCATGGTGGTCTTTTTCAATTCCATGTCGGAAAAGAGGATTTCATAGTCCGGGATACCGACCTCCGCCGCCAGGTTGGCCGCCAGCACCTCAATGTCCCCCGGGTTTTTGCCGTGGAGCATGCTATAGAGGTTATAGGGCCAGCCCGGGGCCGGTTCCCGGTGGTAGCAGTGGGTTACAGCCTGGTGCCGGGAAAGCAGTTTCCCCACGCGCGGCAGATCATCCGGAGGCACGGACCAGATCACCAGGGCGTTGGCCGCGTAGCCGGAAAGCTGATGGCGCAGGGTGGCCCCAAAGCGGCGGATATAGCCCTGGCCCACCAGACTGCGAACAGCCGCCAGGAACTCCTCCTCGGTGACGCCCACCTGTTGGGCCAGTTCCTGAAAGGGGCGTGCCGTGATATCCAGATCACGCTGCAGGGATAAAATCACCCGTTTTTCAAGGTCGCTGAGTTGTTGGCTCATGGCCTGGCAAGCAGATGCAGATTTAATCCGGGAGTTGTTTTCATTCCGTCAAAGTCTGGGCCACGAGATATTCCACCGGGTTGAAACGATCCGTCAGCAGATAACCATCCCGGGTGTTGTAGGTTTGGGGTGAGACACGGGTAAGGAGCAACTTTTTCAGGGATTTTTCCTCAGGCGGCAGGGAAGCCAAGACGGAGTCCGGTTGGAGATCAAAGTCGGCGGCAACGATAATAATACTCTGGATTTTGGTTAACTTATGGGGATAATCTGCAAAAACAAGCGTTTCGGGAAATACCCGGGAAATAGTTTTTATTACCGAGGCAAACAAGGCGGCATCATTACCTTGAATGGTATTGATCAGAGACATCATGAAGATGCCGCGCTTAGTGAGGTGATTTTTAACTGACTGGAAAAATTCCCTGGTCAGCAAATGAGACGGGATCGAGCGCCAGCCGTTATAAACATCCCCGAAAATCAAATCATATTTTCTGTTGGTATGGGTGAGATATCTCCGGGCGTCGGCCACCACCACGCGCATTGTCGGGTAGTTATTGACCCGGAAAAAACGCCGGCCCACCGCCACCACCGCGGGGTCGATCTCCACCACCTCCACCCGGGCCTGCGGGTAATGGTCCAGCAAGGCTTGAGGCACCTTGAAAGCGCCTCCGCCCAAAAAGAGGGCGGTCTCCGGTTTCCCGGAAAATAACGGCGCCAGCTGCCAATATCGCAGGTATTTAAAAGGAATGGCGGGGGAGTTGTCGAACTGGGCGCCCTCCCAGGTAGTGTCCAGGTATAAATCGGTAATCCTGGTGCCGGAAGGGAGCTTTCTTTTATAGACCCGGATGAGATGATAGTAACTCATTTTTCGGAAAACAAGATTGGCCTCCGCCGGGGGCTTGGTCAGGGTGGAGGCCCAGACCAACACAGGCAGGGCCGCGCACAGCACGAGGATATGAACCGCAAAGACAGCGCGTTGGCGAAATGACAGGAAATATCCGAGGCAGGCCAGCAAGGCTATGGCAATGCCGGTGAACCAAAAAACGCTTTCCAAATCAAGGCTGGGAATCAGCCAGAAGCCGGCGGCAAACGTCCCCAAAACGCTGCCGATGGTGGACACCATATAAACGGTGCCGGCGGACAAGCCGATATGTTTGTCCGCCGACAGGAGACTGACCAGACGAATAATGTACGGCGAAACCGATCCCAAAAAGCAGCCCGGCAAGGCAAACATGAGAATACTGGCGAACACCGGGCCCATAATAACGTTATATTTCGCCAGGGGGGTCCCCAACAGATTGGACAAGAGGGGAATGGCAAAAATAAACAGCGCGGCCACCGCCAAAATGTGGGAAAGAACCGTATAGCTGGTTTTTTTGTCAGCCAGCCAACCCCCGGCATAGTAGCCGGCGCTCATGGCGGTTAAGATAACGCCGATCAATCCGGTCCAGGTATACAAACTGTTGCCGAACCAGGGGGCCAAAACCCGGATGGCGGACAGTTCGATAATCATGACCGCGGCCCCGGCGGTGAACGCCATGATTACCAGAATGATCCGGTGGAGCAGCAGGTTTTTCGAGGGAGCTCCTTCGAGAATTTCAGGTTTTTGGGGGCCTTTGGTTCTCTTGGGTCGAGAGGTCATGGCACACTTTAATCGTCAAGGGCTAAGGGATAATCAAAAGTATAACTGGAACGGCTTCAAAGAAACAGGGGGCGGTCTGCCGGGCAAGCCCCGGTGAGACAGCGACCCTTATAAGCCCCCCCGCTGGAACACCACCGGGTCTCCCACTTTGATGCCATGGCGGTCGGCAAAGCCTCCCGGCACTTCCAGGACCAGGCGCACCGGCACCGGGGCAATGAAGTCGCCGGCATCACTGGGGGAAAGCTGTTTATGCAGGCCCGCCACCTTGCCGTCGGCGATCCAGATGATGTCGATGGAAATGAGCATATCCCGCATACAGAAAGCATACCGGCGGGCGGCCCCCAGGACGAAAAGCATACCCTGGCCCTCCGGGAGTTTTTGGCGGTGACTCAGTCCCATATAGCATTTCTGCGGAGTGCTCACCACTTCGGCCACCACGGGTATATCCTTGACGGTGAGTCGGGTCAGGGGGTTGCCGTAGGTGGAAAACTCCTGGCCCCAGACCTGTCCGCCCAGGAGGCCGGCGATAAAAAATATTAGGGAAAATAGTGCCTTGCGTGACATATTTAAGAAGTGTTCACAGATTTCTTTCCGGCTGGTGCTCCGGCCGAAGCAGGTCAAACACAGTTTTCACCGGATTAAAGGTGGCGAGGGGGACTTCCACGAACACCGTCAGCCAGCGGGCCATGGCCCCGTTCCACAAGCCGGGGAGTTCCAGCGCCTTGAGTTCCCGCCCCTCCATGGACTTTCTAGAAATAAACACGGCCTCGTGGTCCACGTACTGGGTCAGGTCAAAAGGCACCCCCTGGACGTCCCGGAGGGCGCACACCAGGTCCACGGGGTTGAAGTGGGTGGCGGTGTTAAAAATGGTCTGCTGTTGCGGGTCCCGCAGGTCCACTTGGGCTTTTTCCACGATTTGCAGGGATGGGGAACCATCCGGCTCCTGGACCCAGAAGGGGGCGCCACCGGGCTCTCCCTGGTTGGGCACCACCCCGCACACCCGCAAGGGACGGTTCAAGGTCCGGACCAGGAAATCCCGGGCCAAATCCGCCGGCCATCGGCGGATGCCGGGAGGGATGGTTACGGACAAGTTTTCCTGGACGAAATTCAGGATATCTTCCAAAGGGTACGGCGCGCCAGGGTCTTGCTGCAGCATTCTCAGGCGCCGATGAATTTGCTCCTGGAGATCCACCAGAAAGCCACCCAGGATTTTCTTCCACAGGATGGTGGGCTCCTTCAACCGGTCCGGGACCACGTTGTCGATATTTTTGATGTAAACTAAATCGCCCTGGAGCTCGCCCAGATTTTCCAAGAGCGCGCCGTGGCCTCCGGGCCGGAACACCAGCCGGCCGTGCCGATCACGGAAAGGGCGGTTCTCGGCGTCCACCGCCAGAGTGTCGGTACCGGGGTGCTGATAAGAAAAATCCACGGAAAAGCGGCAACGGTAAAGCTCTTCCAGGACAGGCTGTTTTCGGGCTAAAAGCTGCTCAAAGCCCTGCCGATGCCGGGGCAGTATGGTGAAGTGCAGACGGCATCTCTCCTCCTGGTCCCGGACGTAGGCGGCTGCCTCCGCCAAATGCTCTTCCAGGGCAGTGCGGCCCTCGGTGTTATAGGCGTGAAAGGTAATGAGGGACTTGGGCAGATCTCCATAGTTCAGGCCGGCTTCGGTGAGGATAAAAGACAGAATCTCCCGGTAACGCCCGGCCGTCAGCAAGTCCCTCAGGTTATGGCCGTTGGCTGAGAGAACTGCCTGGAGCTCCGAAGAAAAGGCAAACTGAGGCAAGCGCTCGAAAAAAACCAGAAACTCCTGGGCCCGGGAGAGGCCCTGCTCCAACTCGGCGGCCAAGGCGATCTTCAAGTCCGGCCCGACATGAAAAAAATAGTGCAGCAACACTTCGAACATGCGGGTGGCGCTCCCGGAAGCCGGGACGAACTTGGTGAACCGGCCCTGGCGGGTGGCCTCCGCGTGCCGGGCCAGATAGACTTCCA